>JAGNUG010000069.1 GCA_017987115.1 Flavobacteriales bacterium | reverse complement strand
CTGTAGGCAGACCTATTTCAGCAACTACAAAGACATGTATTTTACCGGTGATGGCGCAAAGCGCGATGCTGAAGGCCGGTACCGGATCATTGGTCGCGTGGATGATGTGATCAATGTCAGTGGCCATAGGTTTGGCACTGCGGAGATTGAGAGTGCGATCAATACGGCAAAAGGAGTGGTGGAAAGTGCCGTTGTAGGATTCCCGCACGACATTAAGGGGCAAGGGATCTACGCATATGTTGTTACCGAAAAACCCGTGGAAGACCCGGAGGATATGCGGGGCAGCATCATTGAGGCCGTTGTTGCAAGTATCGGAAGAATTGCCAAACCGGATAAGATCCAATTTGTAAGTGGATTGCCGAAAACGCGTAGTGGAAAGATCATGCGCAGGATACTTCGGAAGGTTGCAGAGAATGAGCTTGATAAATTGGGAGACACCTCTACCCTGCTGGACCCAAATGTAGTGGACGAGATCGTTGGGGGTAAGGTGTGAGGATCACCCTTTCAACCAATCCTCGCCCGGCATAACGCGTTTCATAAACTCGTCAAATAGCGGTACGGTAAAAGCGGTATCTCCGTGATTCGGACTCCATATCATACCCTTTGTAATTAATTGGGCACGGCGTGGACCTAAGGCGCTAACTTCTTTCTTGATCATATCAGCAATATCACCAGAACGATGTGGACCTGGCCCCAGTTCCGCCATCGCTCGCAGATAAACCTTTTCTGAAGGTGTTAATCGATCAAAGCGGACGCGAAAAAAGCTTTGATCCAAAGCAGCAACAGCAGTAATTGAAGCTGACTGAACATCTTTCTTGGTAATCGGCGAAGTCGTGGCCGCCTCCCAAGCATGTTTTCCCCATTCTTGCAGGAAATAGGGATAACACTGAGTTTCCATAATGATCAGTGCTAATGCATCGTCTTTGATCTTTGCATCTTCATCCTCGATCGGAGTTCGAATTGCCTTACTGGCTGCTTCTTCATCCAAGGCACCAATTATTGGAAAATCAAAAAGTCGCTCAGCATAAGATTTTGCGTTTCCCATGTGGCCAATTAGTTGAGGTAAGCCAGCCCCAACAAGTACTATCGGTAACTGACGTTGAGCAGTCCTATGCAACGCCGTGATCAATGCCGCCAACTCATCTTCGGCAACATATTGCAATTCATCCACAAAAAGGACCAGAGCTGTATCTCCTTGCTTTGCAGCCTCACCAGCTACTTCGAGCAACGCTACAAGGTCATGCTCCAGATCTCCATTGTCCGCAAGTCCCGGTTCCTCTTCTTTATCGAATGCAACTTCAATATCGTTGTATTTGATCTTCAGCGACCGTGCAAAACCGGCAAGGCCACGCAATGCACGTTCCGCCAAGTCCTTCGCACGTTTGTTTCGCGATAATCGCAACAAAGCTTGCCTAAGTTGCGGTGCCAAAATCGCAGGTAATGATCGGTTTTCAGGTGCTTCAATGCGTATGGAGTGATTACCGCTTGCTTCGGCTTCATCACGCATTCGGTCAAGTAATACCGTCTTACCTACCCCGCGTAAACCAACCATAAGAATGCTCTTGGCAGGTTTGCCGTTACGTACGCGTGCAATAGCAATGCGTACTGTTTCGAGTAATACATCTCTACCAACAAGATGTGGTGGCGGTGTTCCCGCACCAGGCGCGAAGGGATTGCGAATGGGATCCATTTCACAAATATACCAAAATTATGAATATTAGGTAAATTATGCTTGGAGCATAATTTACCTAATAACTATCAATTTGAAGTTTCTGAATTCGCTTGAAAGCAAACTAAGATCACCCCTTCAGCAACACCCTCGCGTTCTCCAGCGCGGCTTTGGTGAGCTTTCGACCGCTGAGCATTTGTGCAATGGCTTCTACACGTTGATCCATGGTCAATGGTGAAATGCTGGTTAGGACCGACTCTGCGGATGAAGCTTTGGTGACCAACAAATGGTTCTGGGCTTTGCTGGCGATCTGTGGTAAATGGGTAATGGCAAGCACTTGTCGATGTTTTCCCATTTTTGCCATTAACGTACCAACACGATCCGCCACTTCGCCACTTACTCCTGTATCGATCTCATCGAAGATCACCGTGGGTAGGTCTTGTGAGTCTGCTGCAAGGCTAATGAGTGCAAGCATAACGCGGCTCAGTTCTCCGCCGGAGGCCACTTTGTCCAACGGTGCTGGAGTGCGATCCTTGTTGGCGGTGAACAGTGCACGGACGATATCGAGGCCTTGCGGACCGGGTTGTTCAACAACGGAATGATCGAATTTGAAGATCGCGTTCGGCATGCCAAGTTCGTGCAACTGGGCCGCAACTTTCTTGGCCAGTGGTACCATGGCTTTTACGCGGGCTTTCGAAAGAGTATTGGCCTCGGTTATCAACTTATTGCGCCTTACACCTTCCTCTTTTTCCAAGGATCCGATCCGTTCACCAAGTGAACCGATCGCTTCGGTCTTGGAACGTAGCTCGTCCTGAATTGCTGTTAGTTCTTCAACTGTCTTTACACGGTGCTTCTGCAACAATGAATGGATCAGATCAGTACGGTCGCGATACACCTTTGCCTGTTCTGGGTCCAAAGAAACAGTGGTGGCAATATCCTCAGCGGTACCAGCGATATCCTTCAGTTCAATGGTCGCACTGTTCAATCGATCCAACAGCGCTTGAACCTCGGCATCCACACGGGCAGGTTTAACGAGGGTTTGCTGCAATTTCCCAAGCATGGTCAACACACCCCGCTCACTGTTCACACCTTGGTCCACTGCGGTCAGTGCTTCGATCAGTTCAGTGGCATTTTCGGCCCGTGTTAGTTCTTGTTCGATCTGTTCCAGTTCCCCGGCTTTCAATCCAGCTTCATCCAATTCGTTCAATTGGAAAGTGAAGAAATCAAGTTCAGCTTTTGATCGTGCTTCTTGTTCACACAATTCGTTCAGTTCGTTCACCAGTTTGCGCCAAGCGGTATGTTCTGATGTGAATTCCGATACGGTAGCTGAATGCCCTGCCACATGATCGATCAAGCCCAATTGGAAACCCGGATCGTTCAACAATTGCGTATGGTGTTGGCTGTGTACATGCACCAACTGAGCACCCAGTTCACGCAACTGTTCCAACTTTACGGGTGTATCATTCACGAATGCGCGCGAGCGTGATCCATCACGGTCCTTTACCGGTTCCAACTGTCGACGGATGATCGTGTGCTTTTCGAAGGGCAGTTCATTCGCGTCGAACCACTTACGAAGATCCAATGCTGACAGATCCACTTCCAGTTCCATCACGCAGCGTTTTGAAGGATCACGGTGTGTACCGGCATCAGCACGTTCGCCCATGACCAAACCCAATGCGCCGATCAGAATGCTCTTACCGCTGCCCGTCTCACCCGTTATGATCGTAAGTCCCTTGGCCAAGTTCAGGTCCAGTTCCTCGATCAGAAGGTAATTGGTTATGTGGAGGCGGTGGAGCACAGTTGGGGGGTAGTTGCTAGTTGGTGTTAGTAGTTGGAACGTGCATGAGCAGTTGGGAGATGCTGGGGCAGTTGGCAAACGCCATAGGCATAATTATGTTCATGCATGAACGAAAGAATGTTCACTGTGGGCGAATGTATTGAGGAAATCATCGAAAAAATCACCCCCGACCTGGACTCGAAGCCAACTGCGCTTGCCGGTGGCTTTAAATGCCAATTACGAACCACGCATCATATTCTGATACTGACTGATATGCCCGGGATCAATGATCTGCAACGTATTGAACAGCTTTGACTTTTCACCTGGGTCAGCAGGTTTAAAGATCTCCACGATCTCCTGATATTTCGCATTGAAGAACACTTGAAGGTTGTAGCTAGCAGGTTTGGCTTGGTGCACGGTCTTCAGCTTTTCGATCTCCGTTGCGATGGTCTTTCGGGTTGCAGCTGCATCCTCCGTCATTGCATCCATGCCGAGCCGGTGGTAATTGTAGAGCAGCTCACGCAACGGCCGAAAGACGCTTTGCTGCTGATTGTCCAATAACCAATACCGGTTACGTTGGTCCTCAAAGGCTTTCCAACCGGATTCGCTTGCGTTCTGGGCGTTGTTGACGATCTGCTGAGCCTGATTGTAGAAGTCGGTTCCACCTAACGGGGCAAATGTGTCGCCATCCACTCCCAGAATGAAATAAGCGTAATAGCCTAACAACGATGACAGATTACTGATGAACCGCTCCGGTGTGAATTCGATCTGGGTATTCTCCAAGAAATTGAACTGCACGTTGTTGTCAACAAGGTCGATAACAGGACTGTTGTAATCGCTACCGAAGACCGGGCGCGCATAGATCACTTGCAAAGACCCTTCGAACCTATCCGTTGCAGGTTGGCTGCTGATGGTCAATAGAATATTGATATCGATCCGCTCACTTGGTGCATAATTCAAATTCGTGAATCGACGATTCTGATAGAATTCCTTGATCGCTAATTCCAATGATTGGAACACACGCGGCTGCGCGGTCGCCACCTGTGGAGCGATCACGCTCGCTTGGCAATTGAACTCTTGCGCTTGAACAAGAGGTAAAGTGAAAAGGGCAAGAAAAAAGGCAACTATGGCTGAATAACTCCGCATGGTCTAGAAAAGCGTTTCCAAGTGGTCCAAGATAGCACGTGCCGCCTCGGACTTTGACATTAACGGAAGAACTACAGGATCCGTGCCCTTTTGGATCAAGGTCACTTTATTGGTGTCATGACCAAATCCAGCACCTTCATCCTTCAATGAGTTAAGTACGATCAGGTCCAAGTTCTTGCGCTCCAATTTACCCTGGGCATTTGCCAGTGCATTGTTCGTTTCCAATGCGAATCCGACCAGTTTCTGTTGCTTTGGTTTATGACTACCCATCCACGCAAGAATATCCTCAGTATTCTCCAACGAGATCTCCATTAGGGCATTATTCTTCTTGATCTTTTGATCAGGAGCGTTGGACGGTCGAAAATCCGCCACAGCAGCGGCCATTATCACCGCATCACATACAGGCGAGATCTTTCGACACGCATCGGCCATTTCTGCTGCGGTGACCACATCGGTCCGGGTAATTCCTGTAACAGCTGTGGAAAGTGCAACGGGGCCAGCGACCAATTCGACCAATGCTCCGCGTTGCGCAGCCTCCTCGGCAAGTGCAAAACCCATTTTACCACTGGACCGGTTGCCGATGTATCGGACTGGGTCGATCGGTTCCTGTGTTGGCCCGGCAGAGACCAGGATCCGCTTGCCGTTCAACTTACTGTTTCCGACCAGATCAGCATGCAATCGGGCGACGATCTCTTCCGGCTCGGTCATGCGACCTTCACCGCTCAAACCACTGGCAAGTTCCCCACTGTCCGGTCCCACGGTAATAACACCACGTTCTCTTAATAGTTCCAGATTGGCTTGTGTTGTTGCATCGCGGAACATTTCCAGATCCATTGCCGGAGCTAAATAAACAGGACAAGTTGCGCTAAGAAAACAGGCCATCAGCAAATTATCGCATTCGCCTTGTGCCATCTTGGAGATCGTGTTCGCAGAAGCTGGTGCTACGAGGATCACATCCGCCCAGCGCGCCAAATGCACATGATCATTCCAAGTACCTTCTCCAGAAACTAGTTCTGTCAACGTTTGCCTGCCACTGACCGTAGCAAGCGTCAAAGGCGTAACGAAGTCATGCGCAGCGCGGGTCATGATCACTTGCACCTGCGCACCGGACTTCACCAGTTCGCGCACTAAATGTCCTGACTTATAAGCCGCAATGCTCCCTGTTACGCATAATAGCACATTACGATGTAACAGTAGGCGCATGTGTTCGTAGTGAACTATTCAACCTTCAAGGATGACCACAACGTTCCGTTGCACGAACGGACTTTCCGTGAGCGCAATGCGTCACGTTCCACAGCACTAGGCCTCTTTCTTGACCTCAACAACAGGATCAGGGCGGCGGAAGTAGGTGTTACCCTCGAGCATTTCCTGGATCGCTAACGCAGCAGGCTTCGGCAAACGCTCGTAATGGCGACTTACTTCGATCTGTTCGCGGTTCTCGTAAACTTCCTCGATGTTCTCGCCAACGATCGCGAACTCTTCCAGTTTGGCGTTCAATTCCTCCTTGATCTGCACGCTGATCTGATTAGCCCGTTTGCCTAGAATGGCAACGGATTCGTAAACATTTCCGGTCTCAATGTCGAGCAAGGAAACATCACGGGTGATCGTACTCTTGGCGGCGGTCTGTTTGGTGTTCATTTTCAGGGTCAGTTCTTGTTCCTCGCTATTTCGTTCGTAAGGTCCCGATGCAATTTATCGGCATCCGGGAGTACCACGCTTTGCGGAAAAGCGTCCGCGAAATTATGATAACTCTTGATAGCGTCGTTCAAACGCTCCAATTTCTTTTCTTCAACGCTGTTCTGGGCCAGTTCATAATCACTTTTGAGAATGAGTAACATGGCATCCTCTTTGAACCGGGAATTCGGCCATTCGCGGATAAAATTGAGGAATGCCACACTAGCAGCTTGGTAGTTGCGCATGTGGTAATACTGGTCCGCACCGTGATATGATTTCACCTCCAACTTGGTGCGCATCTCATCCATAAGCTTATTCGAGCTATCCTTCATCTCCGTATTTGGATACCTGACCAGAAAAAGCTGCAATTGGTCCATAGCAATTCGGGTTTCTCCCTGGTCAAGCTCATAGTTAGGCGAATTCCTGTAATAACATATAGCACTCAGGAACGCACATTCCTCAGAATACTGGCTCTTCGGAAAAGTCCGGGTAAAGTTGCTCAAGTAATAACCGGCCAACGTGTAATCCTTCATCCCATAGAAGGACTTTGCATGGAGGTAATTCACCCGTTCGCTTTTTACCGTGGATCGATAGGCCACCACTAATTCCTCCAGCAGTGGCACTGCCCTATCATAGCTCTCCTTATCATAGTACTTCTCCGCAACGGCCAATTTGAACTCCAAGCTATCGCTTTTAAGTGCTCGCGTGAATTCGCTGCATGAAGTAAGGGTTGCACTACCCCCGATAATGAAGAACGACCATGCGATCACTAGAATGATAGTAAGCGCCCAGGGTCTGCGTTCAGTGAAATAATTTACCAAAAGTATAGTGGGGTCTATCGGTTGTATTCAGCTTAACTTCCTCATTACAAGGATATTTTAGTCTGAAAGGCCGCAAAGGTAAGTTGTTCATTCGGATCTGGAGCCGTTATGATCCAGTGCCCGGTGGATAAGTAACGGCCAGAACATGTTGCCAGTATGTTGACTCGGTTACCTTTGCGCGAACTCTGAAAAGGGCATAACACCTAAAAACAAACGTTCCTACTATGAACGATATTTTTGATAAGATCCGCGAGGACATGGGCCCTATCGGCCGTCACCATAAGCAAAGTCATGGCTACTTCAGCTTCCCGAAACTTGAGGGAGAGTTAGGAGCACACATGAAATTTCGAGGCAAGGATGTCCTCGTATGGAGCCTGAACAACTATTTGGGCTTGGCAAATCACCCTGAGATACGTGAAGTGGATGCCCAGGCAGCCAAAGATTGGGGCATGGCATACCCAATGGGTGCGCGCATGATGAGCGGACAGACCAAATACCATGAGCAACTCGAGGACGAATTGAGCAAATTCATGGGCAAGGAGGATACCTTCCTGCTCAATTTCGGTTACCAAGGTTGCATGAGTTGCATTGAAGCGCTGCTTTCCCGACATGATGTATTGGTCTATGACAGCGAGTCTCATGCTTGTATGATCGACGGAGCACGACTTCATCATGGTAAGCGTTTCGTGTTCAAGCACAATGACATGGAGAGCTTCGAAAAGCAATTGGAGCACGCCCGTAAGATCACTGAAAAGACCGGAGGTGGCATTTTGGTCATGACTGAAGGTGTATTCGGCATGGCGGGCGACCAAGGAAAATTGAAGGAGATCGTCGCATTCAAGAAGAAATACAACTTCCGTCTATTCATTGATGATGCGCATGGTTTTGGTATGATGGGCCGGGATGGCCGCGGAACCGCCGATGCGCAAGGGGTTATGGACGATATCGACGTTTACTTCGGTACGTTCGCAAAATCAATGGCCAGCATCGGTGCGTTCATCTGTGGTCCGGAAGATATCATGATGTACATGCGTTACAACATGCGCAGCCAAGTGTATGCGAAGAGCCTACCGATGCCGATCGTTATTGGTGCGCTGAAGCGTCTGGACATGATCCGTTCACGTCCTGAGTTATCAGAAAAATTGTGGAGCATTACCAACGCATTACAGACGGGCCTGAAGGACGCTGGCCTTGATATTGGAATGACCAATAGCTGTGTTACCCCGGTATATATGAATGGTGGCGTCCCAGAGGCGACGAATGCTATTGTGGACCTGCGCGAGAACCATGGTATATTCTGCAGTATCGTTGTATACCCGGTTATTCCGAAAGACACGATCCTGTTACGATTGATCCCGACCGCAGCGCATTCAATGGAGGATGTGAACTACACGGTTGGCCATTTCAAAAAGGTACAGGAAAAGTTGCTTGCTGGTGAATACAAAGGCGAGACGGTAGCTTCGTTCTAATATCGAGTAGATCTTGGTTGAGCTGGTACAAGCGTATCGACCGATCAAGAAATACCATTGATCGATCACCAGTTCTTCAATTACTTTACCAAAGGCCGGAAATATCACGACCGGCAACGACCAACCTATAACTGATCAATGCACATCGCCATCATTTCGTCCAGTGTTCGTACAGGTCGCAAAAGCCACCATGTGGCATTGCATTTAAAACGCACCTTAGAGCAAACAACGAACACTGTTGACCTACTGGACCTCATGGAATTTAACTTCCCGATATTCGATGAACGCTTAAAGTTCATGAAGGCACCGGACAAGAATATAATGGATTATGCCGAACGCTTCAGAAAAGCGAATGGCGTGATCATTGTAACCCCGGAATACAATGGCAGTTTTCCGGCCAGTTTAAAGAACGTGATCGATCTACTAACAGAAGATTGGAAAGGCAAACCGGTATCGATATGCACAGCCTCAGGTGGCATGTTCGCAGGAACGCAGGTCATGGTGGAACTGCTTTTCCCACTGTGGAAGATCAAAGCGTGGGTCGTACCCTCCTCCATGCAAGTGCCCAAAGTTCAAGAGGCCTTTGGCGATGATGGCTCAGTGTTGCAAGATGCTGAAGGCTGGGAGCGTCGTACAAAGCAATTCCTGGATGACCTAGGCTGGGCGATGGAGGCGAAGCGTAGGATGGATCATTAATTCCGAATTCCTAATTCCTACGATCATCATTAGCGAATTGACCTGTCTTTGGGTGGATTCGATTTTCTTGATCTAGTTAGCGGGATTCATTCCATGGAACTGCATCCCGAAGACAAAGCGATGGGTTGGCCGAAAACACCGGGAATCAGAAATCAGCGATCCGGAATGGAGCGCAGCGACTAATCAGGAATCGACCAAGGGAGCAATTAGGTATTTGCAACTGCCACCGGCACCAGGATCCGCTTCAATACTTCTATCGCTCGGTCCACATCTTCCTTGGTCGTGAACCGGCTGAAGGAAAATCGAATATTCGCACCAGGTCGCTCTGGATAAAGCGCTCTTAGCACATGTGATCCAGCGTTCGAACCACTGCTACAGGCGCTGCCGCCACTACAAGCAACCCCCTCGATATCAAGGTTATACAAGAGCATTTCACTTCGACCGTCTTCGGGAAAACAGACGCTCAGAACCGTATACAATGCATCTTTTGATCGATCCCCATTGAACTCAACACCAGGAAACTCTTTAACGAGCTGGTCCACCATTCGATCCTTCAAGCCTTGGACATGCTTGTGATGCTCGTCCAGCTCCCGATAGGCGATCTCCATGGCCTTGGCCAAGCCGATTATGCCGTGCAGATTCTCCGTACCGGCACGCATGTTCCGTTCCTGACCACCTCCAAGGATCATCGGTTTCAACACTGCAGAGTTTCGCATGAAGAGGAATCCAACACCTTTGGGTCCGTGGAATTTGTGCGCTGCACATGTGATGAAATCAACCGGAAGTGTGCTCAGGTCGAACCGGTAATGACACATGGTCTGCACTGTATCACTATGAAAAAGGGCACCGTACTTACGACAAAGTGTTCCCACTTCATGAAGGTCGATCCGCGTACCGATCTCATTATTTGCATGCATCAGCGAAACCAGCACGCCTTGACCTTTGGTAACCTTCAGTAATTCTTCAAGATCCTTCAGGTCAGGTTTGCCATCCGGCTGCAGTTTCACCCAATGGGCCTTTGCTACGCTGTCATCCTTGCACAACGCTTCCGTTGTCAATTCAACTGCATGGTGTTCTATTGCGCTGGTAATGATATGCTGAACACCTAGGTCCCTGACAGCGCATTGTAGCACCATGTTATCCGCCTCCGTACCACCGCTTGTAAAAATGATCTCACCCGGTGTACAATTCAACAACTGAGCAACCTGCCTCCGCGCCTTCTCCAAGCCAGCTCGTGTTTGCCGACCGAAGGAATGTATAGCAGAGGGATTGCCATAAAATTCTCGCATGTATGGGATCATCACATCGACAACCTCGGGGTCAATGGGTGTGGTTGCGGCGTTATCAAGATAGATGCGGGACATGGCGAAAGGAAGGTCGGTATGTATCACTGAAGAATTGGCGAATTTACCGGACAGATACGGGAATACCAGCTACTTGTGCTACTTCATTCATGATCCGTTGGGCCAATTGATCGGCTTGTTCCATGGATGGTGCTTCCGCATATACACGGATGATCGGTTCCGTATTGCTTTTGCGAAGGTGTACCCACGTATTATCGAATTCGATCCGCAGTCCATCCACTGTGCTGTGAGGTTGTGCGTTGTGCTTCACTTGCATGGCATCAACGATCGCTTGAACATCCATGCTCGGTTCCAATTCGATCTTGTTCTTACTGATGAAATAGTCCGGATAGCTCTTTCGCAGTTCTGAACAGCTTTTGCCGCTTTTGGCAAGTAACGTAAGAAAGATGGCTATGCCTACAAGTGCATCGCGGCCATAGTGTAATTCACT
This sequence comes from Flavobacteriales bacterium, assembly GCA_017987115.1. GTDB lineage: Bacteria > Bacteroidota > Bacteroidia > Flavobacteriales_F > PHOS-HE28 > PHOS-HE28. The sequence goes on along the minus strand of JAGNUG010000069.1, from coordinate 6,784 downwards.
TAGGATCACACCACCATTGCCTTCGCCGCCGATCGGTGCGCCTACTTTCTTCATCAACGCAACAACATTCACCTCTCCTACTGCGCTTGCGTGCCGCTTACGTTGGTACTTCTCGGCAATATCGTTGAGCGCACGTGTGCTGCTAAGGTTGCTTACCGTGTCTCCTGCCCGATGTGCGAGCACATGATCCGCACATGCAACAAGGGTGTACTCCTCACCGAACAATGTGCCATCATCGGAAACCATCGCTAATCGATCCACATCCGGATCAACTGCGAAACCAACATGTGCTTTGTGCTTTACAACGGTTTTGCATAGATCCACTAAATGCTCAGGTAATGGCTCCGGGTTGTGCGGGAATATACCGTTAGGGGTACAATGGATCTGGATGACTTCAAGAACACCCAAGGCACTTAACAATGCTGGCACTGCACTCCCACCAACGGAATTCACAGCGTCCAATGCTACACGAAGCTTCGCTTTCTTGATGGCCTTAACATCCACAAGATCCAACGCCAGGATCATATCGATGTGTCTGCGTGTCCAGCCAGTCCTTGGGATCACCTTTCCCAGCTTTTCAACAGGAACGAATTGATAGTCATTCTCCTCGGCGATCCGCAGCACTTCTTCACCATTCTCAGCGGAAATGAATTCGCCCTTTCCGTTCAACAATTTCAAGGCGTTCCATTGTGCTGGATTATGACTTGCCGTCAGAATGATCCCGCCATCGGCCTGTTCTCCGGTCACAGCGAGTTCCACTGTTGGTGTTGTGGCCATATCCAGATCCACTACCTCAAATCCCAGCCCCACGAGGGTTCCAACGACCAGATCGCGCATCATTGGTCCGCTGATCCGTGCATCACGGCCTAGCACCATTCGCGGGTGCTCTTTGTCGCTTTGTTTCAGAATAAAAGTTCCGAATGCGGCTGTGTACCGAACAGCATCAAGTGGAGTTAACCCAGCACCTGGTGTACCGCCAATGGTACCACGAATGCCGGATATGGAGCGAATAAGGGTCATAAGAGAAACTTTCTGGACGTTGAACTGCAAAGGTACTTATACCCATTTGCAATGACCAACCATTCGAGCTTTCAACGATCATGGAGAATTACACGAACACGATACGAAGCCCTTTGGTACCGTAGGATCTTACCACCCTGGGAATTCCGGAATGAGGACCGATCGCACCTCAAATTGTTGATAACCCCGATCGTTCATCAGCATCTCGACATCGATCCGCCTAATTTTGTGAAAACCAGAACCCGTGCTTGATCGGCGTGGATCCCGCTCCAAGTAGAACAAGTACCACCATCTTTGCACCCCGCATGAACGAAGGCTCCCTACCCCAACCGGACCGAAATAGCGACCAGCTAAGTTGCGTCGAGCGTTACGAAGCAATGCTAAGTCGCAACGATCATTACTTCTTCGATGTGGAGGAGTTCGAGCTGATCATAGAACACTATCTGGAGCTAAGTGATCTAGAGAAGGCACAGGCTGTGCTTGAGGATGCGCAGCGCCAGCACCCCGGTGCAGTGGACCTGATGTTCTGCGAAGCACATTTACTGATGAGCTTGGGAAAACTGAATCGCGCATTGGGTGTGTTGGATGTTATAGCTAAGGTGGAACCTTTCAACGAGGATGTTTATTTGCACAAGGCAGGTATTCATAGCCAACTCCGGAATTACCAGAAAGCGATCGATCACTTCAAGCGGGCGTTGGACCTTGCTGAAGAAGGTTTGGATGATATTCATCTGGATCTGGCTTTCGAATACGAGAACATGGAGGCGTTTCCATTGGCGATCGAAAGTCTGAAAAGCGCGTTGGAGATCAATCCGGAGAATGAAGCGGTGCTCTATGAACTAGCGTATTGTTTTGATCTTGTCGGTAACCACCAGATGGCTGTCTCGTTCTTCCGGGAGTTCACGAATGAGCATCCCTATTCCTTTGTGGCGTGGTTCAACCTGGGCAATTCACTTTCCCAGTTAGGCCGACCCAAGGAAAGCATTGAAGCGTTGGACTACTGCATCGCTATCGAAGAACGATTCACATCAGCCTACTTCAGCAAAGCGCGCAATCTATTGGAGCAGGGAATGCTTCAGGAAGCCGTTGAGTGTTACACTGAAACGATCCAGTTCGACGGTCCGCAGGCGATCACATATAGCTACATCGCCGAGTGCTATGAGAAGATGGAGAGCTACGAACAAGCGTTGATCCATTATGACCAAGCCGTTGCATTGGACCCGAACTGGGTGGATGGATGGATCGGCCGTGGCGTTGTAAAAGGTGCGCAGGACCGTTATACTGAAGCGTTGAAAGACCTTGAGATCGCTTTACGGTTGTCCTCTGAACATGGCGATGCCATGTTCTATACCGCTCATACCTTATCAAGCTTGAAGCGTTATGAAGAAGCCTTGGCGATGTATACGAAGCTGAATCATAAGGAACCGGATAGCCTTGAAGGTTGGCTGGAACATGCTGATCTTTTGATGGAGTTGAAAGGGCCGGAAGCCGCAGCTAAGAAGCTCAATGAAGGATCGCAAGTTCATCGATTGAATGCGCGTTTTCGTTTCCGCATGGTGAGCTACCTGTTGCGCAGCGGCAGGGAGCAACAAGGCATGTTGGAAATGGAAGAAGCATTGATGGCCGACCACGGAGCGCACGTGCAGCTTTTTGAACACTACCCTGAGGCTGCATTGATGCCACAGATCATCCACTTGTTGGAATTATATCGCAGATGAATTTCTCATTATCACATATCCCTGCGCGATCAACAAAATCGCGTGAGGACGGGCTTACCATGGTCATGGACAAAGGAATGTCCTTGCGCCAATCAGAGGATATGGTCTCTGCATGCGGTGACCTTGTGGATGTCGTAAAATTGGGTTTCGGAACGGCGTATGTTACGCCGCAGCTCAAAGAGAAGATCACATTCTATCAGAAGAACGATATCAAGGTCTATTTCGGCGGAACATTATTCGAAGCATTCATTGCACGTGGCCGTTTCAAGGACTATTGCAAATTATTGGACAAGTTCGATGTTGAGATGGCTGAAGTTTCGGACGGCAGCATCAACATGTCCACCAAGGAGAAGTGCAAATACATCGGTGAATTGGCCAAGGATCGCACGGTATTCAGCGAAGTTGGTTCGAAGGAATCCGGGATCTTGATCAGCCCTGCGAAATGGGTGAACATGATGCGCGCCGAATTGGATGCAGGAAGTTGGAAAGTGATCGCCGAAGCTCGGGAAAGCGGAACGGTAGGCATATATCGTCCAAGTGGACACGCACATACATCCTTGGTGAACAAGATCCTGGCAAAGATACCAAGCAAGGATATTCTGTGGGAAGCGCCATTGAAACCGCAACAAGTATGGTTCATAAAACAAATAGGTGCCAACGTGAATCTGGGCAATATTGCGCCGGAGGAAGTGATCCCACTTGAAACACTTCGACTTGGACTACGCGGTGATACCTTCTTCCAGTATGTTCCGGAGAAAATGGTGAAGAAATTACAGCAAGTGGTTCCCGTTAAGAATTGACAGTCACCATTCCCGTTGTAGAACGTAAAGAACCGCTAACCTTACCCTTGAATTCCATCAGGAACACGATCTTCGCGCCATGAAAGAGGTCAGCCCGCAAGAACTCAAAGCAATGAAGGAAGGAAACGAAGCCTTCCAGTTGATAGATGTTCGCGAAGCTTATGAGGCTGAGATCTGCAGCATTGGCGGAACGTTGATCCCAATGGGCGAGATCATAGCACGTTTGAACGAAGTACGGAAGGATGTGCCGGTAGTGATCCATTGCCGAAGTGGTTCGCGTTCCAGTGCAGTCATACAAGCGTTATCGGACCGTTACGGGTATACGAACCTGATCAATTTGAAAGGTGGGATCCTAGGTTACGGAAGTCAAGTGGATGAGACCTTGCGCTGCGAGTGATCTTGCCTATACGATGACTTTCAATTGATCAACGGTTATTCACTGCCCCCACAACACTTAGCGGAAAGAAAGATCATGCTTGACCTGATACAAGAATTCTGGTACTTCATTACCCATCTGAATGAATCATTGCCGGCTTTCGTAGCCGACTACGGAATGTGGATCTACGGCTTATTGTTCCTGATCATTTTCGTGGAGACCGGACTCGTGGTCATGCCATTCCTTCCAGGTGATTCACTCCTGTTCGTTGCCGGATCGTTGGCCGCAGGCGCTAACCCTTCCATGAACTTCGGTTACCTGTTCGTGTTGCTTTTCCTTGCAGCCGTGCTGGGCGATAACCTCAATTATTGGATCGGACGCTACTTCGGCAGTAAAGTGGTAAAATGGCGTTTGTTCGGGCGTGATCTCGTTAAAGCCAAGGATCTGGATAAGACCCATGCCTACTTTGAGAAATACGGAGTAAAGACCATCATCATTGCGCGATTCGTACCGATCGTGCGTACGATAACCCCGTTCGTTGCTGGAGTCGGCGCTATGGACTACCGCAAGAAATTCCTCCCGTTCGATATCGTTGGTGGATTATTGTGGATCGGCAGCATGCTCACCGCTGGCTATTTGGTCGGGAACAGCGAGATCGTACAACGCAACTTCCATTACGTGGTGTTCGGTATCATCGGGCTCAGCGTTCTGCCCATGGTGATCGAATTTTTCCGTCATCGGAAAACAGCATCCGAATAACCCCAATGCGCAATACATCCGGTACTTTTCCGTTGATCAACGCGTGATACGGTACGGACTCATCGGCAGGTCGCTCAAGCATAGCTGGAGCCAGGAATTCTTCACCAAGAAATTCCATGCCGAAGGACTATCGGACCACCATTACGACCCCTTCGAACTCGAGAACGTTGATGACCTTGAGGTCCTGCTCAGCGCAACCAAGGACCTGAAAGGATTGAACGTTACCCTGCCCTATAAGCAGACCGTAATGCCCTTGTTGGATGCCATTGACCCCATGGCCGCAGCTGTCGGGGCCGTGAATACCATCACGATCCGAAATGGCAGGACCACCGGTTATAACACTGACGTGGACGGATTCCGAAGCACATTGCTGCCACTGTTGAATGGCGAAAAACCACGTGCATTGGTACTCGGCACAGGCGGCGCAAGCCGAGCAGTGGCGTTCGTACTGCGCGAGAACGGTGTCAAATTCAGATCGGTCAGTCGGCACAGAGAACGTGGAGACCTCACGTGGGATCTACTGGAACCAGCGATCATCAAGGCCTGCACGCTCATCGTGAATACCACGCCACTAGGGATGTATCCGAATGTCTCTGAAATGCCCGAGCTACCCTATTCTGCGATCGGCCCACGGCACATTTTGATCGACCTGGTCTACAACCCACCTTACACGCAATTCCTTCAAAAGGGACAAGCGAACGGGGCTATGATCAGCAATGGAATGACCATGTTGCACGCTCAAGCGGAAGCCAGTTGGCGGATCTGGAACAATTAAAGGTGCTACGATCACCTGTTCAACGATCTGACTACCATCACGATCAAGCAGAACAGGAAAACGAAGATCGTGATCCGATTGATCCCGTGCATGAAACGCACACTACCGTTCGCATCTGACTTACCGAACATAGTGCGTGGATCCAAGTAATGAAGGACGCGTTTGAAGAACATGTGATCAAAGGTATGTCCAGAGCAGGTACTTTTCATAGGACCAATAAATGGATCAAGCACTACCCGTAACTTCGCAGATCGCTCCGGCCTAAGCTGGTAGAGGTGGAACAAGCAAAGCATGCCTTTCGAACTCATATCTGAATTTCAGCCGACGGGAGATCAACCGGAGGCGATAAAGCAATTGGTCGCGGGGCTGAATGACGGCGTAACGGCGCAAACACTCTTAGGCGTAACCGGTTCCGGAAAGACCTTCACCGTTGCGAACGTGATCGCGGAAGTTGATCGTCCTACCTTGATCCTGAGCCATAACAAGACCCTAGCGGCGCAACTTTACGGGGAATTCAAACATTTCTTTCCGAATGATCGCGTCGAGTACTTCGTGAGCTACTACGATTACTACCAACCAGAAGCCTTCCTACCGACCACCGGCACATACATCGAAAAGGACCTCAGCGTTAACGACGAGATCGAAAAATTACGGTTGTCCACCACCAGTAGTCTGCTTAGCGGCAAGCGGAACATCATCGTCATTGCAAGCGTGAGCTGCATCTACGGTATCGGGAATCCTGCTGAATTCCATAAGACGATCATTCATTTGAAGACCGGGCAGAAGGTCACCCGGAACGCCTTGCTGCACCTGTTCGTTTCTGCCTTGTACAGCCGTAAGGATGTGGACCCTTCGCGAGGCAATTTCCGTGTGCGCGGCGATGTGGTGGAGGTTTTTCTCGCGTATGCCGATGAAGGCTTGCGCATCCATTTCTGGGGAGATCAGATCGAACGCATGGAACGCTTCGATACGCTGACGAACCGTACGATCGAAACGCAACAGGAAATAACCGTTTACCCGGCCAACATCTTCGTTACAAGCAAGGACACCATGACCAATGCGATCCACGCGATCCAAGCAGATATGGTGAAGCAGGTCGATTTCTTCAAAGAGATCGGCAAGCATCTGGAAGCAAAGCGGCTGGAAGAACGCACGCTCTATGATCTGGAGATGATGCGCGAACTGGGCTATTGTTCCGGGATCGAGAACTACAGCCGCTATTTCGATCAACGTGAAGTCGGGCAGCGGCCGTTCTGCCTATTGGATTACTTCCCGGACGCCTTTCTGATTGTGATCGACGAGAGCCACGTCACAGTGAGCCAGGTCAGTGCGATGT
>JAGNUG010000004.1 GCA_017987115.1 Flavobacteriales bacterium | reverse complement strand
CGACGTGGTACTGGGGCATGGGCCTTACCGCCGAGGCCGTGGCGCGCGACTACAAAGTGAGCCGCGAGGACCAGGATGCCTTTAGCCTGAAGAGCCACGAGAAGGCGCTGGCCGCCATCGCCGCCGGACGTTTCAAGGACGACATCGTGCCCTTCGAGGTGGAGCGCGTGTTCTTGGATGCGAAGGAGAAGCGCCAGGTGGAGAAGTACATCGTGGACACCGATGAAGGTCCGCGCGCGAGTACGATCGAGGGCTTGGCGAAACTGCGTCCGGTGTTCGATGCGAAGGGGACGGTGACAGCGGGCAACGCGAGCCAGACCAGCGATGGCGCGGCCTTCGTGCTGGTGGTGAGCGAGCGCATGCTCAAGGAACTCGGAGTGAAACCGATCGCGCGCCTCCTCTCCTACCACGTGGCCGGCGTGGAGCCGCGCATCATGGGCATCGGTCCGGTGGCGGCGGTGCCTAAGGCCATTGAAAAGGCCGGTCTGAAGCTGAAGGACATCGAGCAGTTCGAGTTGAACGAGGCCTTCGCAAGCCAAAGCCTGGCGGTGATCCGCGAGCTGGGCCTGGACCCGGACATCGTGAACGTGAACGGCGGCGCGATCGCCATGGGGCATCCGCTGGGCTGCACCGGCGCGAAGCTGAGCGTGCAGTTGTTCAACGAGATGCGGCGCCGGAAACAGAAGTACGGGGTTGTGACGATGTGCGTGGGGACGGGACAGGGTGCGGCGAGTGTGTTTGAGTTGTTGAACTAGGATCAGATGATCAGACGATCAGATAATGGGAATGTGGTTTTGGGCGTGTCGGCTCGAAGACTCGCCGTCGCGCTTTCCGCTTCAAGTCCTCGAGCGGATTACCGCGCTGTGGGCTTTGCGCTGCAATCGCTCACGCGAAATGCGGGATCACGTTCGAGGCTGATGATCTCTACCCGATAACAAGCAGTATCATGGCCGTCTGGCAGAAGAGCTTCTTTCTCGAGATCGGCAAATCAACGCTGACCATTGATGATGTACTGCCTCATATCGACGGCACGTTGCCACGAGACTGGGGCGGAGAGGATCACCAAACATGGGGCAAGACTGACACGAACGATCTCTGGATCGCGTGGGTGAATGATACCAGAGTGATCGAGGAGATCAGGTTCCGGATTGACCTGCGCAATGTCGATGAGTCCTTTATTGAAAAGGTGCTTGCACTCGCTCGAAGATTCGACCTTCAGTTGAAGCTCATCCATGTAGAGCTACTGGAGCCGACAATGGCGAATGTGAAGGCAACGCTCGACCAGTCAGAGGCCAAACGCTTCGTGCTCGATCCAAAGAAGTTCATCGAAGGACTTGGAGAGAAGTAGTGATGAGAACCATGACCTCCAATACACTCAAGCCCGGCAGCCTGTCCGTATGTTGTTCAATGCTTGTTGACGAAGAAGCCGTCACCCACTGAAACCAATCCTACGCTAAAGCTTCGGCTTACAAAGCATGAGCGCCCTGCTACCCTCTGCTACGCTGTTCGAGCAACATCAGATTCGTCGGCTCTATGATGATGCCACGGAGACGTGGTGGTTCTCGGTTATCGACATCATCCGAGCGTTGACCCAGTCGTCCGACTACCAAGCCGCTCGGAAGTACTGGAAAGTGCTGAAAGGCAGGCTGGCCAAGGAAGGCAGCCAGTCGGTTACAAATTGTAACCGACTGAAATTGGAAGCCGCCGACGGCAAGAAGTACCTCACCGACGTGGCCACCGCCGAGACCTTGTTGCGACTCGTACAATCCGTACCTAGCCCATTGCAACTGGTGACAAACCGTCACCAGTTGAAATGGGCTAGGTTTACGAGTGGTAATTCAGTTGGTGACAGATCGTAACCGGTTGGATCACGGGCAAGACCAACTGGTAACAGATCGTTACCAGTTGAGTTGGTTACAATTTGTATCCAACTCAGTATAATGGCGCTAGTGCATATCCGCAATTATCCGTTTTGTATCCGCAAACACGGACCAAGACCCACAACCAGAAAGCCGTCCCATCCGGGTATATCCAACATTTGGAAAATAAGGTATGCGTGCATAACTTTAGACCGAACTAGTCCGTATCACGAACCGTTAACCACACCCAGCAGGCATTCGATCATTTCACCCTGAGTTAATCGAAGGGCTGACCGTTTGACCCACTGACCATTTGATCGACACAATGGCAACAGAAACGAAAAACAAAGCCCTCCAAGGAGGCGAGTTCCTGATCCGCGAGAGCGACCCGCAGGACATTTTCATTCCCGAAGAATTCAACGAGGAACAGCAAATGATCGGCCAGACCTGCGTGGATTTTCTCGCGCAGAACGTATGGCCAGTGGTCGAGGATATTGACGACCAGAAAGAAGGATTGATGGAAAGCCTGCTTGTAAAAGCGGGTGAACTCGGCTTGCTAGGGATCAGCGTACCAGAGGACCTTGGCGGTTTCGGTAAGGACTTCGTGACCACGATGTTGGTGACGGAGCGAACCGGTGCAGGTCATAGTTACAGCGTGGCGATGGCGGCGCATACGGGCATTGGCACATTGCCTATCCTGTACTATGGCAACGAGGAGCAGAAAAAGAAGTATGTTCCGAAACTTGCAAGCGGTGAATGGAAAGCATGTTATTGCTTAACCGAACCCAGCAGCGGTAGCGATGCGAACAGCGGAAAGACGAAAGCGGAACTCACGCCTGATGGCAAGCACTACATTCTGAATGGCCAGAAAATGTGGATCACCAATGGTGGTTTCGCGGATATTTTCACGGTGTTCGCGAAGATCATCGATCCGAAGACCGGCGAAGCTGATGAGAACTTGAGCGCCTTCATTGTTGAGAAAAGTTTCGGCGGGATCACGCTGAACCCAGAGGAGAAGAAGATGGGGATCAAAGGCAGCAGCACGCGACAGGTGTTCTTCAACGATTGCAAAGTGCCTGTCGAGAATTTATTGAGTGAGCGCGGTAATGGTTTCAAGATCGCGGTGAATATTCTGAACATCGGTCGTATCAAATTGGCGGGTGCGGCCTTGGGTGGCGCAAAAGCAGTTGTTGATCAGAGCGTGAAGTACGCAAACGAGCGTATCCAGTTCGGTCGTCCGATCAGTTCGTTCGGTGCAATCCGCCAGAAACTAGCCGACCAAGCCACATATTGCTACGTGGTGGAAAGTGCGACGTATCGCTGTAGCCAAGATATGGAGCATGCGATCGAAGAACTCGAGGCGGGTGGCGCGGATCACGCGAAAGCATTGTTGAAAGGCGTGGAGCAATACGCTGTGGAAGCCGCCATTCTGAAAGTAGCCGGCAGTGAGTGTTTGGATTACGTATGCGACGAAGGGGTGCAGATCTATGGTGGCATGGGCTACAGTGCTGAAAGCCCTGTGGAGCGCGCCTACCGCGACAGCCGGATCAACCGGATCTTCGAGGGAACGAACGAGATCAACCGCATGCTCACGGTGGACATGTTGCTGAAGCGTGCGATGAAAGGGCAACTGGATCTGATGGGTCCGGCGCAGGCCGTAGCCGCTGAGCTGATGGGCATTCCCGACATGCCGGAACCCGATGATTCACTGTTCGGTGACGAGAAGCGCATGGTCGCGAACTTCAAGAAGGCGGTGTTGATGGTGGCCGGTGGCGCTGCGCAGAAGCTCGGTCTGGAACTCGCGAAACACCAGGAGACCTTGATGCATATCGCGGACATGGTCATCGACACCTACCTCGCGGAGAGCGTGTTATTGCGGACGCTGAAATTGGCGAGCATGAAGGGAGATTCCGGCTCGGTGGCCGGAATGACTGAGCAGGTGGCGATGACGCAGTTGTACATCCACGACGCTGCAGATCGGATCCACAAGTACGCGAAGGAGGCCGTGAACAATTTCGCCGATGGCGACGAGCAACGCGCGATGCTGATGGGTGCGAAGCGCTTCTGCAAAAGCACGAACCTGAACACAGCCGAGCTGCGGAAATTGGTCGCGAAGAAGGTTATTGCGGAAGGGAAGTATTGTTATTAGGTCATAGTCTCAAAATTTGAGACTCCGGGTCCAGCCCGGAGTGACTTAAGGTGAATGAGCGCCGGGGTGGATCATATCTGCTCCGGCGTTATTGTGGGGTACCTTATTCGTGGTGACACGAAATTGGTCCGTGAGCGCATTCACCATAAGGACAAAGGGTCTCCGAATACTTCCTTTTCAATAAATATTACTAAAAACAATTTAGTAAACTTTCTTTAGTAATATTCGTTTACCTTTGTTATGATGGAAGACGATAATCCCTTCGTGGTAACGGCATACCGCTCGCCCCAGCTCTTTTGCGACCGAGAGGATGAAACAGCCAGCATATCCTCTGCCTTACGCAACGGGCGACATGTGATGCTGTACAGCCCGCGGCGTTACGGCAAAACCGGGTTGATCCAACATATCTTCAATGAACTGAGCAAAGTCCGTGGTGCGCGTACCGTGTTCGCGGATATCTATGCTGCACAGGACGTGCATGATCTCAACACGATCCTGCTGAATGCTGTGAACCAGTCGTTGAACCCAACGCCGAAACAGTTCATTAAGAATGTAATGACGTGGTTCTCGTCCATCCGTCCGGTGATAAGTGTAGATGAATTGACCGGCAAACCCAGCATATCACTGGATCGTGGTAGCCAAAAGCAGGAGGCAGCCACTACCCGCGAGATCTTCCGGTTCTTGAATGAACAGGACCGAACGATCTTCCTGGCCATTGATGAATTCCAACAGATCGCGACATTCAAGGATGTCCGGATGGATGCACTACTGCGAACCGAGCTACAGAACAGTCCCAAAGTGCGCTGCATATTCTCCGGTAGCCAACGCCACATGTTGTTGGACCTGTTCAACAACGCAAAGAACCCGTTCTACGCTAGCGCGGACCAAGTGGAATTAGCCCGAATTGACCGCACCACGTATGCGAAATTCGCGCAAGCCTTATTGAAACGACACAAGCGCAAGATCACACTGGAAGATACCTATTTCTGTTACGACATCTGTCGCGGGCATACCTACTACTTGCAAGTGTTGTTCAACCGGTTGTTCGGTGATCCACGTCCGCTGGATCGTGATACCATTGTACACGTGATCCTGTCAACGGTCCGTGAACAAGATGCGATCATGGCCACCTTACGCAGTGCGTTGACCAAGAATCAATGGGACCTGTTCGCTGCGGTATCCAGGGAAGGCGAAGTGGATACACCCACGGGTGGTGCTTTCATTAAGAAGTACGACCTCCCCTCTTCCGCAGCGCTGACCCATGCAATCCAAGCCTTGATCGATCGTGAGTTGATCTATATAACGACCTACACTGAAGGATCCGGTAAGCCGGTCTATGCACCTTACAATCCGTTCTTTGCTGCGTGGTTCAAGTATCGGTAATTGGACACCGTTCCGCAGATCACATACATAGGCTCAGCACAACAAATTGTAACGAACCAATAGTCGTTCGCCATCACGCCAGCGGATCCATCCGGTCGGTGCAATGCGGTCAGCCAATTCTGAAGTTCCCACCATCAGCCAATCTCCTTGCACCGCGAGCGGATTCAATAAGGCACCAGCGCCATCAGCAAGAACAGATGCATGATCAAGAGGCTTGATGCGGATCGGATTTGATACCGGATCCAAGATCTCCACACTGCCCACGGTACTGATGAATTCCGGCCATAGAACAATTTCCAATTCCTGTCTATCTACCCAGCGCGTAGTGCCATCCAACATGTTCACTTCCACTTCCACCCAATTGCGTGCGAGCGTAATTACCTTCAGCAGAAGCAAGTCATAGTCCAACTTCATATGCGCCGGTAGGAACCATGGTGGGGCCGAGGTGATGTTAGTGAAATGCTCGCCCTTTGCGAAGGTGAGGCTATCCAGTGCCAGGAATGTTGCCGGGAGCTGGTCCATATCCGGTTCATTATAGAAGTGGAAGACGCCGCGTTCCAGGATCGGTGACCCTATCCCAAGACCAAGCACTGGTCCGGTCTGCGCCACATTAGAACGAGATACATCAATTGGTGCGTGTTGTGATGCGAACATGACCGACACTGCGGGGGCCGTTGGTTTCAATTGCTTATACCGCTCTTGCTCATTTTGCCATTGTTCGTCCTGTCCGGCCTTCATCTGCATGAATCGCCACGTTCCATAGGCCACCAACATCAACGCTAACGGACCTACAAAAAGTAACGATCGAACGATCCGTCGTCGTGAAAATTTCTTCACCAGTAAAATACCGATCACAATGAAAGCGATGGATAGCACTAACACATAACCGAGCACTTCGGCAGCGCCAGCAAGCCCATGCGACTTCGGTACCGCAGATCGTCCAATGACGCCACCGACAAAAACTCCTAAGAGTGCAAGACACACCACGAACGTGATCCCCGGCAGCAGTTTGGAACGATGTGTCTGCTTGCTCATATTGAACTCACCGCAGCTACTGCATCACTTTCTGCAACTGCTCTATCATTGCCGGGTCCACCCCCTCCATGCCACCTTCCATCGTGGCTAGTTCCATACCAAGTTTCATGATACGCGGGCCGTATGTCTTACCAATGGTCTGAAATTCAGACCAACACTTTACACCGAGTGACTTTTCTCCGCGCTCCTGTATCCGATCGCTGAGGTCCTTCGCTTTTTTCGCAAGAGCTGCTTGTTTTTCAGGATAAACCTGTTTAGCGGTAACCATTTCACCAAGCGTCATCTCGTACTCCACCATAAGCTCCTTGAATTCGTTCACGAGTGGATCGCATTTCACTGCCTCCTCTACGACCCGTTCCTCCTTCTGCTCAGGTGTTTCATTCTTGGGTTCACTGGAACATGCCGCCATAGAGAACATGGCAAAAGAGAGGATAACAATGTGTTTGGTGGACTTCATTATGGTTCGTGTTAGGTGAGCGAAGTTGGTTGAAATGATCGTTGCATCCAAATCTTAGGAAAGAAGACTCGATCAAGTGGTCACGAACAGATAAACCCACCAGAAGTATCAATATGATGCAATCTTGAAAATAAACATGGACCTTGAACTATTCCGAGGATCAACGGATCAGGTCCAAGTCACGTATAGAATTACCTGCAAATTCTCGAACGCAGATCACTGCCCAACTCCTTCCAACAACCCACCGCTTGCACGCAACAATTGCAGCTCTGCGACTTTGGTATCGAATCCTGCAACAACACTTTGTCGTTCCGCATTGGCGAGATCAAGCTGAGCTTGTCGGAACTGCAGGCCAGTGAGTTGGCCAGTTTGGAACAATTCCTTGGTGCGATCAAAGTTGAGTTGTGCGGTCTTCACAGCGTCATTCTGTATCCGCATGACATCTCGTTGTCCAGTCCACGTAGTGAATGCATTCCGCACATCGCGTTCTACTTGCAACCTCGCTTGTTCCTCCGCAAGCGCAGCAATTTCTGCACGGAGCTGAGCTGTCTTTGTTTGCGTATTGATACGACCACCATCGAAGATCGGCACGCTCAATGTCAGTCCACCATTCAACCCTTGTGTGTATGTCCCTAATACAAGTCCTATTCCGTTCTTCTGATCATTAATGCCATAGTTCGCGTTCAGGTCCAACCGCGGCCAACGGAGTGCTTTGGCAATGCGTTGATCCGCTTCAGCCGTTCGCACTTGAGCTAATGCAGTGCGCAATTGTACGTTGCCTTGCATCGCCTCAGTGACGAGTTGATCCAAGGAAAGTCCGGTAGCGTACTGCACTTGATCGGAAACGTTCAGTTCCGTGCCCGGCGCTCTTCCGAGCAACACATTCAGGTCACGTGCACTTCGTTCGCGACGTTGCTTTGCTAGTATGTATGATACACTATCCGACTGAAGATCCACCTGGGCATTCAACACATCCAACCGACCAGCACCACCGAGCTCCGCTTTGCCTTCTTGCCGCTGGAACCGCTCCTTGCTGATATCCAGAATGCGTTGCGTGATCTCCACATCCTCATCCTGTGCAGCGAGTGAATAATACAATGCGATCACTTGTGTAAGCGTGCCCTCCATTTGTGAACGGGTACGTAGATCAGCAACTTCGGCATTCAGCTTTGCACGATCATAGGTGGCGAAGTTGCCCATCCCATTGAATAGCGTATATGTTAAGCCTAACTGGCCGGTCAGTGTTGAACTCACGACCCCTGTGCTTTCAACATCTTCAAGGGGAGGAGAAAAATCCAATCGTGTGTCCTGGTTACTGTAGTTGGCCCGACCGGTTGCATCCAATTTCGGCAGCAAGCCAGCCATACCTGCTGTGGCTTGAGCATCGGCAATTGCAGCATCGTTCTCAGCTATACGTATCCCATGCTCGTTCTCCAAGGCGAGTGTAATAGCCTGATCCAAACTAAGCGTATCCTGCGCTACTACACCAGTAACGAGCAAGCAGCCGATGCTAAGCGCGAGTGTCTTCCAGGTTTTCATAGGGCAGTTCTTTCACGGCAGGTTCATCTTGTTCCGGCGTCGGCCATTCGGCATTCCATGCCCACCAACGGAAACGGCGCAATTGGTTCAACGTGGCAAGTAACGTTGGCAGCACAATGAGCGTAACAAATGTGGCGATCGCAAGTCCGTACGCTACTGTTACGGCCATAGGTATCAGGAATTGTGCTTGGAAGCTGCGATTCAATGTTAATGGCAACAGGCCTGCAACGGTCGTAAGCGAGGTGAGGATGATCGGTCGCAAACGTGACAGAGCCGCAGAGCGCAACGCTTCATTGAAGGGCATACGGTCCTTCATGTTTGCATTGAAGGTGCTCACGAGTACCAGTGAATCGTTCACCATGACACCGATCAACGCGATCAATCCGAAAAAGCTGAAGAGGCTGATCTGTACATCGTGGATCCAGTGGCCCCAGCCAACGCCAATGAAACCAAGCGGAATGCACAACACAACCGCGATCATTTGCCAGAACGAACGCAACGTGATCACGATCATGGAGATCATGATGATCAACGTGATCGGCATTACCCGCATTGCGGAATCGCCCACTTTCTTGCCCTCCACGCCTTGTCCTTCAAAACTGTAACTGATGCCCGGATATTTTGCCATCAGTGGAACCATGATCTCGTTCGCTACGGTTGCTTGTGCATCGGTTGCGCTTAAACTACTGCTGGCCAGATCCGCTTCAACACGAACTTCACGTTTGCCGTCCAAGTGATTGATCGCGCGGATACCGCGTTCGATGTGATAGCTCGCCAATTCGCTCAATGGGAACTGCCTGCCGTCACTCGTGCGGATACGCATGTCCTCCAGGTCACGCAAGGACGAACGACCTTCTTCAGTGTAACGCACATACACCTTCACTTCATCCTCCCCACGCTGCACTCGTTGTGCTTCAAGTCCGAAGAATCCTTGTCTTACTTGGCCAACCAATTCCATCTGTGTAAAGCCGAGCAAATGTGCTTTCTCCTTTAACTGAAGAACCACTTCACGAGATCCAGGGCGATCGGTATCCACTACATCGCGCAACGTGGAAAGCTCTGAAAGCTGGATCCGCAATTCCTCTTTGGCCTGGTTCAGTTCCGCAAGATCATTGCTTCGCAGCGAAACAGAGACCGGCTTACCGAAAACCGAAGCAAGTCCGAATGTGAGGTTGGCTGCGCCCGGAATGGGTCGGACACGTTCGCGTAACGCGTTGGTCAGGTCCTCGGCCCGGAAACCTCGCAATTCACCATCCAACAGAATGATGTTGAGTTTGCCTTGCTCAGGTCGTGGTCCGAGTATGGTCTGCACTTTCAGGACCACGTCGGTGCTATCCTCCAGTTTGCCACCGAACTCCTGGTTCAGATCCCAGACCATGTGTTCGATGTCACGCAATTCGCTCAACACAACATCCTCGCGTGTACCACCGACCATTTCCAGTTCCACCTGAACATCATCGCGCTCAATGGATGGAAAGAAGGTGAGGCGGATGATCCCCGCCCCCGCAGCACCGATCGTGAGCGCTAAAAGGAAGAAGGCAATGCCAACGGTGAGCATCTTGTTCCGCATGAAGCGATCGAAAAAGGGACCGTACCGGTTATCGCGAACACGTGACATCACGCCATCCATATACTTCTCAACACGGTTCTTTTCTCCTCGGCTCAAGCCTTTGGAATGCGCAACGTGCGCAGGCAGAATGAACGCTGCTTCGACCAGCGAGAACAATAATGTCGCGATAACGACGAATGCCATGGCAGGAGCGAAATCACCAAGCCTACCTTCTATGTAGAAGAAGGTACTGAAGGCAGCCACTGTGGTCAGGATCGAACTGATCACGGCGGGCATCACTTTTTGTGAACCGACCAATGCGGCTTGGATCGGCTTAAGCCCTTTTTCGTATTCCTGATAGATGCTTTCGCAGATCACGATACCGTCGTCAACGAGTATTCCGACCACGAGGATCATACCGAACAGACTTAGCACGTTGATGGTGATGAACCCAGGTGCAATGATGAACATACCGGCAAATGCCACTGGGATACTGAGCGCCACCCAGAATGCCAGACGCCAATTCAAGAAAAGTGCAAGTGTTATCAAGACAAGTACGAAACCTTGCAATCCGTTGGTTACGAGCATTTCGATACGCTGCTGCAACACCTTGGTGGCATCGTTGATCAACACGGCCTTCACAATGGTATTGTTCGCATTGAAGTCATTCATGAAATTCACAGTAGCTTCGGCATTGGCAAGAATATCCTCCGTGACCGTGCTGTACACGCTTATTACGACGCTCGGATCGGTTTTATCAACTTCTCCGGGCAAGTGCACATAGGATCGGTTCGGGTCATCGGCCCAAGTATCCGTCACATCGGCTACATCACGCAATCGCAACGTGCGACCATCGGGTGTTGAGCGGATCACAACATTCCGGAATCCTTCGGCTTCCACACTTTTATCGCGTACGCGGATCAACAATTCCTCATCGCTGGTCTTGATCTTACCACCGGTCACATCGATGTTCGCTCCACGAACAGCAGCAGCAGCTTGCTGGAAACTCAGGTTGTTCGCACGCAGATCAGCTTCACGGAATGCCACTTCGATCTCTTCTTCCGGAAAGCCGGTCAGTTCAACTTTGCTGATGCCTTTCACCGAACGAAGATCCGATTCGGCCTTGCGCGCAATGGTCTTAAGCGTGCGCAGGTCCACGCCATCCCCGATAAGCGCAAAGCTCACGGCCAACTGAAGGTTCTCCCGTTTGAATGCACGGATCGGTTCCATTCCGTCCGGCAATTGCGGTACTTGATCCACCGCGTTCTTGACATCCTGTAGGACCACATCGGTATCGTAGCCTTTAACCACTTCGATCGTGATCACACCACCATTCTCTTGGCTTATGCTACTGATCCGTTCAACACCCGAAACACCCTTTACGTTATCCTCGATCCGCAGGATCACGCCCTGCTCGACCTCAACAGGTGCTGCACCGGGATAGATCACTTGCACTTGGATCACACGACTCTCTGTCTCAGGAAAAAAAGAACTCCGTGTGTTCTTCAGGCCGAACATTCCGAAGATGATGATCAGCAACATCACGGTATCAACCGCTACGTTGTACTTGAGGAAATATGCGGTCAGGCCTTTCATTCCTTCACTGGTGCTACACGCAACCCTTCATAGGCGCCACTCAATCGATCCGTCACAACGACCTGCCCATCTGCGAGACCACGTACCAATGCATGCTCCATTCCTTGGTAGATCACGTCAACCGGTACAATTACCAATGCTGAATCCTCCACGATGTATAACGCATTCTCCGGCACAAGTGCACTGCGTGGAACAGAAACAGCATCTGTCAATGCGCCTGCCTTGATCGAGCCGCTCAAGTACTGTCCGTCGAGCAGATCCTTGCCTTGTACCGCAACGAAGACGCTCACTGTTTGCGTGGTGGGGTCAATACTTTCGCTAGTGCGAAGAATACGTCCGACCCACTTACCTGGACTTTCCGAACTGCGGAGATGCAACGTATCTCCTACATGCACATAGGCCAGTTCACCAGCACCAATAGCGGTTTCAAGTTCCAAAGAATTCGGCGCGATGAACTCACCAAGACGGGTTCCGGGTGTAACGATCGTTCCTGGTTCAACGGGTGCCATGACCACAGTACCATCGAATGGTGCCGTGATCACGTACTTGGCCAAACGCTCATAAAGAACTTGGATGTTATAATACTGATCAAGCACACCTCGACCAGCCAAGTAATTGCGTTCCTGTTCATCGGCAATATCCGGCAATGCGGGTAACTGACCTTCCACGGGAATGCTCTTCAAGTAGGCATCCCATTTCGATGCTGCGTTGGGTAGATCAAAACGCATATCGGGTACCAGTTGAACCAAGGTCCGTAAGAAAGCGCTTTGCTGTGCATTCAGTTGCGCTCGTACCTCGCCATTGTCGATCCGGAACAGCACTTCGCCTTTGCGCAAGGTCATACCTGCCCGAAATGTCTTCCCGGTCGGTTGGAGCGTACCACCTACCTCGGCATTGATCAGCATTCGATCCGTAGCACGCAACCTTCCCGTTATCGGAATATCCACACGTACTGGTCCATTCCGGGCAACCAACGTACGAACGGCACGAGCACCTTGCGCACCCGATAAACGATCTGGTGACTCTTTGCTATTGGCCAATTTCCTACAAGTACCAATTCCGCCAACGATCAATACCAGCCCTAGTACGATAGAGAGCCTTCGTTTGAAAAGGTCGTTCATTTCTTTATGCTTCGTATTATGAATTCGGGAACCGACTTGCGGCGTTCCAATATCATACGGCGGAACGCTGCGTCGTTCATACCGTGTATGTGTACAAGCATCGGGCGTGCGATGAATGGATGGGCGCACATGGCCATCATGTTCACGAGCAATTCACGCGGATCGATATCGATGATCAACTTGTCCTTGTGTGCAGCTTCGACAAGTTGAATGAAATGATTGCGGCCTTTGCTACCACGATCTATCCATTGTGCAAGACCTTCAGGATCGCGATTCATCTCACTTACCACGAAAACAGGTAACAGTGGATCCTTCAGCATTTGATCCAAATAGGTAGGTACGAAACGTTCGATCGCCGTGAAGAGATCATCGCTTTCCTCAAGCGAGCACCAGATACAATGGAACTGACTTTCGGCACTTCCCTTGAAAACACCTTCGAACAATTGCTGTTTACTGCGGAAGTAATAATGCAGCAACGCTTTATTAATTCCTGCCTCATCAGCGACTTCTTGCATACGCGCACCCGCCATACCCTTATGCGTGAACACGGTTCGGGCAGCTTCAAGGATCCGTTCTTCAGTAGAGGGTTCAGCGACCATTGGGGCGCGAATTTAACCATTTGGTTAAACCAGATGGAAAAGAAAGGATGAAGAAGTGTTCTGCTGCCAAAGTTCCAGCCTCATGCGTTGCTGTTGACAGGCCATAATGGAAACACCATGCTCCGATATTTTGTTCATTGGATCGACACATATCTTTACGCTATGCGCATTATCACCCCGATCGTATTTTTCTTTTCCTTGTTATGCCAAGCGCAATGGACCCAACTACCGGATTTTCCCGGCACTCCACGAGATGACGCTGCAGCATTTACTGTTGGCGGTAAGATCTATGTGGGTACGGGCTACGCAGTTGGTTGGGTGCTGATGAACGATTGGTTCTGTTATGATCCGGCTACGGAAACCTGGACCTCCATAGCTTCATTACCCGCAGATCCAAGGCAGTATTGCACAACATTCACAATAGCAGATACTGGATACGTTTTCGGTGGCCTTGGTCCGAATGGCGCATTGGATGAATTGTGGGCCTACCATCCTGGAACGGATCAATGGGAACAGAAAGCATCACTACCGGCAGAGCCGCGGTATGCGTGCGTGGCATCATGGCTTTATACAGTGGATGCCATTCTCGCAACGGGCATGTTAGCAAGTGGTGTACCAACTAACGAGGCATGGAAATACCGGTCGTACGATGATATTTGGTCGCCTTTGGCACCTGTACCTGGACCAGCTCGACATCGCGCAGCATCGTTTGACAGCACTGGCGGATTAGCTGTCCTTGGCGGAGCAGATAGTGCGTTCAATGCATTAAAGGATTGCTGGCGATATCCCGGAATTTTTCAAACTGGCGAGTGGTACGCAATGGATAGTTTACCTGAGCCAAGGTGGGGAGCGGATGGTGGTGGTTCCGGAGTACATGTGCTAGCGTGTGGTGCTACAACACAACAACAATTCCATACTGAGACATGGTGGTCCAGTAATGGCTGGACAGCATTGTCCCCCTTTCCGAATGGTCCTCGGAGAGGTGGTGTTGGTTCAGGGATTCTTGGTTCTCAGCAATGGACCAGCACACTCTACTACGGCCTTGGCTTGGACGGTACCCTAGCCCGCCGCAACGACTGGTGGCGGTTGGATATGATCGTTGGAATTGAGGAACGAGACCCGATCACATCGTTCACACTTTTCCCCGTACCAACTGATCTGGAACTTTCAGTAGAATTGCATCCAAAAGCGATCGGGGCTTCGATCATGATCACTACTGCTGACGGACGAACCGTCCATGAACAAAAAGTGGAAAGCTCAACCATCGTCATTGATACTAGGAACTACACGAAAGGTGTTTATGGGCTCACGGTACGAACGCCGGAAGGAGTATCTACGCAACGTTTTGTTGTGCAGCATTGATCAATACCGATCTTTGCGCCATGCAATTTCTTGATCCAGCATTGGAACAATACGCGGAGGACCACAGCACTCCGGAACCCGCTTACCTGATCGAGCTCGCTAAGGAAACTCATGCGCACATCGATCTACCACAGATGCTCAGCGGCCATTTACAAGGTCGTTTCCTTAGCATGATCAGTAAGTTGATATCTCCAGAATTGATCCTGGAGATCGGTACCTACACAGGATACTCCGCGTTATGCTTAGCAGAAGGTTTGGCACCAAGTGGTAAGCTCCACACGATCGACATCAATACACAACTCGCAGGCATAGTTGATAGGCATACCCGAAAAGCAGGATACCACGAAAGGATCCATCAGCATTTAGCAGCAGCCACGGAAGTAATACCAACCATTGAAGGCACCTTCGATCTGGTCTTCATTGATGCCGATAAACCGAACTATTGCAACTACTTCGATCTTGTAATTGACCGCATGCGACCTGGAGGGCTGATCATTGCGGACAACGTGCTTTGGAGCGGACGTGTGCTTTCTCCAGAACGCGAAATGGACAGTGAGACCAAGGGTTTGCATGCATATGCGGCGAAAGCAAAAGCAGATGAACGTGTGGAGAATGTGCTGCTACCAATTAGGGATGGATTAATGGTCAGCCGCAGGAAATAGGCTCTCAATTATCTTGCGCACCACCATGATAGACCTTCGCTCAGATACCGTTACCAAACCCACTGCCGCGATGCGGGAGGCAATGCTGAATGCTCAGGTCGGTGACGATGTTTTTGGCGAGGACCCAACCGTGAACTCATTGGAAGCACGTGTCGCCGAGCTATTTGGTCATGAAGCCGGTCTGTTCTGTCCAAGCGGCACCATGACAAATCAGATCGCGATCAACATACATACGCGGCCTGGTGATGAGATCATCTGCGATGAGGGCGCACACATTTATCGCTACGAAGGTGGTGGAACAATGGCCACAAGTGGGTGCAGCGTTAAGTTCGTTCCAAGTGACCTTGGTCGGTTCACTGCTAGCAATGTGGAGGCTGCGATCAACGACCCGCATGCGCAATGGTTGGCGCGAACACGATTGGTGAACATCGAGAACACGTGCAACCGAGGCGGCGGAGCTGTTTGGAGTTTGAATGAGGTCGATAAGATCCGCACCGTTTGCTCTGCACATGGATTAGCAATGCACATGGATGGTGCACGGATCTTCAACGCGATGGCTGTTACAAAAGAAAAGCCAGCGGAATGGGGCGAGCGGTTCGATACGATATCGATCTGTTTAAGCAAAGGGCTGGGTGCACCGGTAGGCTCCGTACTTGTTGGGAACAAAGCACTAATGGCCAATGCTCGTCGTGTACGAAAGCGATTGGGCGGAGGCATGAGGCAGGTCGGCATTCTTGCCTCCGCCGGTCATTATACGCTTGACCATCATGTGGATCGCTTGGTCGAAGATCACGTTCGTGCTGCAACTCTTGGCAATGCGATCGCCGAACTACCGTATGTGGATCATGTTATGCCAGTGGTAACGAACATCATTATTTTCACGCTGGCCGGAGGACGTGGAGCACATGAATTGCTTACCAAACTGAAAGAAGCCGGGATCATCGCCGCTGCATTCGGGCCTGATATGGTGCGGATGGTATTGCATTTGGATATAGCTGATAGCGACGTGGATCGAACCATAGCAATACTCAGGAAGTTGCATTGAATCCAGATCAGTGAAGCCATTAGTTGAATAATTCATACATGAAGAAGCGCAGAAGATTCGAACGGTTCCTTGTGGTAGCGATCATTGTGCTGTTGGTCTCCACGTTCGGATTCATCCTCTCGCGATGGATGAAAATGGAAAAGCGCGCTGTCGCAACAGCGGACCTTGGTCTGGAACGAGCACAACAGTTATACCGTGTGCGGTTAGATGCCTTGTTCCATGAACTAGGAGAGGACCTTCGAGAAGAATGCGCTGCGGTCCAGGAGATGGACTCGACCACGTCCACTGACCTTCTCAAACGATGGCGACCACTAATGAACTCGCACTGGCCGATACTTACTGTGCGGCTTGCCGATGAACGTGGGAGCGAGACCGCGTTGATCAGAAAAGGTATGGACTATCAACTGTATCTTACCGCTGAAGGCTCCAATGGCGGTTCCGTGATCCAAGGCCAAGTGACCAATGAAGCTCGTATGGGGAGGATCGATAGCGTTTGGATCTCGGACCTGGACTATGACCCACGTGATCAGCCTTGGTTCAGCAAAGCATTGGAGGACGCGCGGAATGAACCAGCATGGAACATGTACTTTCCTACGGGATCGGAACATCCGATAATGCAACTTTCCATGTTGATCCGCGGACGAAATGATTCCGAATTGTACCGAATTATGGCGTTCGAAGTTGACCTATCCAAGTCCGAAGCTCTTGTAACCCAAGCCACATCGTTGCGTCGATATGGGGCAATGATCCTGAGCAATGACGGCCGTCGCATACCGACCCCGGATTCTGCACAAGTTGATCCATTACTGCATGAAATTGAAGAACAAGCCGGTCGCACCTGGACCACCGATCAGATCCAATGGCCGCGTACATTCAGTCATGATGGTAGGGATTTCAGAGCATTGATCACACCGTACAAATTGAACGGGCAGACCATTTGTACCGGAGAGGTCATTGATCTCTCTTCCATGCGGATGTGGATGGCTCCTGAAAGGAACACCTTGATCGGAATGCTCATAGCATTGTCAGGACTCACCTTTCTCTTGGGTTGGGTCCGTGTGCGCAGAGGCGTAGAAATTTCCTTGATAAGAAAACAGGAAAAACGGACCCGGACACAAGAAAAGCGACTGGCAAAGGCGTTGGGTGAACGGGACGTATTGAACCGTGAGGTACATCACAGGGTAAAGAACAACCTTCAAGTAGTAAGTAGCTTGTTGAACTTACAAAGTGCCCGTTTGGAAGAAGGAGAAGTAAAAGAAGAGTTCATGCGAGGCAAACAACGGATCGACACGATCGCGCTTGTCCATCACAAATTGTACGAGCTTAAGGACCTCCGGAACGTGGAGCTTCAATTGTTCTTCACCAACTTGATCACCTCTTTGGCTGAAATGCACAAGCCCGAGAGCAATGCCGTCAGTTACGAGGTATCCACGTTCGGGTTAAAGGCGGATCAGGATACAGCCATCGAATTAGGTATAATCGCTTGTGAGCTGGTCAGCAACACCTACCGACATGCATTCCCGTATGCCACAGGTGGACACGTTGATATCCAGATCACGAATGTGGAAGGCGATCTATACCGACTCGTAGTGAAGGACAATGGCCGAGGTCTATCCGAGGATCAACGGCAAGGTCCCGGAAAACTAGGATTGGAGATCGTGGAAGCCATGGCCGACCAACTGGATGGTTCTTTCCATGTGCGCACAAATGGTGGCGTTACGTTCGAAGTGCTTTTCCGAATGCAATACAAGCCTTCTGATCCGGATGAAGCCGAAGACTGACCGGACATCAACGCGCCAACCACTCGATCTCCACACGTCGTTCGTCCGATGAACGGCCCATACTGCGGCTATCGCCGTAGTAATTCACCATCAACCGTTCTGCTTGAATGCCTCGTTCCAACAGGTAATTACGAACGGCCTTTGCTCGTAGCTCGCTCAACTTAAGATTCACACTTGACGAACCGCTTGCATCCGTATAGCCGGTGATCAGGACACGATCCTGAGGAAGACGTGCCAACTGTTCGAATACCTCATTCAACAACACGAAATGCTCCTGGCCCAATACTGCGGAATTGCGACCGAATGATACCGAAAGGTTCTTTCCGGCCAACTCACTGAGCTTGGCAAGCGGGTTTTCCTGTTCCGGCACGGGTGTATCGATCTTGTCACGTACTTCCAGTTCCAGCCCCACAATACGATCCTCAATATCTTCCAATCGATCACGCAATTGCCACAGTTCCCGACGCTGATCGAGATCATCCAGACGTGAGTTGATCATGTCCAGCTCTGTTTTTAACCAGCGATCCCGCTTGCGGATCTTCCCAGTGTAGGAAACGACCGCGGACGTATCCTCCAGCTCAATGTGAGCTTTCGGCACATATGCCTTCAATGCGGTCAAACCGATCGCTGGATCAACCGTTGCAAGATCACTATCGGTCAGTTTCAGGTCAAGTGCACACAAGAAATTATCCTCATCAAAAACAGTTCCACAGGTGGACGCAATGCGGTATACATTCTCCCTCGCGTCATTCGGCTCTCCCCATACAAGAACGCTCCCCAGGTCCATAAGATCCGCGCGGATCTGTCTATCCAATTCGGTGCGCTGTGATCTTAAGGTGCGATAGATCGCCAAGTATTTATCGTCGCTGGATCCTGACGCAGCCTGAGAGGAATTCCCGCTCCAATCCATGCTCGCAAAGTGCAGTAATTGCGTTACCGTGGGCACAGTAAGACCAACAACCGGATCAGTGACCTGAAGTTCCTCAGCAGCAGCTTCGATCATGGAATTCATTTCCAAGGCCATTTCAGTGACCGAAATATCCGTGGTCACTCCGGTCCTTTCATAATGGACATGAGCATCGAGGTACGCACTTAGTCCAGCTTCCACAACGCGATCGAGCATTACACGAACATCCTCACGCGGAGCGCTGGATCGTTGCAATTGAAACACAGCCAAGGCACCAGGAACACCGCGCCATACGCCCTGAAATACTGGCATTGGAGCTTCGGGGTCATCGATACTTGCACTAACGATGATAGTGCCCTGCTCCACGACGGCTTCCAAGGTCAGCAGCGGTTGTGCGATCATCGTTCCGCAGAGAAAGCACGAGAAAAGCCCGGAGACGATCAGGCCGAGCCGGTATGATCGATGATATGTAGCGCGCTGTTGCACACGACAAAATTACCCCGTGCTTGGCTGATATTCCAGACCAAGGTTGCAGAAAATACAACACGCTTTTCAACACGATCGAAGGTTGCGGCCTGTGTAACTGCTTCAAGACAACGGATCAAACCGTTTCCTTCACAAGCTCTTTATGCTGTTGGGCCCACAACAACGCATCCGGGCGCCACTCGAAAACGCGGAATGGAAATTCCGGTCTGTTCATTTTCTGGAACATGACCCCTTGGCGTCTGCTCTTCTGGTCATGCGTAAAAAAAGCAACCGGATGACCCTGCGCTTTGCACACTCTTTTCAGCAATTCCTTCGCGGGTTCTTCGGCGAATGCATTTTCCGGGAATTCCAACAATACAGGCGCATTACCGGACGGGTCCAACGCCGCGATCAACCGGATCATCTCCTTCATATCGCGGATCTGCAACCGGGCTCCTTTCGCAAGCACCAAATGGAGTAGACCGTCCTCCCGCCAAAGTTCAAATGGACTTCCGAATGCGGGTTTTTCCCAAGCGATCATGGCACCAAACTAAAACTGTTTTTCACAAAAAAAACACACGAAAATGTCAAAAAATTAACAGGTCACGGTGGGCAAGGCTTTCATTGGGTCGAACATCAGCACCTGAACGACCGGCGTCCTAACGGTCATGATATATTCGGCCAAACCACCTTAAGCAGTTGAACGGGAGGGCCTTCACTTTAGTGCCTTTTCCACGACATTCCCTGATGCTGCATTCGGCAATGAAATTCCAACAATAGCACACACCGTGGGGGCGATATCAGTGATCGACGTCCGTTCCAGGATCTCACCTTTTCGAATACCTTGACCAAAAAAGATCACTGGCACTTGGGTATCGTAGTTCCATGGGGTCATATGTGTGGTACCCTTCGTTATACCATTATAGGACTCCAGGTAATTCGGGCGGTACACCATCACCACATCGCCGCTGCGATGGATCATGAACCCCCGTTGGATCGTCCGTCTTACACCTTCCGTATATTGGTTACGCGCCAGATCCGTAGCGGTTAAGGCAACAATGACATTCGGATCCAACTGCAAATGATCGACAGATGCGCGTTGGATCTCTTCCGGAATGACCTTTCTGGCCTGAATGAGCGAATCGTTCAAAAAAACCTGACCACGGCGGATCGTTCGCACCCATTCGCCTTCACCAAAACGCGAAACGAGTGCCTTGTTCAATTCCGTTGCTGCGCTTTTCTTATCAATATACCCAGCACTACTTTTCAGATCCTTGAGGTATTGTGGCACATCCACCACACCATGGTCCGCTGTAAGGAACACAGTATACTTATCCTTTCCTACTCGCGTGTCCAGCTCATCGAACAATCGCTTCAGTTCGCTGTCCAAACGAACGTACATATCCTCTAATTCCACAGCGCGCGGACCAACTTCATGCCCTAGTTCATCCGGGCTACTATAACTAATGGCGAGCAAGTCGGTTACGTCATCGGCACCTAGGCCTTCACCCGCTATGGCAGCCAATGCCATATCGGTGGTCAGTGTACTACCCCACGGGGTATATTTTATCACCTCGGCAGAACCGGTTGCTTTGAACATGGCTTGCAGGTCCATAGGCAATGTGGAAGTTGTTGTGCCCGGAAGGGGCTCTTCATACGGATTATCATCGGGCATTACTTGTCGGTAACGCTCAAGCGGTAATGACAATTCCCACGTATTCTTCAAATAGTTCAGCGGTCTTTTCTCGGCATTGAAGGCAACCAGCCAATCGGGCAATTCATTTCTATACCAGGTGCTGGTTACGAAAGCGCCTTCTCCAGTGGGCATGAACCAGTATGCCGCATCACCCGTCCTACCGACCGGGAGAATGGCAGCGCGATCCTTCAACGCGATACCAATCGTCTTCGACCTGCGTTCAGTAGCAAGTTCAAGCTCATCCGCTATCGAGGAAGCAAGCAAGTTCAGCGGAGAACTAAGACCTGAACCTGCTTCACAACCAACACCTTTCACGTTCGGATCGGAAACACAATAATTATGCGCGTGGTCCATACCAATGAACATATCATTGAATGTGATGCCATGGTCAGAAGGTGTGGTTCCCGTATAAATACTGGCATGACCTGGTCCGGTCTCTGTTGGGGCATAATCGAACTGGGCATTGCGTTGGAACGAACCTTCATTGATCAACCGTTTGAAACCGCCATCACCGAAATTATCCCAGTACCGATAGATGTAATCCACCCGCATTTGATCCACTACTACACCCACCACCAACCGCGGGGGCTCTGTCCAAGCTGGATCTTGGCCAAACACATTCATACATGCTAACACGCTTGTACAAAGCAGAACTGTACTTCTAAAGGACCTATCGAGAACAAGCATCAAGTTGTGCGTGCAAAAAAGTAGAAGAACAATATACCGGCAGTGACACTTATAAAAATGTTCATTGCTGCGAACCCATAGAGCCCATCACGCAACAATTGATAATTCTCAAAGTTGAATGTGCTCATTGTACTGAATCCACCGCAAAAGCCGATAGCCAGTAAAGCCATCCAGTGTTCACGTCCGGGCAGATGTGCTTGCATGCGGATCATGACGTAAGCCAATAGGACCGTTGCAAGCAGATTGCTCGCAAGCGTTGCCCAGGGAAAAGCAGACCTCAATGCAAGCGAGAACACTCCTCGGGAAATGGCGTAGCGCAAGAGACTTCCCATTCCGCCACCTAGAAAAACCGCGAGCCACGTATTCATTTCCCGGCGGTGTTGAAGTTGATCATCAGTTGCTTGTACGAGAATGCACACGCAAAGCCAATAATGCCACCGTACAGCCCCCCTACCACCACATCAGCAGGAAAATGAACGCCGATATAAATGCGGCTGTAACAAATTATGCCGGCCCACAGCAGCAGTGCAGGTGTGATCCATTTGCGCATGCCGGATAACAGTCCGGCCATGAAAACAGCTATCCCGAAATGATTGCTCGCATGCGATGAAACAAAGCCGAAGCTACCTCCGCGGTACAATTCACCATCACTGCCAATAAGCAAATGGATATTACTGTTGAACGCTTCCACATGACTTGGTCGCAGGCGCTGAACCGTGTTCTTGAACAGCATTACGGAACCCGTATCTGTAAGAAATATCATTAACGCTATCACTGGAACGGCGATGCCCAAACCACGCCAACCGTATCGCCGTTGGATCAGGTACAAGAAGAAAACATAAAGTGGGATCCACGTGATCAGATCACTTATCTGCCACATGATAACATCCCAGAACGGCGAATGAAGTCCGTTGATCAATAAGAACGCCTCATGATCCAGCGAGATGATGCTGTGTATCAGATCCATGGAGATCACGCGTGCAGTTTATCCCAGAGCTTATCCTTTAGTACATCAAGACCCATTCCGGCAACGCTGGAGATCATCACGTGCTCAATGTCCTTTGGCAATTCTGGTGCAAGTTGCTGCATCATTTCCGTATCCAACATATCGCATTTGGTAATGGCCAACAGCCGGTCCTTGTCCAGGAGTTCGGGCGAGTATGCCTTCAGTTCATTCAAGAGAATGGTGTATTCCGCCTTGATATCCTTGGAATCCGCTGGAACCATGAACAATAACACGCTGTTCCGCTCGATGTGCCGCAGAAATCGAAGTCCCAATCCCTTTCCTTCGGATGCACCTTCGATGATACCTGGGATGTCAGCCATAACGAAGCTCTTGTGATCGCGATAGCTAACGATACCTAAGTTCGGGACCAAGGTCGTGAACGCGTAATCCGCAACTTTTGGTTTCGCAGCGCTAACAACGCTCAACAACGTGCTCTTACCCGCATTCGGAAAACCGACAAGACCAACATCGGCAAGCACTTTCAGCTCCATGAGTACCCATTGCTCAATACCGGGTTCACCGGGTTGCGCAAAGCGTGGCGTTTGGTGCGTGGCCGTTTTGAAGTGCTGGTTCCCCTGCCCTCCTCTACCACCTGGAAAAAGGATGTGCTCCTCGCCATCGGTGACTACTTCGCAGAGCACTTCTCCCGTCTCTTCGATCTTGATAATGGTCCCTAACGGCAATTCAATGATCTGATCCTTACCACTGGCCCCTGAGCTTTGGTTGCTATAGCCCACCTTACCGTCCTCGGCAATAACGTGCTTGGTATAGCGCATATGGAGCAGGGTCCACAACTGCCCATTACCGCGAACGATAATATGGCCACCACGGCCACCGTCACCACCATCCGGGCCGCCTTTGGGCATATACTTTTCCCGTCGCAAATGGCTACTGCCTTTACCGCCAGCACCGGAGCGGCATTCAATACGGATATGATCGATGAAGTTCATGGAGGCGCAAATGTCGGGATTGTGGGGTTGGTGAAAAATATTGTGCTGCAAAAACTGGAACGAGTGTTGTCATTATTGATGGCAGGACACGCTGACCTGAAATGATGGACTATTCCGCTGCGAGCATATCCAACCTACGTTTGAGCGGGATCGGCCCAACCCTAGGTACAAGTTGGATGAACGAAAACAAACACTCGCTTTCCCGTCCAAAACATGGTTCGATCCACACCGTTAACAAAACCGAGCAGGAGCCCGCACCCAAACCAAAGAACCGCAAGAACGATCCACTGTTCTCGGGGTTCAAAAATATTAAGGTCGATAATACTTACCTGCCGATCGCCTCCACCAATCGCTTAGTGATATCCTCTAAAGTACCAACGCCATCAATGGCCTTGAACTTATTTTGCGCGCTGTAATAGTCTTTTAGTTTGGCGGTCTTCTTTTCGTATTCGTGGATCCGATTGCGGATAATGGCTTCGCTTTTGTCATCGGCTCTTCCGCTGCTCACACCACGACCCAGTAACCGCTTCACCAATTCCTCTTCGGGCACTTCCAAAGCGAGCATGGCTACGATCGGTTCTTTGCGGAACTCGAGCATTTCATCCAACGCTTCGGCCTGTGCTTCGGTGCGTGGAAAGCCATCGAAAATAAAGCCATCCGCTTCCACATGATCCTCGATCGCATTCTTGATCATTCCGATCACGACCTCGTCCGGCACCAATTCACCCACATCCATAAGATCCTTGGCTTTTAGCCCTAATGTGGTTTCTGCTTTGATCTCTGCGCGTAACAGATCACCTGTACTCAGGTGCGCCAAGTTGTATTTCTTGATGAGGAACGCGCTTTGCGTGCCCTTTCCTGCACCCGGTGGGCCAAAGAGTACGATGTTCAGTTTGTTCATTTTCCGTTCTGGATGATCTGGTAAATGCCTGGCAGATTTCTACCAAGGCCATCGTGGTCCAATCCGCTACCCACCACAAAAACGTTGGGGATATTCAAAGCCACATGTTCTATTTCGATACCCGGCTGTGTATATGCATCGGGTTTAAAGAGCAAGGTAGCAATGCTCACACTGGCTGGATGATGATCCGTCAATGCATCGAGGATGTGGCGTACCGTATTGCCCGTATCCACAATATCCTCCAGGACCACTACATGTCGATCGGTGATCCGTTCGTTGAGTCCGATAAGGTCGCTCACTTTCCCGGTGCTACTGGTACCGTGGTAGCTGGCCACTTTAACGAAGGTGATCTCGCATTCAATATCCAAGCGCTTCATCAATTCCGCAGCGAAGAAAAAAGCGCCATTCAATACACCAACGAGCAAGGGTCGCTTACCATCGTACTTGTTTCGCAATTCGCCCGCAAGACGGTCCACAGCTGCATTCACATCCTGTTCAGTGATGAACAGTTCAAAATCAATGTCATGCAAGCGAACGCGTGTCATGGTGTTGGATATGCCCTCTTTGATGAATACTTCTTCCATGAGCAAGGCGCAAAGTTAAGTATCGTTGTCGGGGTATTAAGGAACAACAACCTGCTCGGATCGGATCCAGCGTCCATAGCGGAACACAATGGACTGAATTTTCACCGACTTACACGTCACTCCATGTCTATGCCCTACTTTCGGAGCGATGCGACCAATACTTGCGATCCTTTTACTACTTAGCTCACCACTGATCCGTGCAGGTGGAGAGGATCTGCCCATGGGCGCTCGTTTTGCCGGAATGGGTTATTCCGGCTTGGCCTTAAGTGATCTCTGGAGCATACGGTTGAACCCGGCGGGGCTTGCAGCACTGGAAGTTCCCGCAGCGGGAATTTTTTATCAGCAACATTTTCTTTCATCGGATCTCGCGCACCAAGGATTGGCTGTAGCCATACCATTGGGCAAGGGGACATTGGGTATTGGGGCTGATCGGTTCGGCTATTCTTTGTACAACCAAAGCAAAGGAAGTTTGGGTTATGCCATGCGCTTCGGTGAGGGCATACGTGTCGCTGTGCAATTCGATTACCTGGGTGTTCGTTTAGGAGAGAATTACGGAAGTGCGAGTGCGTTCACGGCGGAGATCGGAATGCAGGCCAAGATCACGGATGAATTGTGGATCGGAGCGCATGCATACAATTTGAACAAGGCGAAGATCGGAGGACCATACGATGAAGCAATCCCTACCATACTACGTGCTGGTCTGGTCTATACGTTCAGCCCCAAGTTCTTGATGACCGCGGATGTGGAAAAGGACATTGATCGCGGGGAGCAATTCAGGTTCGGTGCGGAATACCATCCGAATTCAGTCCTTTTCCTTCGCACTGGCATAAGCACTGGTCCGGTCCAAGGGCACTTCGGTGCAGGCATCCGGTACAAGAAATTGGATATTGATCTGGCGCTTGCCGTTCGCTCACAATTAGGCGCGACACCGATGATCGGTTTGAACTACAGGTTCAAATGAAAAAGGCCTTAGCAGCCATACCCATGTTCTGTGTCTGTATGTATGTGCAAGCGCAGGAGGATGTGATACCACGTGACATTATTGAGCAACGGATAGAAGCAGCCAGTGATCAATTGGGCGATGATAGCAGCGTTGACCTTACCGCACTTGTTGATCAACTGACGGATCGACTGAAGAACCCGATCGACCTGAACCATACCGATGCCCAAGAGCTGAACAGCTTGATCTTTTTGAGCGATGTCCAAGTCAGCACGATACTTGAACACATTAGGAAGTTCGGCAAGATGCAGAGCTTTTATGAACTGCAAACGGTCAATGGCCTGGATGCAGAGACCATCGAACTGATCCGACCCTTTGTTACAGTGCGTGAGAATGCGAAAAGTACACGGGCCAATTTGAAGGAGATCTTTTCCCAAGGCGGTAGTGAAGTACTGATCCGTAGTACCATGAACATTGAGGAACGCAAAGGGTTCATGGATCGCAACAACCCGTTCGGGAAGGAATATTATGATCCGGATGGTGATCCACTACCGAACTACGACGACCCAGCGGTGCGTGATTCATTGCGTGCGAACAACAAGGTGTATCTCGGTAGTCCTTACCGGATCTATACGCGTTACAGATTCCGGTATCGCCAGAACGTAAGCTTCGGCATCACTGCTGAAAAAGACGAAGGAGAGGAATTCTTCAAAGGCTCACAAAAACAAGGATTTGATTACTACAGCGCACATCTTTTCCTCCGTGATATCGGCCGTTTGAAAGCAGTGGCGATCGGCGATTACCAAGCACAATTCGGCCAAGGATTGACATTCTGGAACGGATTGGCCTTCTCCAGCAAGAGCAGTTTTACCATGAACGTAAAACGCAACGCCATAGGACTATCACCTTACACCAGCGTGAATGAGAATCTCTTCCTGCGCGGTGGAGCTGCTACGATCGAGGTTGTGAAGAATGTCGAATTGACCGGATTCTTTTCGCGCAAAGGGATCGATGGAAATGTATCCGCATTGCCTACCCAGAATGATTCCATCGGTACACAGATCCAGGAAGTGACCTTCAGTAGTTTCCAGGAAGACGGATTCCACCGCACCAACACGGAATTACGCAAAAGCAACGGGATCAATGAACAGATCATCGGTGGGCATGTGCGTTATACACGAAGTAGTTTCAGCATTGGCGCCACCATGGCGAACGTGCAATATGATGCATTCCTTCAACCGACCTCACGGCCTTACAGCCAGTTCAATTTCACGGGTAAAACCAATACTACGGCAGGTGTGGATTGGAACTACCTCTACCGCAACCTCACTTGGTTCGGAGAAGTGAGCACCAGTTCCAATGGCGGTAAGGCAATGAATACCGGTGTGTTGGTCTCACTCGACAAACGAGTAAGTATGAGCCTGCTGTATCGCAACTATGGCAGGGATTATCACGGTCTCTACAGTGTTGCCTTTTCGGAGGGCGGAAGTCCGTGGAATGAGCATGGGTTGTTTACCGGATTGGAGATCCGTCCGAATAGACGTTGGACCTTCAATGCCTACTTCGATCAATTCAGTTTTCCGTGGTTGCGGTACTTGACCGATGGACCTAATTCAGGATTTGACTGGTTGGCACAGCTGAACTGGAAACCGAGCCGTGGCGTGGAGATCTACGTTCGTGCACGCCATCAGGAACGTGCTAGGAACACGGCTTTCGATGTTGATGGGATCGACAATTTGGTAAGTGTTGACCAGACCAATTACCGATTCAACGCCACCTACAAGGTGAGTCCTTCCATAAGCCTTCGGACGCGTGTTGAGACCGTGGATTTCCAGCGCGGATCAAGCCCCTTGGAACATGGGTTTTTACTCTACCAGGACATTGTACACAGACCTTTGAGCAGCCCATTCGAGACCACATTCAGAATTGCATTGTTCGAAAGCGACACCTACAATGCGCGTTTATATGCCTATGAGAACGACCTGGTCGGAGTATTCTCCATTCCACCCTACTATGGTCGTGGGATCCGCGCCTATGCCATGTTCCGCGTATCACCCTTGCGTCGTATGGATATTTGGGTACGTTATGGAGCGTGGCTCTATCAGGACCAGACCTCAAGCAGTAGTGGCCTGCAAGAGATAGCAGGGAATACACGCAGTGATCTGAAGTTGCAATTGCGCTACAAATTCTAATTGCTCTGTGAAGTTGATGATCGAAGAGTACCGGCGAACACAGCATACCGACCACAGTCCTACCTTTGAGCCTCGTTGATCCAGCAATGCGCCAATTCCTACTATCGCTAACCTTTCTGTTCTCTTTCCAAGGGTATACCCAGCTCAATAATTGGGACCCATCGTGGTACCCTTCGGATTCAGCGTTGGTATTTCATGACGATCTGGACTTCTACTTGAATGCGTATACCAAGAAGGAGATCAAGAAAATGCGCAAGCAGGTGAACATGTGGCGTATGAATTTCGATAAGATGATGCGCACGACCATCCGCGAGATCCGAAGTTACAGTGAAGGTGGTGGAATGGTGCCACAGACCCATGACTTCTCGCTTCCTGAGGTGATCAGTGGTGGAAACTATTCATTGAGCGGTAAG
This sequence comes from Flavobacteriales bacterium, assembly GCA_017987115.1. Lineage (GTDB taxonomy): Bacteria > Bacteroidota > Bacteroidia > Flavobacteriales_F > PHOS-HE28 > PHOS-HE28. Next base: position 36,827 of record JAGNUG010000004.1, on the reverse strand, counting down.
TCTGGCAGGATCAGAGCGTTCATGTTCGGCAGTATAACCAGTCCACCGGCGCGTGTGCAGATGGAACGTTGGAGCGCATTGGCCAAGAAATACGACAATGAAGACGTGGACATCTTCGTTATTTACGGAAGGGAAATGCATCCATCCGACAAAGGTAATTTCAAGAAATTCCCGATCCCCACCACACTTGAACAGAAGACCCACTATGCTGCGCAGTTCTCGCAACTGGGAGAACTACCGGTACTTGTGGATGGCATGGACGATGCAACCTTCAACAACTACGGCCGTGCACCAAACGGGGCCTATTTAGTTGACAAGGATGGCAACCTTGTGTTCCGCAGTACGTGGGCCGATGCAAGGAAGATCGAGCACATGATCGATACGTTGCTGAAGTGGTACAAGGCCGGCAAGCCAAAGAATTTCATCGCAAAGTAGTGCAGAGCGTGGCTTGGGCTCACACCTGCATCAATTTCCACTTGCCGCGTTTGAAGAGTACAACGCTTAACACTGCAAGCGCACTTTCACTGATCGCGATCGACGCGAACACGCCGTGCGGTCCCCATCCCAATGTTCTGGCAAGGAACCAACCGAGTGGGATCTCCAACATCCAGAAACAGACCACATTCATCCAAGTAGGTGTGAGCGTATCACCGGCTCCATTGAAGGCTTGGGCCAATACCATTCCATATCCATAGAAAAAGTAACCTAGGCAAATGATGCGCAATGCATCGATACCTACGCTTATGATCTCCTGTTCCGTAGTAAAAAAGCTGATCAGCCACGGCGCAGTGATCCAGAAAAAGACCGCGATGCAGGTCATGAAGATCATGTTGTAATGGCCGCATAACCATGCGGAGCGTTCAGCACGTTCCGGTTGTTGCGCGCCAAGATTCTGACCTACAAGTGTACTCGCCGCGTTGGCCATTCCCCAAGACGGAAGAATGGAAAAAATAATGATCCGCACCGCAATGGTATAGCCTGCAATAGCTGCACTTCCGAATGCAGCAATGATGCGGACCATGAACACCCAACTGGCTGATGCGATCAAGAATTGCGCGACACCCCCAGCCGAGATCTTCAGGATATTCAGCATAACGCTTGGATCCAACGCGAGGGCAATGCCGCGAACGGTGATACGCCCCTTGCCACTGAACAAATGGTACAGTTGATAGACCACCCCACTACCTCTACCAATGGTCGTAGCAAGTGCTGCTCCTGTAACGCCGAGCCCTTCGATCGGTCCAACACCATAGATCAACAGAGGGCATAAAATGATGTTGAGACCGTTGGCCAATGCAAGTGATCGCATGGCCATGGCCGCATCGCCAGCTCCGCGAAAGATCGCATTCACTGCAAAGATCAACAGGATCACAATGTTGCCACCGAGCATGATCCGCATATAGGAAGTGCCCATCTCCACAACCTCTGGTTCGGCACCCATGAGGCTTAGTATCCTTTCAGGCATGATCAAGCCGGGGATAGCGATCAGTATTCCCAGGAGCACGGTCAGCAACATCCCTTGCATAGCTGCACGCGATGCCCCCTTGGGATCCTTTTCACCTACTCTTCTTGCGACCAATGCTGTAATTCCCATCCCTAGTCCCCATGCAAGGGAATAGACCAACATCATCACACCTTCCGTAAGACCAACGGTAGCTATTGCTTCTTTGCCGAGTTTGCTCACGAAAAAAATATCCACCAATGCGAACACGGCTTCCATTCCCATTTCGAGGACCATCGGAATGCATAGCAGGACGATCGCATGCCTAACACCGATCTGCGTGTAATCACGCTCCTCGTTACCATCGAAGCTTTCGCGGATGAGGTTGAATAGGCGAGTAACTGTCATTCGGGGCGCAAAAGTGGGAAGAAAAGCGGTTGAATGCAGTTCGTAGTTTCCAGTGGGCAGTTGGCAACTGCAAACAGCTGGTCGCCAATTGCCCACTGCTGGTTGCCCACTGCTCTTAACGATCCACCGTTAAAACCCGGCACTCCAATTGTCTTGAGCCTATGACCATCCAAATATCTTCGCGATCATGAACCGCAAGCATCTTCTTTTTACCGCGATCTCGATCCTATTCGTTCTGGCCGCCGATGCACAGAATCTTCTGCAACGCGCTTTGCAGAACGACACCATGCCGAATCTGGTGATCAATCCTGGCTTTGAGGAATCGCAACGTGTGTATTGCGGTTGGACCCAGGACGTAGCCAAGTTCAACACGAACATGATCGGTTGGAGCAGTCCGACGCAGACCACTCCGGACCATTTCAGCACCAAGAACGAGAACACCTGTTGGGCGCATCCGAGCAAGCATAGTAACGGTAAACAATCGACACACACAGGAGATGCCATGATCGGGATCAAGACTTATGGCCTCGGCAACACGCCTACGTTCTGGCATGAATATGTTCAGGCCGAGTTACCCGAACCCTTGATCGCCGGCACCCGCTACATTGCTGAGTTCTGGGCGTTGCGCGCTGAGCGAAGCAATGAAGCCAGTAATAACATCGGCCTGCTTTTCACGGATACTCCAATAAGCACACGCGATTGCTTGCCGCTGTACCTGACACCGACCGTTAACGAGGAAAAGACCGTAAAAGGCGGATGGCATAAGGTGAGTGGCGTGTTCGATGCAACCGGTGAGGAGAAGTTCCTGCTGCTCGGAAATTTCTATGGGGACGAAGCAACGACCATAGAGAAATTCGACAAAGGCGAACGTGGTGCATACTATTACATCGACGATGTGAACGTGCGTATTGCGCCTGAAGGTGCTGATCTAACGCCAAAACCCAAGCAGAGTATTCCACCTCCACCAAAGATCGTCGTACCCCAACATACCAGCACCAAGGAAGTCGCTATTGAAACGGTGGAACCAGCAGTTGGCACAACCGTGCGTTTGGACAATGTGCAATTCGAATTCGATAAGGCCATACTTCTACCTGGTTATGAGGTCGAGCTGACCAAGTTGGTGGACATGCTAACGGACTATCCATTCCTCACCGCAGAGATCGAAGGACATACGGATGATGAAGGCACGGACGAATACAACTTGAAGTTGAGCAATGATCGCGCGAAAGCTGTTGCGGACTACCTGATAAAAAAGAAAGTGGACAAAGAACGTATCACTTGGAAAGGCTACGGAGAATCCAAGCCGTTAGTGCCGAATACCAGTGATGCGAACAAGGCCGTGAACCGCAGGGTGGAGTTCCGGATCATTGAGCGCTAGTTGGATGTTGATGGACAACCGGCCTTCAGACCCAGCCTTGCCAGAATGCGAGCCGAGCGAATAGCGCCACAGCTGCCAAAGTGAATGCCATCAACATGGCCACACGCCAACGACTGCTTTGGTAGCGCCTTGCAAATAACAGCGCAATGATCCCCAACAGGATCAATACGGAACTTGCAGCCTTGAGCCAATGGCCATCCCAAATATCAATGGCCGCAGCAGCACTCGCCAGTACCAATAGAATGAGCACCACCGTGTTGCTCGGTTTGTGACCCTTCGTTACTTCCTTTTCAGAATTCTTCATTTCGTACTAGTGCACCCCGGCACACGTTCATCCATATCTTCTTCCAATTCCACTGGTAAGAAAAGAGAACGGCCCACCTCAGTAGACCGTTCTCTTCACTTGATCGTAAAGGTTCAGGCGTGAACGGGTTTCTCGTTCAAGATCCTATTGGCAATATCCAAGATCCGCGTATCGTCCAAAGCGACCACACCACCGTCCGGTCCTTCTTCAACATGCACGCCCATGGGCCTTCCATTCGGGTGGCTGTATCCACCGAAATAGTTCCATACGGTCTCTACGTTCAACTCAAGTTCCTTCGCAATGCGATGAATGCTTCCATCCGGTAAGGTATCCTTGATCTTACGCAACTCATTGAATGTAATGTTCATAATGGGAGCTGGTTTTAATGGACCCTAAATCTACTACCCAAAAAGCCAGATCCCAAATGGGTTTGGCACAAATAATGATGGCGCGGGTTCTATCCGCGCCATCACTGAAGGTTTACTCCCGAATTGCGATCGCTCGCTCCAATTGACCTATTGAGCACGAACGAATCGGCTGAACTGCGTAGCGTTGTCCAGCGCCAGTAGATAGACCCCTGGGCGTAATTCACTGATATCGATCGTAGCGTTGGATCGGATCTTTCCTGACAGGACTTCACGTGATCCGGCATCAAGGATCCGATACGTGCGGGCATTGGGCGCATTGGCGATCTGGATCATGTTCGTTGCAGGGTTCGGTGAAATGGTGATACCTGAGATCGCGTCAAGATCAGCAACGCCGGTTATGCAGTCATCAACTGTTTCGAGTGTAACGGTACTGGTGGATGTATTCGGGATACAGATCAGTGAATTCACCGCATCAAAATCAATATCCGCAGGATTCGCGACCGTCCAGCCCATGTTGGATTGTGTTCCGGTTGCGATCTCCAGGCGCGTTATCGCATCCGGCGTCCATGATGCGAGATAGAGATTACCGAAACAATCGCGTGTGATCCCATCGATGTTGGTCAGCGTAGTTGCGAACGTCTGTCCCGGTGTACCATCCAGTTCGTATGCTTTTACAGGCGCATTCGCACCCCAGAAAGCGACCCATAGCAGATCGGTATCCGGATCATGAACAATGCCATTCGGTGTGCTACCTGTATTGGCTACCAATGTTGTTGACATACCTGCAACCACGTCGATCTTAAAGATCTTACCATCACCAAAATCCGTTGCGTAAATGAACGTGCCGTCGGTGGTGATACCATTCAAGAAAGAACCACCACAGTTCACATTGGACACTTGGATGCCGGTTGCTAGATCGAACCCACGAACACGACCTCCAGCACAGGCATAGACGGTATTGTCAAGGATCTCCAGCCCGTATGGTCCAGAAGGGATACCGGTAACGAATGAAGTGATGACTCCCGCTTGATCACGGGCCACGATCGTACCATCGCTGGAATTGGAAACGAGGTATCGATCGTATGCTGGATCGTATTCAACGCTTTCCGGGCTGGTAAGGCTTTGGGCGTTCATGGAAAGCATTGTAGCAGAAGTAAGGACAAGAGTAAAAAGTTGACGCATTCAGGTTCTGGGATTATTTAATTCGGCGAAAATAGGGCTTTGATGATGGAGCGTATCGTATGCAGTTGAATGTGCTATGACTTGATAACTTAATCAAAACACAACTCGCGACTTTCCTGGAACCAACCTAATGAAGTACACTTAACTCTCGGACACTTGTTCAGGATCATCGTCACTGTCCATCGAAACCGCAACGGCTGCGCCTTTGATCGGCATTTCGGCGTATCGGTTCCAATTGTATACGGAAGTCTGTTTCTGTTCACGCGCAAAACGTTCTGCGTTCTGCATGTCCGTGAAGAGGCGGCAGCTGGTATAGACCACGTGTCCATCAGGTAGGCGTTGACCGCTGACAATACTATCATTCGCAATAGCATGTGCGATCACTTTCTCAAGATCGACCGGCTTACCCGCATTCTCGATCGAATAGGCCACGATCAGATCAGTATTTACATAGGAATCACCGCGTACATCGTAGCTGAATCGTTCTTTGCGTGCTGCAATGGCGCGTAGGCGTTCCATCATCAACGTAGTGGTTCTATCGGTCATAAGAGACATGTAGTTCTTCCTTCCGGCCAATAAATACCGGGACCGCTAAGGTTGATCCTGCGCAGCATCCGAAAGCTCGTATACAAGCAGGATCCATTAACAACATTCTGTCGCTAAGTCAGCAACTCACTGGATCACAGGCCGAAGGAAATTCCGGCACCTTGCGGAATGATCATCTTCATCGCACCTGTTTCCAACCGATCCAAACCTGAATAGGACCGGGTATAGGAGTAACCGTATTTCCATGTATCTGTGATCGTGATCGTAACGGTATCAGCCGGCGGGTCGAGTTTGACATTTCCTTCTTTCTTGACACGGGGATCGGTCAGTTGAAGAACACAATCACTTATCCAAACGGCGGTGTAGCGCACTTTTCGCCGCGTTGCTCTGTTCGTTTCCACGTGACTCTTTCCACGGCGCAGTATCCGTACACCTTCCTTATTTCCGCTGAGTACTTCTTGCTTGGTATGTGTTCCCTCTTCAAAGGTGCCATGTATGAACGTTGTGCAAGGTGGCCCTTGAGAGCGAACAGAACCCGAAGCCATGATGACCAACGTGAAGATGAATGACCGAACCAGCATGGACGAACAAAGATCAGCAAAACCCATGAACGTTACCTTATTAAGGTCAGTGCATTCTCTGTTTCGACACTTAAAAATTAACGATGAACCTGACCAAGCAAAACATGAAAACCGCAGAACGTTCTCTCCTGACCATCGCCCTACTTGGCTTCGGCATGAAAATGCTTCACCTCCCAACGGCAGCGATCATACTTACTATTGGATCGATCTTGTTGGCATTGTTCTACTTCCACACAGCAACCACGGCCCGGACTTCATCCTTGTTCCGTTCGGAACAGACCTCAACAACCAAGATACCCCTATCGATCTTGGGTGGTGCGGCTATGGGGCTTAGCGTTATTGCCTTGTTACTGAAAGTTCAACACTGGCCAGGGGCAACTTTTCTAGCGGCGCTCAGTGTTGCGCTTTGTGTCGTTACACTGCTTGCCATCATCATGCAACGTGGACAAGAGCCACTCCATACTGGTAACTACCGCGGACTGTTGTTGCGCATCGTACCCGCACTGGTCCTGGTATCTACCGTGGCCGGCATGGCATTCATAGCAAACTAGTGCTTACGACAATCCGGTAACAACACCGTTCTCGTCGATGTCCATGTGTTCGCTTGCTGGAACTTCCGGCAAGCCCGGCATGCGCATCATTTTTCCGAGGATGGGCACTACGAAACCAGCTCCAGCGGCGATCTCGATATCGTTCACGGTGATCTCAAAACCGGTCGGTGCTGCCAACAATTTGGGATCGTCGCTGAAGCTATATTGTGTTTTGGCGATACATACAGGCAATCCTTCCAGACCTAGGTTCGTGATGCGACGGAGTGCAGTCTCAGCGACATCGCTGTAGTTCACACTATCAGCTCTGTAAATTTCTTTTGCAACGGTTTCAATTTTCTTTTTGATCGATAATTCCAGATCATAAAGCACCTTGAATTTGGAATCGCCTGCTTCTGCAACTTTCACCACTGCTTTGGCCAGGTCCTTCATGCCTTCGCCGCCTTCCGCGAACCCTTTCGCCAATACGGCTTCCGCACCCTGCTTGGTGCAATACGCTTTGATCAGTTCGATCTCCTCTTCCGTATCCGTCGGAAAATGGTTGATGGCTACCACGGCTTTCACGCCGAACTTGCCAATGTTCTCAATGTGTCTACCCAAGTTGGCAAGACCGGTCTTCACGCGATCAGAAGCAGCGTTGTTCACTTCCTTGATATCCGCGCCACCATGGAAACGCAGCGCACGGACCGTAGCGACGATCACTACAGCACTGGGAGCCAGTCCCGCTGCACGGCATTTGATATCGAAGAATTTTTCCGCACCGAGATCAGCTCCGAAACCGGCTTCGGTCACCACATAATCAGCAAGGCTGAGACCCATTTTCGTTGCCAACACGCTGTTCACACCTTGTGCAATGTTCGCGAAAGGACCACCATGGATGATCGCAGGATTCCCTTCCAATGTCTGCACCAAGTTCGGTTTGATCGCATCCTTCAGCAAAAGCGCCATCGCTCCTTGCGCGTTCAGGTCGCGGGCATAGACATACTTCTTTCCTTCCGCCCTGCTATTCCCAACGAAAATGTTCCCTAACCGCTTTTTCAGATCCTCTATACCCGTTGCCAAGCAAACGATCGCCATCACCTCACTAGCAGCTGTAATATTGAACCCATCTTCACGTGGAATGCCGTTCCCTGTTCCTCCAAGACCGATAACGATATCCCGCAATGCCCTATCGTTCATGTCGATCACGCGTTTCCAAGCAATGGTCCGCGGGTCGATCTCCAGGTTGCGTTTCTTGCTTTGGATGTTGTTATCGATCAATGCGCTCAGCAAGTTGTTTGCCTTTTCTATCGCGGCAAAATCGCCCGTGAAATGCAAGTTGATATCCTCCATGGGCACCACTTGGGCATAACCACCACCGGCAGCGCCACCTTTCATACCGAATACAGGACCGAGCGAAGGTTCACGCAACACAGCCATCGCCTTTTTTCCCACTTTGTTCAACCCCTCGACCAGACCGATGCTGGTTGTGGTCTTGCCTTCCCCAGCTGGTGTAGGTGACAATGCAGTAACGAGGATCAGTTTGCTTTTCTTGATCTTGACCTCATCGATCAAATTCAATGGAAGCTTGGCCTTGTACCTACCGTACTGTTCGATCACATCGGGATCCACACCCAGTGACTGCGCAATAGTGGTAATGGGTTTCATCTGCGCTTTTTGCGCGATCTCAAGGTCTGAAGGGAATGCCATTTTATCTCGGAATAGATCAGGTACCAATTTATACAACTGCACATGCGCGAAGTGTTGCGCTACAGATTCATCCGTGCGAAGATGAGGATGATCGCCTAAATTTCCATTTCATTATTTTTTCGTCACTTCGATATTATAGCCCTTTTGTTACTTTTCATGTGAACTCGCATTCAGTGTTGAAAGTAATCGAATGAGAACTAGCGCCGCGTTTGTCTTGATACTTACCGGTTGTGCTGGACCGGTCGCGCAGAATGCGACCAACACTTCGGCGCAAAAGATCGGCGGGCCATGTGATGGGTGCGAACTCTTATATGAAGGGCAACCAGCGCCAGAAACGCTCGGATCTGTGCTTGATCTATCATCGGCCAACGAACCTGGTGAAAAACTGGTGATCGATGGTATATTGGTCCAAGTTGATGGGAGAACTCCTGCTGAGAACGTGATCCTATACGTCTACCACACGGATGCGAACGGGCAATACAGCCCGGGACAAGGTCAATCCCATGGCGCACGACACGGTCATTTGCGAGGATGGCTCAGGACAGGTCCCAATGGCCAATTCACATTGAAGACCATCCGCCCAGCACCCTACCCTGACGGAACATTACCGGCGCACATCCACATTTTCGTGAAGGAACCGGACAAGAACGAATACTATATCGATGAGGTCCGTTTCCTCGACGACCCCAAACTCACCGAAGAAGAAAGGAACAACGCCGAACAACGTGGCGGAGACCTGAACATTCCGTTGGAAAAGGACAGTTCAGGCAAATGGCGAGGCGATCTGTTGATCACCTTGGGAAAGAATATTCCTGACTATCGGTGATCAGGAAATAATATATCCTGCTTGGCGAAGGTCATCCCAGAACGTAGGGTATGACTTGTTCACCACTTCGGGATCGTGAATGGTCACTTGCGGCAATACAAGTGCCAGCGGCGCAATGGACAATGCCATGCGGTGATCGATATTGGGATCGAAGGGTAGCGGATCCTTATTCGTTATCGATCCACTGAGCGAGAAGGTGCCGTCGGAATGCACGGCACTGCAACCCAACGTATGGAGCACTGCGGCCACTTCTTTAAGACGATCGGTTTCTTTTACAACGAGGTTGTCCAAACCGGTCAGTGTGGCCTTGCATCCGCGCGCGGCGAGCGTAAATGCAAGGGGTTGGAAAAGATCCGGAACATGTTTCATTTGCATTGCATGGTCCGGCCATTCATCGGGCATTTCGCGGTGCGTCAAGCGCAACCCATCCTTTTCGAAATCCGCATTCACCCACGGTGACCACAAACGCATGGCTTCACGATCGCCCTGAAGCGTTTCATCATCCAGCCCTGTGAGTAACACATCAGCGCCGCGATCCATAGCAACCTGTTCGAACCAAAAAGCTGCACTGCTCCAATCGGGAGGTACATTGTAGGTCACCTTTTTATATGCACCGGGAAAAACGCGAACACCATCCATTTCCAACCGCGGGAAAACCCCGAAGTGAGCAAGCATCTTCAGCGTCATACTTACGAATGGTTCGCTCAATCGTGTTCCTGTCCAACGCATGTCCAGACCATCCTCCATCTTGGGTGCGATCAACACCAACGCACTAAGGTACTGGCTGCTGATCGGCGAATCGAAATGCACTTTCCCGCCCTTCATTTTTCTGCCTTTCACTAAAAATCCATTGGGCAGTTTTTGAATATCAGCACCTAGTGTGATCAATGCATTTACAAGATCACCATGCGGCCGTTCCAACAATCGCGGTATTCCCGTGATAAGGTGTTCTTCACCCTCCTGCACGCTGGCCCAAGCCAGTAGGAACCGCAACGTGGTGCCACCAGCGCCACAATCCATTGTATGCGGTCTATCGCGCAACAATTGGTGCAATACGCGGGTGTCGTCACCATCGCTTAAATTGTGAACGAGATCCAGATCGCCGATCAACGAAGCCATGATCAACGCGCGATTACTCACGCTTTTGGAGCGCGGCAAGTTGATCGTTGTGTTCAGCGGTCCGGATGGTCGCTTGATGGTAATTGAAGGTTGCATGTTATTCGACAGTGACCAACTGGTCAGGTCAACAAAGGTCGATCATTGGCGGTCACGTACGAGTAAGCGATAATGCTCCAACGCTTCGCGGGCCATTTTTGCGGTCACAGGAATATCAGGAACAGCGCTACCAATGCGATCGATCAGTGTAAAACGGAATTCACCTTCTTTGTTCTTTTTGTCATTCCGCATCAATTCAACAACACGGTGATCCGCAGCACCATCGATCAGAAACGGCTTATACAATTCGATCAAGAATGAGGCGATACGATCATGATCCTCGCGATCCAGACCACCGATCCTGCTACTGATCCATGACTCCGTGATCATGCCGATCGCAATGGCTTCACCATGCAAAAGGGCACGGTGCTGACTTTCCCAGGAATAGGCTTCGATACCGTGCCCGATGGTATGGCCGAAATTGAGGACCTTCCTAAAACCAGCCTCAAGCGGATCGCGCTTCACCACTTCGGCCTTGATCGATACCGAGCGATAGATCAATGGCGCCAAGGCATCAAGATCATGCAAGGGTGCTTTCGTTATCGCTTTCCAATGCTTCGCGTCCTCGATCAGTCCATGCTTCAACATTTCCGCAAGACCGTTCAACAATTCGCGTTTATTCAATGTCCGCAAGAATGGGGGGTAGATATAAACTGCCAGCGGATCATGGAACGTCCCCACCATGTTCTTTGCCCCGTGCAGATCGATACCGGTCTTACCTCCGATGGCAGCATCGACCATGCCCATGAGCGAAGTCGGCAAATTGATCGAACGTATCCCTCGTTTGTAGGTTGAAGCAATGAACCCACCAAGATCGGACACCACCCCACCACCGAGATTTATGAGCACCGCGCTCCGGTCAGCTTTCAATTCGGCAAGGTGTTCCCAAATATCCTGGCAAACAGGCAAGCACTTGGAGGCTTCTCCGCTATTGATCGAGATCAGTTCCGCTTTCTGAAGAGATGGAACATGGGCTTGAACTTCGGGAAGGCATTGGCTGATCGTGTTCTCATCGCCAAGCACGAAGCATTGCTTTGGCGCAAACTTCTTGAGCATTTTTTCCAGGAAATACAGTGCATGATGACCTGCGAACACAGGATGTCCACCAGCATCGATCTCAATGACCGTTTTCTTGATCCTGCCCATTGCTACTTTTGCAACCCAAAATACGGAAGAGGTCGGTCCAATGACCCTCGCCGATGCTCAAATAAACGAAGGATCACGTTACCGCAACCTATCAGATGCCGGAAACCATAGCATCCATTGATCAATTACCTGATCTTGGAGATACCCGCACCGCCTTCGCCCATAAAAGCAAACGTGACCTTTTCAAAGCATTCTGGTTGTTCCGCATCATCGGTACGCCGTGGCTTACCGCAGCGGGGTCCAGCTTGACCAAGCTAGCCTTGGCGATGCATTTACCAATAAAAGGCGTGATCAAGGCCACGATCTTCGAACAGTTCTGTGGAGGTGAAACAGTGAGTGAAAGCTTGATCACGGCGGAAAAACTAGCTGAAAGCGGTGTTGGGACCATCTTGGATTACAGCGTAGAGGGGCAAGATGATGAGGCCTCACTCGATGCGACCACAGAGGAATTATTGGTTGGGATCCGTGCCGCGAACGGACAGAATAAGATCCCGTTCGCGGTGTTCAAAGTAACCGGGTTGGCGCGCACACAACTGCTGGAAAAGATCAATTCCAAGGACCAACTCACCCTGATAGAGACTGAGGAATGGAAACGTGTCGAAGCCCGATTTGCGCGGATCTGCAAAGCGGCATACGATGCCAGTACACCGGTACTTGTAGATGCGGAGGAAAGCTGGATCCAACAGGCGATCGATGATCTCGCTGAAAGCCAGATGGCTTTGTACAACAAGCAACGCACGATCATCTTCAACACGATCCAATTGTATCGCCATGATCGACTCGCGTTCTTGAAAGACAGTTTTCTGCGCGCGCAACAAGGGGGTTATCACCTCGGTGTGAAGTTGGTGCGCGGTGCGTACATGGAAAAAGAACGTGAACGTGCAGCGGAAAAGGGCTACCTCGATCCCGTTCAACCGGACAAGGAAGCGTGCGATCGTGATTATGATGCTGCGTTGGAATTCTGCATGGAGCATTTGGAGAAAATGGCCTTGGTAGCTGGAACGCATAACGAAAAGAGCACCTTGTACCTAGCGCGGCTCATGCAGCAGCAGGAAATTGCACGGAACGATCCGCGCATCTGGTTCTCTCAACTCTTGGGCATGTCGGATAACATCAGTTTCAACATGGCCGCTGCGGGGTACAATGTGGCAAAATACATGCCATATGGTCCGGTAAGCAAGGTCCTACCCTATTTGATCCGCAGAGCAACCGAGAATACCAGCGCGCGTGGACAAACTGGGCGCGAATTAGGATTGATCATTGCTGAACGGAAACGGAGAGGGGAAATGACGCGGCACTGAAAAGATCACGAGGTCTCCAAGACCAATTATCAACCCGGGTAGCCACTCAACCGTTAAGCCACTTTACGTATTCACCTGTTTGGTATTCTTGCTTCATAAAACCAACACAAATGCGCAATCTCTCTACGGTCTCGATCCTTCACTACGTATATGGTGGCCTTATTTGTCTTACGGCGATATTCCTAGGATTCGCAATGTATGCAGTCGGGGGTATGCTGAACAGTGATCTGATGCAGCATGAAATGGATGCTCCACCTGAGATCGTTGGCCACTTGATGCAGAGCATCGGGTCGGGAGTTGCTTTCGCTGTTCTTGCATTCGGTGTATTTGTAATGCTCAGCGGATATTGGATCTCGAAAGCACGGAACCGCACCGGATCCATGGTCATTGCAGCACTGTGCTGTTTAAGTATCCCCTTTGGAACCGCGCTCGGTGTTTTCACGCTGATCACGTTAAGCAACGACGAGGTAAAGCAGCATTATAGCGGGATATTGGCCCGTTGATAGGCGAACTATCGACAACGTACCAACTACCTACGGCTGGGCGATCAACACGATCCGCTGCAGCGTCGCAGTTGTGTCAATATCGAAATCACGGAGTACTGCTATCGTAAGCCTTGTATTGCGCCCAGCCACTGTTGTTCGCATGGAATAGTAGATGCTATCAGGTGTGCGTTTACTTGCGCTAAGATCCAATGTTGCACTATCCAATGAAAGGCGCACAGCTGTAAGGTCCGTGGACCACTGTGCCAGTTGCTGTTCGGCTTCCGGTGATGCCTTGATCAGGGTACTTACCAAGCGTTGTTTCACTTTGTTCTCCGGCAACCATTTCCCATTGGTAATACGGTCGCCGTAATACTTATAGGCCATCATTCCACCGATGACCAACCCGAAGAGATACAGCGTTAAGCGACGTTGAAGAGACATTTGTTTTTGTAGGAGTATTTAGTACAAGGCATTGGGTAACTGGTATTGGGTACTGAAATGGTTACCCGTCCAGCAAATGCATCGCTCAAACGTTGCGGGATGGTTTGTTGTAGATCCAGCCTTCGTTCGAGAGCATATTTATTCTTTTATCTCTGCTCCTGACTTTCTGACTGCCGACCCAATGGACGCCTTTACTTTTTCCAACATAGCATTTGACTCTTCGATCTGCGATAGTTTCGCATAGATCACTTCCAGATCAAATCCATCATGGATCGGTACTTCCAGTTCATCAAGAATTAGTCGTTGTTTCACATCATCAACATTCTGCAGTACTTGAATAAATACTTGTGGGTGCGCTTCAATAACCTTGAATAGATGTTCATTGCTGAATTCAGAAAATTCCACATTGGATCTACACTGTTCATCGAACGTGCATAAAAAGCTTTGGATCTGTGAGTATGTATTCTTCTGCACTCTATCGGAAATGTCAACATGGGCATTCATATCACACTTCTTGCACTTCTGAGCTGATGCAAGTAGTGAACCTGTTAGCATTATTATAGCTGTAATAGTGATTCTCATTTATATGCTCACAAAAAGATATCCATACTCAGTACCCAGTACCAATTAAAAAGCTGCAAGCAAGATATCCAGATCCTTGAACGGTAGTTTGAATGCTTCGCCCAAGATGGAACTGGTAACATGGCCATTGTATAAGTAAACACCATGGCGAAGCCCCAGATCACGTTTGATCAGTTCTTCGAAACCACCTACATCGCCCATGTGCAAAAGCATTGGACCGAAAATATTACTGAGCGCTGTGCTAGCCGTACGTGGTACACGACTAGCGATGTTCGGCACACAATAGTGCAAGACACCGTAACGCTTATAAACGGGATCGGTATGTGTGGTTACTTCACTGGTCTCAAAGCAACCACCACGATCGATGCTGATGTCCACGATCACGGAACCACTTTTCATTTCCTTCACCATATCCTCGGAAACGACCATGGGTGTACGTCCATCCTCTGAACGGACAGCACCAATGGCAACATCAGCGTTCTTAAGGGCTTTGCTTAGTTCCGTAGGTTGTATCACTGAGGTCCACACGCGACTTCCAAGATCATTCTGCAAGCGACGTAGGCGATAGATGCTTCGATCGAACACCTTCACACTAGCACCAAGACCAAGTGCAGCACGCGCAGCGAACTCACCCACGGTACCGGCACCAACAACCACCACTTCCGCAGGAGCGACACCACTGATCCCGCCAAGCAAAAGACCTGGTCCCCCCTTTTCTGCACCGAGATATTCACTGGCCACCTGGATACTGGTCGTACCTGCGATCTCGCCCATAGCACGTATGATCGGATAGATCCCTTCACGGTCCTTGATGTAATCCCATGCCACAGCCGTCATGCGCTTTTCCATCATGCGGCGCAGCGTATCCTTTGGTTGAACGGTCAATTGAAGGGCCGAGATCAGGATCTGCTTATGCCGCAACATCTCGATCTCCGTATGGTTGGGCGGAGCGACCTTCAGGATCATATCCGCTTTGAACACCTCTTCGGCACTTTCCACCACCATGGCACCGGCCTCGCTATAGTCATTGTCCTGGAATTGAGCGGAACCTCCAGCACTACGCTCGATCACCACTTCATGACCCCGCCCTACCAATACCGCCACCGCTGAAGGTGTCAATGGAACGCGGTGTTCTTGGAAGGATATCTCTTTCGGGATACCTATGAAGAGGCTTTTTTTCTTACGACCTGTTGCTAGGGATTGCTCCTGAGGGAGCATGGTCATTTCGCGGACCAGTTGTTTCGTGAGTTGGCTTGAGAGGGGCATTCGGTTCGGCCGCTGCGAGGAGATCTGTAAAGCGCTGCAAGATAACCCATACAAGCACTATGGCACAACGGATACCGAGAAGGGTTGTGAACGGGGATACAAGCACATGTTAATTGGAGTCCGATGCTTCACTCTATTGGTGCAATCCGTAAGGTGCGCGTACCGTTGGCAGAAGCGCTGATCCCGATCACAACGGCATCGCTCGGCAAGAGGTCCAATGCAAGTTCCGGCCACTCAATAAAACAATATGCACCGCTATCCACGTATTCCACGAATCCGATGCCCTCCAGTTCTTCAGCCGCCCGAAGCCGATAAAGGTCGAAATGATACACGCGATCGCCTTTTTCCGTCCGGTATTCATTCACGATCGAAAAACTAGGACTGCTGGTGCCCTCATTGACCCCAAGTGCTTCGCATAGGCCTTTGATCAACGTGGTCTTTCCGGCACCCAGATCACCTTTCAGTGCGAACACACGATGCTCCTGATAGCTGTCCAGGATCAACCGAGCGATGTCCGGTACATCATTGGGCTTACGCAGAAGTAAAGTAGCGATCACGGATGGTCGGGTTGATATGGCGCAAAGATGAGGAACACGGCCGTCAAGTGGTCAAGCCTGTTGTTCCGACTTTACTCCACTACCTCGGTTTCAGGACGGCCCACGGGATCAGCATCTCTTCCAATGAGATCCCTCCATGTTGGAACGTATGCCTGAAGTAGGTCACGAAGTGATTGTAATTGTTCGGGTACACGAAGAACCGATCGCTCTTTGCAAAAATGTAGCTTGTGCTCATGTTCGCTTTCGGAAGGAACACTGTGGATGGATCCTTTATCTCCAAGACGTCACGCTTTTCAAAGGTCAGGTTGCGACCATGCTTGTAACGCAAGTTGCTATTGGTGTTGCGATCGCCCACTACTTTGCTCGGTTCATTCACGCGAATTGTTCCGTGATCCGTGGTAATGATCACACGTCCTCCGCGTTCTGCAATTCCTTTTAGAATATCGAAGAGGGGCGAGTGCTCAAACCAACTTTTGGTAAGGCTGCGGTACGCTGCGTCGTCCTCTGCCAGCTCACGGATCACCTCCATCTCCGTACGGGCATGACTGAGCATATCCACGAAGTTGTAAACGATCACATTGAATGGGTTCTCCATCAAATTATCCAGACTTTCCGCGAGCTTTCGACCGGCATTCAAATTCAGGATCTTGTGATAACTGTATTTCACTTTCTTGCCCAAGCGTTGCAAATGCGCACCAACGAATTCATCCTCATGTGCGTTCTTACTGCCTTCCTGATCCTCACTGATCCATTTTCCGGGATGGCGTTTCTCGATATCGCTCGGCATCATACCAGCGAACAAAGCGTTACGCGCATATTGCGTTGCGGTCGGCAGAATGCTATAGAACATTCCTTGATCCTCGATGCGGTAGAACTGGCCCAGGATCGGTTCCAGCACACGCCATTGGTCCAGCCGAAGGTTATCGATCAGCACCATGAACAACGGGCTACCCTTTTCGTCAATATGCGGCGCTACTTTGGCCTTAAGCAATTGGTGCGATTGCAACGGAACATCATCGCCTTTACCATTCACCCAATCCACATAATGATCGATCACGAACCGGCTGAACTGCTCGTTCGCCTCGGCCCATTGGGAACGCAGAATGTCGGTCATACCTTGATCCTGATTCCCGCTCAATTCCAGTTCCCAGCGCACCAATTCATCATAGAGTGTCTTCCACTCCTCAGTACCTAACCGATCACCGAGGCGCATGCTCAACTGTCGGAATTGTTGCTGGTAGCTACTACTGGTCTTCTCGCTCACAAGCCTGCGTCCTTCCAAATTCTTTTTCAATGAAAGCAGGATCTGGTTCGGGTTAACGGGTTTGATCAGGTAATCGCTGATCTTCCCACCGATAGCCTCCTCCATGATGTGCTCCTCCTCGCTCTTGGTGATCATCACGATCGGCACGTGTGGGTGGATCGTTTTTATCCGACCAAGCGTTTCCAGACCACTAAGGCCGGGCATGTTCTCATCCAAAAAGATGATATCATACTCTTTGACCTTCGCTTTATCTATAGCATCCAATCCACTGTTCACGGTATCCACCGCATAGCCTTTTTGTTGAAGAAAGAGAACGTGCGGGCGCAATAGATCGATCTCATCATCAGCCCAAAGAATGTTAGCGGTCATAGTCAAATTGGTTGCCCCTGTAGGCCGGGACGTTTCCATGGTACGTGTGGTCATAACAAACCGAACGCAAAAAATGCGATCGTGTTGCTAGCTCATCTACTGTGGGTACAAAGTACGAGGGTTCTTGGCGTTAATGTTTGTTAGTAAGGAAGACTGCCAACTCCTACGGGATGAATGCACTGGTCTTAACAGCGAATTCACGACCTTGGCACCGGCTTGCATGAAGATCCTGAACGACCCCATCTACGGATTCATCACTGTCCCGCACGCGGAAGTGCTGCGGCTGATCGATCATCCTTGGTTCCAGCGGCTGCGTTATATCAAGCAATTGGGGTTGGGGCATCTCGTCTATCCTGGAGCTTTACATACGCGCTTTCACCATGCGTTGGGCGCAATGCATCTCATGGGTGAAGCGATCCATACGCTCCGCAGCAAAGGACATGAGATCACGGAGGGAGAAGAACTGGGAGCCACCATCGCAATCCTCCTTCATGATATTGGACACGGGCCATTCAGCCATGCATTGGAACATAGCCTCGTCGATGGTATAGGACATGAGGACATCAGCGCCTTGGTCATGGATCGACTGAACGATGAATTCGGTGGAGGACTGGAACTAGGGATCCGGATATTCAGGGATCAGTATCCCAAGCATGCATTGCATCAATTAGTGAGCAGCCAGCTTGATGTGGACCGGATCGATTACCTGAACAGGGACAGTTTTTACACTGGCGTTAGTGAAGGTGTGATCGGTGGCGAACGCATTCTGAAGATGCTCCAAATAAAGGACGATAAACTCGTAGTCGAGCAAAAAGCCGTTTACAGCATAGAGAAATTCATCGTTGCCAGGCGATTGATGTATTGGCAGGTCTATTTGCACAAAGCGGTAGTCGCGTGTGAGATGATGCTTGTGGAAACGCTACGGCATGCCAAGGAAATGGCGCTGCGTGGTGTCAAGCTTTTTGCATCACCGGCCCTGCAACAATTCCTTGCCAACAAACACGATCGTGCGTCGTTCCAAAAACCGGAAGTGTTGAATGATTTCCTGAAACTGGACGATCATGACATCATGGGAGCGATAAAGGTCTGGTGCGATCATACGGACACCACGCTTTCCCGCCTCTCCAAGGACCTAGTGCAACGGCATAATCTTCGCATCAAGTTGCAGGATAAGCCATGGCCGGCCGAGCGTATCAACGCTCTGAAGCGAAGTGTTTCAAAGGCGCTGCACACACCGCTACCAGAAGCGGACCGTTTCGTTCTCCATGGCAGTATCATCAACAATGCATATGACCCAAGCAAGGACCGCATTGAGCTTTTGTACAAGGACGGCACCTTGCAGGACATCGCCGAAGCGAGCGACAACCTCGGCATAGCTGCTATGGCGAAACCGGTAGAGAAATTCTATTTGGCTTGGCCGCGTTGGTTGAACGAGGAAGCGTAAAGGTGTAACCAGCTCCTCGATTGTTGACAACTAGGCTATTTTGTTGATAAGTAGACAAATTATCAGAGGGCAGATCTTTTCAAGGTCAGGACCTTTACAGTTCCTTATGAGCAATGGATAAGACCAAGAACAATGTACCGCACTATCTTCGAGATGAAGAAATGGATGCGGGGGGTCCTACACGTTCATTGAACAAGACACCGGAGGATCTCCTAACTGAAGAGACGCCTATTTTCCCGGATAGTGTCGCTAGGCAAAGAGCTGAGCGTCGCACAAGAAGTACCTATAAAGGAATTCCGCCACTTATCCATTACGTATGGTTCGGTGGTGAGCCGCATTCCAATGCGATGAAAAAGCGCATCGCAGAATGGCACAAGCTAATGCCGGACCATGCGATCATTGAGTGGAACGAGAGCAACTTGGACATTGACTCCCACCCTTTCATGAAACGGATGCTGGAGGCCAAGCAGTACGCATATGCCAGCGATGTTGCACGACTATTGGTACTCAGGGACCACGGCGGTCTGTACTTGGATACTGATATGCGGATGAAGAAGAGCCTTGCACCCTTCTTCGATCGGCGGACCTTATGGTCGTTCGAATATGACCATTTCCTATCCACCGCAATAATGGGCAGCGTTGCAGGTCATCCATTGATCCATGCGTTGTTAGCGCAATATGACGGACTTGAGGTACCAGAGGTCAATAATGTTCTTGTAACGAAACACTTCATCGATACCTATCCTAAGTTCCGGTTGAACAATAAAGAGCAGATCATTGGTGGTGATATCCGCGTTCTGCCGAAGGAGTATTTCATTCTACCGTCCTTCCGTTCAAGCAAGAATTTCAGCGTTCACCTGGCAGAAGGCCAATGGCGCAATAAGAATGGATCCTTTGGTATTGGAACTATCGCACGAATGATCCTTGGAGATGTGCTGTACTTCAAGCTCTATAATCTCCAAATGGGCTGGCGCAGCGACTTTCCGGCTTTGGAAAGAGCAAGGCGAACAAAAGGAATGCTCGCCATGAAGGACTAGGGCACTCGCGGGATCTCATGGTAGATCCCGGAATTCATGTTCATGCATGGATAAGTGTGTACAGCGTTGGTCTCTGATGTATGGTTCATGCCATTAACTTCGGCACCATGAATACCAACTGGGCCAAGATCCTTCTCTTCAGTTTGATCGGATCCGCATTGGGCTTTCTTGTGTGTAAAGTCGGCTTTAGTGGGAATAATAAGTGCAATGGACATAGCATGTGCGCAACGGCATCAAGTTATGGCCATGGCGAAGAACTTGGACAATACTGCTGTATGCGTGGGCGCGATGTTCATTCTCTGAACAACGAGGATCACATTGAGCATTCAGGCGATGCTAAAGCTGAGCGTTTCGTAAGCGATCTGGAGAAGGTGGATTTCGTCGGTGATACCGCGATGGCCATTGACGGTGGTAAGGTGCGCGTAGTGCGGTCGGTAGACAATCTCAGCGTGCACGTTGATATGGTCGGAAAGGAATCAGTAGAAAAAGAAATTGAGATCGAAGAGAATCATTGAACCAACATGTCGAAAACAATTAAACGGATATTGATCATTGTAGCTGTGCTCGGAGTTGGAGCGTATGTGGCAACGAAATTCATGAAGTCGCAGACCAAGCAGGCGAGTCCGGAAGTGGAGCAGACCTACACCGTCGGTGACCTGACCGCAGTTGTACACTACTGCCGGCCTAGCAAGAAAGGCCGTGTGATCTTTGGCTCCTTGGTCCCATATGGCAAAGTATGGCGGACCGGTGCGAACGAGGCGACCACGATCAGTTTCAGTGAACCCATCACCTTTGGTGGAACAGCGGTTCCCGCTGGCACCTACACGTTGTGGTCTACACCGGGTGCAGACCAGTGGAGTGTTTACCTCAATAAGAAAATGTACGGTTGGGGAATTGATTTCGACGGTAATGCCATGCGCGACCCAATGGAGGATGTAGCAGTAGCAAAGGTTATCCCCAAAACACTGACCACGCCTGCTGAATTGTTCACGATAGGTATCGCTGCATCGCCAGCAACATTGGTCATGGAATGGGATCTGACACATGTTGAAGTACCGTTGGATCAATAATTAGCGTCAGGACTTCTGTCCATGGAACAACAAATGCTACAGTATCAACGTCCTATCTTCGCACGCAAGTAACCCATCCATGCAATTCTCCGCCGGACAGATCGCTGATTTTCTTCAAGGAAAAGTAGATGGCGATGCGCAGATCCTGGTCTACGATGTGGCCAAGATCGAAGAAGGCAGGACCGGCACGCTTACATTTCTTTCCAATCCCAAGTACACCGAGTATCTGTACTCAACAGCTGCTAGCATAGCCATTGTGGTGGACAGTTTTCAGCCGAGCAAACCCTTGGCCAAAAGCCTTACGCTCATCCGCGTGAAGGACCCTCGCGCCGCTTTCGCGAAGTTGTTGGAGATGCACGACCTACAGCTCCACAACAAAGTCGGATATGAGCAACCCAGTTACATCAGTCCGAAAGCCAAATTAGGTGATGCGGTTTACGTTGGTGCCTTCACGTACATTGCTGAGAACGCGGTCATTGGCGATGATGTGAAGATCTACCCGAATTGTTTCATTGGTGATGGCGTGAAGATCGGGCCCGGTTCGCGGCTCTATGCAGGTGTGAAAGTGTATGCCAAGAGCGAGATCGGGGCGAATTGCATTATCCACAGCGGAACCGTGATCGGTGCGGATGGATATGGTTTTACCGCAACAGAAGCAGGCACGCAGGAGAAAATGGCACAGATAGGCAATGTCATCATCGAAGATGATGTGGAGATCGGTGCCAATTGCACCATCGACAAAGCAACGCTCGGGTCAACATTCATCCGGCAAGGCGTAAAACTGGATAACCTCATCCAAATTGGGCACAACGCGGATATTGGAGCACACACCTTGGTGGTGGCACAGACCGGTATCGCTGGAAGCACGAAGATCGGTACACATTGTATGATCGGAGGGCAGGTAGGGATATCCGGTCACCTCAACATTGGTAACCGGGTAAAGATCGCTGCACAGAGTGGTATAGGATCCGACATTGCGGATGATTCAGTGGTCCAGGGTTCTCCGGCGTTCAGCATTGGGGAGTATAAACGCAGTTACGTGGTATACCGCAATTTACCGGACCTCAAAAAGCGTTTAGAGCTTCTGGAAAAGGAACTGAAAGCGTTACGCAAGGCGGCGGAATAGCAACGGTTACCCGTTGGAATTGCACCATTTCGGTCGAACGATCCCAGATATGGCGCAGGATCCTACCTTCGCGGAGCCCTTGCATGATCTTGTGCAAGCGCGCAATGCAACCTATGAGCGACCAACAGCATACATTGAAAGGCAGTGCCACGCTTAAAGGCGTAGGATTACACACCGGCGAAGCGGTCACTTTGAACCTTCGTCCTGCGCCCATCGGACATGGCTACAAGTTCCAGCGTACGGATCTGGAAGGCGAACCGATCATTGATGCCGATGCGGATCTTGTGATCAGTACAGCACGTGGCACCACCCTTGGCAAAGGCGATGTGGTAGTGAACACCACCGAACACGTATTATCCGCACTCTATGCCTTAGGTGTGGACAATTGCCTGATCCAAGTGAGTGGTCCCGAGATCCCGATCATGGATGGTAGCGCCCTGCCTTTTGTTAACGCCATTGAGACCGTTGGGTTGGAAGCACAGGACGCTCCGCGTAATTGGTTCGTATTGAAAGAACCGCTATGGTTCGAGACAGAGGAAAAAGGCACTGAAATACTGGGCGTGCCAACTCCTGGTGGCGAATTCCGGTTAA
Source organism: Flavobacteriales bacterium (assembly GCA_017987115.1). GTDB lineage: Bacteria > Bacteroidota > Bacteroidia > Flavobacteriales_F > PHOS-HE28 > PHOS-HE28. The sequence continues at coordinate 13,662 of JAGNUG010000004.1, read as the reverse complement.
CGGTGATGGTGGACTACAATAGTCCTGTGCTCGGAACACAGCACGCCAGCATGTATCGCTTGGATGAATTCAAGGATGAGATCGCCCCGTGTCGGACATTCGTTTTCCTACGGGAGTTGGAACACCTGGCCAAGCAAGGGTTGATCAAAGGTGGTGACCTGAATAACGCCATCGTTCTGGAAGATCGTGAAGGCACTACCAAGGAACAATTGATGGAGCTTGCCAAGACCTTGGGTCGTGAGTACGAGGAGGTGGAGATCCGTCGCAATGGTGTATTGAATACCACGGACCTGAAATTCTTCAACGAACCGGCGCGCCATAAGCTATTGGACATTGTAGGTGACCTGGCCTTGGTGGGCCGCCCGATCAAAGGACATATTCTTGCTGGTCGTCCGGGCCATTTCGGTAACACCAGTTTTGCCAAACGCATCAAGGAAAAGATGCGGGAAGAAGACAAGAATCCGGTATCGCACATCGACCTTGGCGCAAAGCCGCTCTTTGATATCAACGACATCCAGCGCATGCTGCCTCACCGCTACCCTTTCCTGTTGGTAGATAAGGTGATGGAGATGGATGAGACCACCATCGTGGGTGTGAAGAACGTGACAATGAACGAGCCACAGTTCACGGGCCATTTCCCCGGAAACCCGGTAATGCCAGGCGTTCTACAACTAGAGGCCATGGCACAGGTGGGCGGCATATTCGCGTTGAGCAAAGTGACTGATCCGGAATTCTACACCACCTACTTCCTGAAGACCGATGGCATTCGGTATAGGCGCAAAGTGATCCCGGGCGATACCATCGTATTCCACTTGGAGCTTATCACCCCGATCCGGCGTGGCATCGTTCACATGCGCGGCAAGGGCTTCGTTGCTGGCGTATTGGCAGTTGAAGCAGAAATGATGGCCCAGATCGTGAAGGATAAAGAAGATCCAAAGGCAACGGCCAAGCAAGCAACCGCTACCGCTCAATGAGCATTTCCAAATTAGCGTACGTACACCCGGATGCCAAGCTAGGCAAGGATGTGACCATAGAGCCCTTTGCAGCGGTCTACGGCGATGTGGTCATTGGTGATGGCACTTGGATAGGCCCGAACGCCATTCTTATGGATGGTGCGCGTATCGGTAAGAACTGTAGGATATTTCCTGGTGCTGTGATCAGTGCCATACCACAGGATCTGAAATTCCGTGGCGAAAAGACCACGGCAGAGATCGGCGATGGAACAACGGTACGTGAATGTGTTACCGTGAACAGGGGCACTGCGGACCGAGAGCGCACGACCGTGGGAGAGAATAGCCTTTTGATGGCTTATGTGCATTTGGCGCATGACTGTATGGTCGGCAGCAATGTTGTAATTGCGAACAGTGTGAACCTTGCAGGACATGTGACCATTGACGATTGGGCAATTCTGGAAGGCAATGTCGCGGTGCAACAATTCATACACATTGGCGCACACAGTTTTGTAGCAGGTGCAAGTCTTGTTAGAAAGAACGTACCGCCATTCGTAAAAGCAGCGCGTGAACCACTGAGCTATATGGGCGTGAACGTTGTGGGGCTGCGACGTCGCGGATTCACGGATGATGCCGTGATCAGGATCGAGGACATATACCGGGAGATCTTCGTGCGCAACACGAACGTTGACAGAGGCGTACAGAACGTGGAACAGACCATGCCACGCAGCCCGGAACGTGGAACTATCCTCGATTTCATCCGCAACAGTCCGAAGGGGATCATGCGCGGGTTGGCGGAGTAGCGCGTTGCATTCCAATGCGCGTAACCTTGCACGATATCGCCAAACAATACGGTCGCGAGATCGTTTTCAGAGGGGTTGAACTTTCCCTTGAATCGGGCAGCCGCACTGCGATCCTAGGCCCGAACGGCAGCGGAAAAAGCACCCTCTTACAGGTCATTGCCGGTGCGATCATACCCACCAAGGGGTCCGTTGTGCATGCTGTCAATGGCAGAACGGTACCGCAGGAAATGGTGTACAAGCATGTTAGCATTGCAGCGCCGTATTTGGGAGTGTATGAAGACCTGAGCTTACGCCAGACCATTGCCTTCCACGCACGTTTCAAACCGTTACGCCGAGGAATGACCCCCGACTCGTTGGCTGAACTTGCTTACTTGGAACATGCTCTGGAGAAACCTGTGAGCCACTTCAGCAGTGGAATGAAACAGCGCTTGAAATTGGCACTTGCGATCCTCAGTGATACCCCCTTATTGCTTCTGGACGAACCCACAAGTAACCTGGATGCCGAAGCTGTTGCGTGGTTCAGTAAGCTATTGCGTGATCATGCAGATGCACGCACGTTAGTGGTTGCAAGCAACAGGCAAAAAGTTGAATTTGAAATGTGCGAGGGGGTTGTGGAAGTTGGAAGCTACAAGTGAAAGCCTTCAATAAAACCTTCTAGGATTGTATTATTCATGAAAGATCGAGGGTTGTATGAACCGTGTTCAATTCAACACATCATACAGCCCTTTGAACTCCAGGTTTTCGGTGAACTGATCCTTTCCGAGCTCCATGATCCGGCGCGCTTCTTCAATGCCGCCGGCTTCTTTCTTGAATTCCGCGTAACGTATGATCCCTTCGCGAAGCAGCCGTTGCTGGTCTTTCGGTAAACGGTCGAGATCGGTAATGGCATCATAGGCTTTTTGGAAGGCCTCCATGCTTTCATCCCCATCACGCACAAGTTTAGCGCGGTACTGTGACAAAGCCAGCATCAACCAAGCTCCTGCATTCTCCGGATAATATCCGGCCATGCGATCGAATTGTCGCTTTGCTTTGCTTAATTCATCGAGTTCCATATAATTGAAGCCAGTTTCCATCGCCACGGTATTCAATTCGCTCCAATAATCCTCATAGTTGGCAAAGAATTCCATCTCCTTGTCTTTTTTTCGGAATTTCTCAGCATTCTTCAATGCATTACTTGCCACACGTTTGAAATCAGGATCGGTCACGTATTTCTCCATTTTGCTCATTTCGAAATTGCACATGCTCAGATACAAGTATGGGAGCGGATCGCGCCTCGTTTTATCCTTATCGGTATACCGTTCACTCTTATCCAAACACTTCTCATAATCCTCATCCACATAAAGGATCAGGAGATCATCATAAACATGGTCCTGTGCGCAGAGTTGCGTAACGAAAATTGAAAAGAACAGCGAGAATGGAAGTAAATTTTTGATCGACATCATCGCGAATTTAACAACAATAGTGCCGAAATACCAATTGAATGGCGTGAAACGCGCGCTAAGTTTTCACTCATCACGGTTCTGTATTCATATGACGCCGAGATCAATTTGATCGGGATCTGATGAAAACCCTAAATTCGCAGCCCTCACACAAAGCAAGTAAAACCTATGGCCACTTCCTCAGACATAAGCATCGGCACCTACCTCCGTTTCAACAATGACATTTGCCAGATGATGGAGTGGCAGCACCGCACACCCGGCAACCTGCGTGCATTCTACCAAGGCAAGATGCGCAACCTGCGTACCGGTAAGCTGAACGAGCACCGCTGGCGCAGTGGAGAGGTGATCGATATATTGCGTGTAGAGATACACGAATTGCAATACCTGTACCGCGAAGGAGATAATTTGGTGTGCATGGACCAGACCTCCTACGAGCAGAAGCATATTCCAGTAGCGTTGTTCGGTGATGGGTTCCGCTTCATGAAGGAAGAGATGGTCGTACAGGTCGGCTTCGAGAGCGACATTGCCATTTTTGCCACTCCTCCGAAAACCGTAGAATTGGAAGTGACCTACACGGAGAACGTTGTAAAAGGTGATACCAGCAATAAAGTGATGAAGTCCGCCACATTGGATGGCGGTGCGGAGATCAGCGTCCCCAGTTTCGTGGAGATCGGAACCATCGTTCGTGTGGATACCGAGACCGGAGCATATATGGATAGAGTGAAGAAATAGATCCAACACCATTTCAATGGAAGCCCTGCCTTTCCGGTGGGGCTTTTGTTTGGTCCCGGTCAGCGCACACCGACGATCAATAATTCATTCAAGTAATGAACCTCCATGATTTATTCTCTCCCAGTGTTGATCATCCATCAGAAACCGTGAAGCTGCGATATACGGGGGCAGTTACATTTGTGCGGAACACAACACTACGAACGTGGACCTAACACCATCAAGTACCGCAAAAGACCTGGCTCACCTGCTTGGCGCGGAAGTGAAAGGGAATGCCGATCTCGCTGTTACGGGGATCAATGAGATCAACCGCGTTCGAGCCGGAGATCTGGCGTATGTAGACCACCCCAAGTACTACGAAAAAGCGCTTAACAGTGCGGCTACGACCATCTTGTTGGACAAAGCTGACGTTGTGATACCTAATGGCAAAGCGATCATCATCAGTGATGACCCGTGCAGGGATTACAACAAGCTTGTCCGCTATTTCAACCCGATCAAAGGATGGCCGGAACATGCGGAAAAGATCGGCGCTGGCAGTGAGATACATCCTTCGGTCTCCATGGGCGCCAATGTGCGCATAGGTATCGGATGTTTGATCATGCCCGGTGTAGTGATCTACGAGAATACCACCATCGGCAACAACGTTACCATCCACGCGAATTCAGTGATCGGCGGCGACCCGTTCTATTACAAGAAACGCATCAGTGGCTATGAAAAGATGGTACCTGGGGGAAGTGTGGTGATAGAGGATGATGTTGAGATCGGGGCATTGTGCACCATAGACCGCGGGATCAGTGCGGAAACCCGGATCGGGCGCGGAACCAAGTTGGACAACCATGTACAAATTGGCCATGACACGCTCATTGGAAGCAACTGTCTGATCTGTTCGCACGTTGGTGTCAGCGGTGCGGTGGTGATCGAAGATGATGTAACGCTCTGGGGCCAGGTAGGTGTTCCGAGTAAACTTCGCATCGGTAAAGGCGCAACGCTATTGGGCCAAAGTGCCATCATGAATTCCGTTGAAGGAGGCAAGACCTATTTGGGAAGTCCTGCGGGTGAATGGCGGCAGAAAATGCGCGAGATCGCCTTGATCGCCAAGTTGCCGGACCTCTTTAAAAAGATGGAAGGCTGATATGGCACGTCTGGACAGGATCATAGAACGATTGGATCTTAAGGAGTTCCAGCTTCGCGCGCTACTGGATGTTACCAAAGCGATCAACAACAACACGGGCCGGGAGGACTTGTTGAAGCTTTTCGAACACTCACTGCGCGAAGAACTTGGGATCACACGATTGATGTTGTTCGAATCCACGGAGCGCGGGTGGAGCCGCATATTGGCTTATGGAACTGATACTGGAAACCCGGACATTGATGTTATGGCCTTATTCGGCGAGAACAATGACATTCAGGTTATCGGTGCTGAGCACGCGATCAGTTTAGGTTCCTTCGATATCGCAATACCGGTGCATCATCAGGATAGACCACTGGCGTTGCTGCTTATCGGCGATATCGACGAGGAAGAACAGCGGATGAGCCCTGCAGTGAAGCACCTGAACTTCATTCAGACCATGACCAATTTGATCGTAGTGGCCATGGAAAATCAGCGCTTAGCGAAACAGGCCTTGAAACAGGCGCTCGCAAAACGGGAACTGGAACTAGCTGCGGAAATGCAGAACATGCTGGTGCCACGTGATCTGCCCAATAACGATCGCATCAAGGCAGCTGGCTGGTACCAGCCGCACAGCGAAGTAGGTGGAGATTATTACGACCTGATCACGTTGAACGAGGATGAGGTCGTTGTTGCAGTAGCGGATGTAAGTGGCAAAGGAATAGCGGCAGCTCTGCTGATGAGCAATTTTCAAGCGAACCTGCATGCCAGTGTTCGTCATGGTAACGACCTTACCGCTGTGGTAATGGACCTGAACGAAAAGGTCTTCACAAGTGCGCGCGGGGAGCGTTTCATTACGTTGTTCATTGGGCATATCAACTTAAGAACGCGGCAGATCAACTACGTGAATGCTGGTCATAATGCACCGTTGGTCTGCGATCCGGACGGAATCCGCACACTACAGGATGGGAGCATAGCATTGGGCATGATGCCTGAATTGCCTTTTCTCAAAGTGGGTAAAGCAGAGTTCCCTAAACCCACGACCCTATTGTGCTACACGGATGGATTAGTGGAACAAGAGGATAACCATGGCAACGCATTCGAGACCAATGTGGTGGAACGCATGATGGTGGAGCTTGGCGCCAATGGACCGGAATTCCTCAACAAAGCACTGATCAACGCATTCGAGACGCACCGGAGCACACAGCCCTATTTGGACGATATCGCCTTGCTTACGTGTCGGATCTATTGATCACTCGACGAACAGCAAGAAGGCATGGATCAGCCTCAACACTTTGGCACCAGATCACGCCCTGTTCACCTTCGGATACTTCAGATCCAAGAGTACGATCATTGCAGTGAATGCCCAGAATGGAACCGAAGCTTTATCGGTATCCAGGAAGTTGTTCAACCCGCCGTGGAGATAGTACGTGACAAGTCCTAGTATCAAGGCCATGAGGATGGCACGATCAACACCCGGTGGCATACGATAATGCAAGTGCACCGCCGTGATCAGGGTTACCAACACCAGCGCCGCCATCAACAGGAACCCAAGCACGCCTTGTTCTGAAAGTGGGCCCAAATACTCACTATGGGCATTGCCTTGAACCCCGAAATTAGTAGAGATGATCGTGCGATCCTCAGAAGCTTGGAACGGTGCATACTGGAACATATAGGTGCCCGGTCCCCAGCCGAACAAGGGCTTCTCCTCGAACATCCGAAATGCGGAATTCCAACGATTGATCCGCTCCAGATTCGACGCATCACTGGAGATATTGGAGATGGACTGCACATGTTCGCCAAGATCATCCGATGACTCCTCGGTGTTGCTCGCCAAGGCCAGCGTTATCTGTTCCTCGTTCGCATAATAGAGCCCGCCACCAATGATCAGGACCACAGCAACGGACCAAAGTGGGATCCGCAACTTCATGAAAATGAATACGCCGAGCGCACCCACAAGGCTCACCCAAGCAGCGCGCGTATACGAGAAGATCAACCCCGTAGTTAACAATACCAAGAGCAGCAACGTAAAGCCCTTCCAGGCGAATGATCGCTTCGGAAGCCAAAGCGCCGTGATCCCGAAAGGCAGGAAGAACGCAATAATGGCCCCATAGCTCGTATGGTCCTTGAAGAAGGGTTCCATCACCCAATGCGCAGGATCATGTGCGAAGGAGAATTGCGCATGCTTGATCAAGGTATAGATGATCACAATACAGAGACCACTGATGTAAGCCCAAATGAACCGCTGCATGTTCCGCTCATCCTCGAACACGCGTGTGGCCAAAAAGAACATGGTGACCACGAACCAAAGGCGCGCTGTGAAGTACTTGAACGAAACCAGCGGCATACTGCTTGGCAGAATGCAAATGAACATCCATGCTAATTGAAGCACGATCACCCAGGTGATCGGATGCCGGAGCACCTTACCACTGATCACATTCCGTTCAACGGAGATCTTCAGGATCATCAGCAACATAAGCCCCACCAGCAGCGGCTCAGTGGGCAATGCAATACCAAGACCACCAAGGTCCATCTCTTCCAGATTGATGGAAAGCGGTGTTGCGAAAGCGATGAACAGGACCAACGAATTCACGGACGTGAACATGGCCCAGACCACCAACAACACGGCTGGAAGCGCACTGAACCAATAGATCTCCCTCGCTATAAGCACGGCATTGACCAGCACGAAAACTACGCATACGAAGGCGATCCAATGTGCTTTCAGCGCTTGTACCATTTTCTATTCAGGATCACCGTTCCCTTTGCTTCGTTCCTTGATCATGAACAAAGCGAAGCACAGCAGCTCCGCTGCCACCACCGTGATCAACAGGATCAACCAACGGATCGGATAGACCTTCTTGTCACTCACTTCAGGGTAGGTCACCACATTGGTATAGGTCAGCTCTTTGGTAACATCATTTACAGCAACCTCGTATTCCGTGAGCAACCGGTTATAATTCTGACGGAACATATCGCTCAGCCCGCTCAAGTAGCGGAATTCCCCACCTTTCTCTTCGAGCTCTTTCATCAGTGCTTCCAACTGCTGTTTTTGTGCTGAACTGGCTCCTGGTGATGAAAGAAGCTTTACGTATCCTTTGGTCACTTCCTTCGCTTGCACCTCATATGCCAAGAGCCCATTCCCCTGTCTTAGAACATCCAATCGCGCCTCAATGGAATCCAACTTGTGGCGTTCGTTCTTCATTGCTCTAAGCGCCATGCGTTCCACCTCCTTGGATTTTTCGCGTTGCAATCTGCGCGCCAATAGGTTGGTTTGGCTCAACATTTCCAGCACCATATCACGCGCTACTTTCGGATCCTCATCCAACACCTCGATCATTACGGATTCGTAGCGCGTCTTACTGATCTCCACACGATCATTGAACTCGTTGTACAAAGCGAAGTATCCACCATTCAGCGCTGTATCCACCTCATAGGACTTCGCGAGGTCGAAGCGCACGATAAGACTATCACGAATAATATTGCTCTCCAACAACTGTAGTAATTGATCGGTGCGGGTTTCCTGGCTATAACTGTTCAGGTTCACCGGATAAACGGTGGCTTTGGAAAGGAATTTCGGAGGAATGAAGGTCGGGCCGCTGAAGACATATGCACATGCTGCAGCAGCTGCGCCAACAATAGCGAACGTCCGCCAGTTGGAACGTACGATCCCAATGAACCACTGAAAGGAGAGGTCTTTATCACCCATTGGCCTCGCGGATCTTTTGAATATTAACCTGAACAACGATCAACAGCAACGCCAATACCAGACCGGCAATGGCACTCATGGCGACCACCAACCACCGGATCGGATAGCTCTTCTTATCAGCTGGAACAGCGCGATCGACAATGAATTTATGCGGCAGCGTGCTCTTCAGGTCTGCTTCAGCATGCCTCAGTTTCATGTGCAGAACACCAAGTTCGATCGTCTCCTCGCGGATCAGATCCTGAAGTGTAACGTATGCGCCACCGTAAAGTGCAAGCACATTGAATCGTTCCTCCAATTCACGCACTGCACGCTTATCGCCTTTCAGGATGGCAGCGCCCATGTATTCGTTGTAACGTTCAGATTGTGTACGGTAATCGTGGACCCCAAGTAGGCGCAACACTTTCATACTATCTTCAAGCTGTGCAATGCTTTCTTCCAGTTCGCGGACATTATTCGTTACAATGTCATACCCGATCACCGCTCTTTCAGCTACCATATCCGACCATACCGTATCCACTTGGTCAGCAATGAAATTTGCCATATCCGAAGCGCGTTGAGGCTCATCATCCAGAACTTGCGCTTCAATACTTCCGAATTTGGTGTATTCGAATGTAACATGATCCAAGTACGCGTCCTTCAATTCAGCTTCGCGTGTCTTGCTGTCAGATTCAATACCGTATACAGTATAAAGGTCAAATTGTTCAGCGACGGTGTTCCGGATCATGTCGGAGGATAACACTTGCATCAATTGCTCGCCATCCTCTTCGTCACCAAGGGAAAGAACATCCTCAGAGCTTCCGGAGTATTCGTAAAGCAATCCTTTGGAAGTTGATTGCGTGATCGCCGGGAACATGAGCACAGAGCTTTTGAAAAGCGGCGTGATCATGATAGCTGCTACAATACCGCACAGAATTGACAATAGGGTTATTCCAATGATCATTTTTCGGCGTGCCCACAGCAAGAGCACGAGATCATAGGAATTCTGTTCCTTGGGTTGAGGGGTCTCCGACATTCGAACGAACTACTTGAAAAAGGTCGGCTAATGTAAGCCTTAGAGCCTGTTCAGGATCAATCGACCGGGGAACGGGATAAAATGGAAGATATTGGCTCAGACCTAACTAATCTGGTCGATCCACGACCTGTTCACCTTCAGGTGCCTCGTATTTCTCAGCAACCAAAGTACGTATCGCGCGCAGATCGAGCATTCGGGTCACAGAAGCAAGGCCGAGCGCTCCCAAAGCGAAGAAGGCGAGGGATGTAAAAAAGGTTGTTCCGGTCCACTGAAGCACCCATGCCAGGCCCGCCAAGGCAAGCCCATAGCCAATTGCACGACCTAGAACCGGGAACGGCATGCGAAGGTTGTACATCCGTGTGGCAAGGATCATCTGCGCAACTGCCGTAGCCAACTGCGTAACAAGGCTGGCCCATGCAGCACCTTCTGCTTGATAACGGGGGATCAGGATAGCGTTGAGGCAGATATTCACCACGGCACCAATACCAGCCAACCAGTTCAGGGTCCGCAGGTTCCCACCGGCCGTTAATAACGTACCAAAAATATAGGTGGTACACACCCCAACAAAGCTCCATATCAAAAGCGCGAAGACCGTTCCGGCACGGTTCGTATTCGAATTATACAACAGCTCCATTACCTGGGTTGCGTGCATGGATCCGATCACGGCAATGGCCAATGAACCGGCTAGAACAAGTTTGAACGCCATCCCCACCAATGGATCCAGACCATCGCGACCTCCTGGACCCGAACCGGCCTTTGAAGAAAGCATCCGACTGAAAATTGGCAACAACAGTCCTGCGAAGAGGTAACCGATCATATTAAATGCTTCGAAGAAACGGAAACCTTGGTAGTAAACTCCGGCTTCGAAAGCACCTTCCGGAAGCATTCGTTCCAACATCAGTGTATCCGTGCGGTAGTAAAAGGTCATTAACAGGATCAGCATAGCATACGGGAAGCTCTGCCGCAGGACAACGCGTCCAAAAGTCGGGTTCCACTTCGGTAGCACCTTGCCGCTTAAGCGCAGCACCAGCACTAGCGCAACAACGGCAGTGACCCCATATGAAACGGTCTGCGCCCAAACAAACCATTCGATCCGGAAAGGCGAACCACCTACCCTGCCCCAAAGTGCCCAACCCACCATACCGATCAAAAGCAAACGATCCATTACGCTGAGCAAACTGTCAGTACGCAAATGCTGAGCGCCAGCGATATTGCTGCGGAAATAGAGAATGGTGGCCGCAAGGATCTGGTTCAGGACCAACCATCCGAGCATGCTCATTTGAGTACCGGAATATCCCAGAAGCAACCCGACACCTAATGACAGCAGCGCGTAAAGACCAGCTAACACGAAACGGACACCCACTACCCCACTGAAATACTTGCCCATGAGGTGGGTGTGCTGCGCGATATGCCGCGTGTTGTAATTAGTAATGCCCAGGTCCAAAACAATGTTCAGCAAAAAGCCAAGACTGAGCAATGCCGCGTAGCCACCATAAGCCGTAGCACCTACAGCTTCCTGCACCCCGGCATCGATCCCCAGAATGTAGAACGGCTTTACCAGCAGGTTCAACACCAGAATTAGGCCGAGGTTAGTGAGGAAGGTGCGTTGCATTAGCGGCCGTGAAGATGGGAAGATGATCGGAAAGGTGAGCAACGGCTAACTTGGCCGCGTTCTTATGCAGCACCATGTACATGACCCGAATAATTCAAAGTGCTCTTGATCTTTCCGATGATGCTAATGCCTCAGTTCATAGAAATGATCCCGAACAAGGAATGAAAACAAAGAAGGCTCAACTGCCAGATCCAACGCCTTGAACCAAAAATAGATACCCTTAAGAAAATTCTTCAACCCAAGTCAAAGATCGATCTAAATACCTCGTACCACATTTAATGCGCATCGCCATAAATACACGCCTTCTACTTCCGGATAAGCTTGAGGGTATTGGCTGGTTCACGCATGAGATCATGTCACGGATCGTGAAGGCGCATCCTGAGCATACGTTCATATTCATTTTTGATCGAGCGTTCGATGAGCGGTTCATATACAGCGAGAATATCGAACCCGTTGTCATGTGGCCGCCTACCCGTCATCCGTTGCTCTATCGTATTTGGTTCAATTGGCTGTTACCGCGAAAGTTGAAAAAGCTGAAGGCCGATGCGTTCATAAGCCCGGATGGATACTTGGCGTTGCACAGCACGATTCCCACCTTGGCGGTGATCCACGATATCAATTTCGAACATTACCCGGAAGACCTACCAGGAGCTTATGGCCAATACTACAGGAGTTATTTCCCACGGTTCGCGCGGCATGCAACACGGTTGGCCACGGTGAGTGAATTCTCACGACATGATATCGCCACGACCTATGGTGTCTCAGAACCGCATATCGACGTGGTCTACAATGGTGTTGGTGAGGTATTCCGTCAACTTTCTGCTGAAGAAATAGTGAGTTCGCGAAATGAATTCGCACAAGGGCACCCGTACATCACCTGTGTGGGATCACTAAATCCGCGTAAGAACATTGCACGCTTGCTGTTGGCTTTTGATGGACTGATCACGGAACACGCATCCGAACTGCGCTTGGTGATCGTGGGTGAAAAATTCTGGTGGGATCAGAACATGAAAGCGGCGTGGGATAATGTGGTACACAAGGACCGAGTGATCTTTACCGGACGGCTAGGCCAGCCAAAGTTGCACAAGGCATTAGGCGGTGCGGAGTGCTTAGCCTTCGTGAGTTACTTCGAAGGATTTGGAATTCCTGTTGCGGAAGCAATGCAATGCGGAGTGCCCGTAGTTGCTGCAGAGGCAACGAGTTTACCCGAGATCGCTGGAGATGCCGCCTACTATTGCGACCCCTTCAGTGTAAGCGACATCTCAAGAGCCTTACACAATGTCTGTACCGATCCCGAATTGCAGGAAAAACTGCGCAGCGCAGGTCCTATTCGCGCCAAACGCTACACTTGGGACAAAGCCGCAACGGATCTCTGGAACAGTTTCGAAAAGATGTTGGATGATGCAGGAGTTCCACTGTGAAACCAGGGCCATACCTATCATTCCACTCGCTTCATGATAAAATGCCGTTAGCGCCTTACCACACAAAAGGACTGTTGGAAGCTGGCTGCGACGAAGCAGGTCGTGGCTGCTTGGCAGGTCCTGTTGTTGCAGCTGCGGTGATCTTACCACATGGAATTCGTTTGCCGGGTTTGAATGACAGTAAAAAGATCTCGCATTCGAAACGAGAAGAACTACGGCTGTTGATCGAAGATCGAGCTATGGCTTGGTCCGTAGCATTCGTTTCCCCTCAAAAGATCGATGCGATCAATATTTTGCGTGCTTCGTTCCTGGCCATGCATAAGGCCGTTGCAGCACTGAAGTTCACGCCACAGCAATTACTCATCGATGGCCACCTGTTCGACCCATACACAGGTATTCCACACGTCTGCATGATCAAAGGCGATGGCCGCTTCCGCAGTATTGCAGCGGCCAGCATACTGGCTAAGACACATCGGGACGCATACATGGCAGATCTTCACAGTGCCCATCCGGAATACAATTGGGTAGTGAACAAGGGTTATCCCACTGCAGATCATCGCGCTGCCATTGCACGGATCGGGCCCTGCGTGCACCACCGGACCAGCTTCCGGCTGCTAAGCGCCTAGTTCCAGAGATCGGATCAATGGTATCCACACACAGTTGTGCGAAAGGACGATAGTCGTCAACTCTGTTGGTCAAGCATCACAATACCTTCGTTGCCGCTATGCGCCGTATCCTTACCCTACTGATATTGCTCGTGATCGTTGCCGCCGCCGGTTGGAGACTTTATCGCTGGAACGGGCCCCTGACCAGTGCAAAGGATCCTTGGAGTGCAGTTCCTACGCAAGCCGTTGTGATCATTGAAGTGCCGAATGCATTGTC
>JAGNUG010000068.1 GCA_017987115.1 Flavobacteriales bacterium | reverse complement strand
AACAAAGGACATGTCCAGCATTTTGGAGTACACACCATTATTGTTGTTCAGTGTGTAATAGGCCAACACAGTCCCCTAGGTATCGTAAATGGTAACGGGCAGCTTCTCGCTTGATGCCACTGTGTTGTATGTAAGCAGGAAGCGACCACCATCCATTTGCTGAATGGACAAGTTCGCATCGTTGGCAAGATCTGAATCAATGCCAACAATGCCCGTGATGTTCGCCATGTAATCGTTCGTGCGACCGTATTGCATGTCATCACACGCAATGGATACATTGTTTCCATCCGTTCCGCGAACGCGCATGAGGTGCATGCCTTGCGATACACCTGCAATGGTTGCAAAGTTAACCGTGAACGGGTATGTAGTATTGGCGGCAGCAACAGAACCAGTAGCGATCCGCTCGCTTGTTTCGAACTGGTTGTTATCGTTGAAGTCGATCCAGATCGCAAAATCCGATTGCATATACCCCATTTCCAATGAAGATACGAACGGGTTGTTGGCCATTACAAAGTTGAAGACGATGTTCGGCTCATAACTATATCCTGCCGGCGAGGTACCACAAACAGGCTCAATATCCTGATCAGCAAGTTGGAGCTGCGTTACGCCATCATTGTATCCCACACAATCCGAAGTTGGTTGGCAGATGTTGTTTTCCACCACTTTCGTGAAGTCGTCATTGGTCGTATCCCCATCACCAATGATCTCTGTTCCGGCAACGATCGTATACGTACCGAGTTCAGAGAGATCCACGGCGGCAGTAAACGTGTATGAAGCCGATGCCCCGGAGGCAATGGACCCGGTATAGATCTCTTGAACTGGCGCACTTCCATTGATCGTATAAAATACCGGAATCGAGATTTGTGCAGTGCTACCGAAGTTCGTGATCTCCACGATCACATCCTCAGTGGCAGTTAACCCGGACCCAGTTGTTGGGCTTGTGATCGCTGTTACACCGCAATCTGCGCCCAAGAGGTGAGTTACATTCTGAGCGGTCGTATCGTTCCCATTGAATTGATCCAGCGAATACGTGGTGTATGAGCGCATCGCATAGGTCTGCCCAACGGTCGATAGATCAGCAGTTGTAGTGAACGTGTGCTGTGCAGATGCGGAAGAAGCAAGCGTTCCAACATACGGTTCGGTTACTACAGTTCCTCCATCGATCTGATAGGAAACGTCGAATCCCGATGCATCCGATTGACCATAATTGAACACCGTTACAGTGACTTGTTCTGCATTGGTCAACGCGCCATCAGTGGGTGTATCTATGGTTACAACGCCAACATCATCCGTGAAGTTCGATGCGATCTGGAATACACCGACCACATCCCTTCCGTTTCCGTTCTTTATGTATTCCGTGATGTACCAGAACTCCTTATCATTCACAGGATCAACATCGATCTTACCGTAGTCACCATAGCGATTGCCCGTAACATTGCCGTTCCCTGCCGAGATCAGCTCTTCTGAAACGGTCATGGTTCCACTCGGGTCATTCGCAAACCGTCCCGTATAATATGAGCTTACGCGGAAGTTGGTCGGTGATGGGGTCGTTGGACCGGCCATACCCGTATATCCCATTCCAATGTTGCCGTATTGGTCCATTGCCAGGCTTGCATTCCAAGCGTGTTTTCCATTCTCCGCAACGTATGTTCCTTCTTGCTCAATTGCCCATGTCGTATTATCAGCTGGTTGGCGCAGCTCATACCAACGCACTGCGGCCTGTTCACCTGCCGTTGCATCAGCATCTACGACAAAATTGAAAAGGGCTGAATTATGACCTGGGAATTTGCGGAACTGTGCCTGGTTCATGATCGTTGCTTGCAACGCATCAATATTCCCACCACCACCGGGTTGCTGCAGATTCGAGAAACTGCCGCCGTCGAATACCGAGATGAACGGTGTAGCAGCCAATTGAGTTGCAGCCGAAACCGCTGAGTTGCTTGGTGTTGTCCAATCCACATCGATCGTCCAGACCTTGATGTGATCGAAGCTTACACCACCCCATGCATCATCCTGTAAATAAACAGCAGTTGCACCTCCTGCAGCTGGCATTACATCATCGGTAACGTTCAATACCTGTGGACTTTGGAACCCGCTTGTGACCATACCCGGAAGGTTGAAGCTCTGGATGCCAGGCGTTGCTGCTCCGGCGATCATGGCCGAACGCTCCAAGGCCCAGACCTTATTGCTCCCTCCAGTATTGTCTGTTATGTAATAGCCGTCACTCCAAACGGAAAGCTTTTGATAATCATTGATCTGACTGACCGAATAGACATTCCAACCGGAAGTGACCGGATCAGGTCCTTGTGAAACTGCAACCTCGGCACCAGAGCTGAAGAACAGATATGAGACCACCCAACGGTCCGCAGCCGCATCGTATGATACAGTGAGGTCACAACACCCGCCGGATGAAAAGATGTTATTCACGTTCAGCCCTGCGGTAAGCGCAACTCCGTTCTTGTCATAAATAATGAAGCCGGTATTGTACACAATGAATACGTGGTTGAGACCAACTGCGAGGTCAGGATCCGATGGGGGTGAAACACTGTTGGTCACATCGAAAACAATGGACGGTGCTCTGCTCTGGATCTTTCCCTTTAGGCGATGTTGTTCGCTGGCCAGAATATCATTCACGATCTGCCGGTCCTTACCCGGAACAACAAGATTCTTGGATGCCCTACCGTCATTCGGTGCTTCGGTCAGTGGCACTGCCGGGTTCAACGAAGTCCTCTCAGAGAGTGGTGCTACTTCGCGCAACTTGGTTATTACACCAGTATAGGTTGCGGGACCAGCCACGTTGGGCGAAGGGTCATTCGTAGACTCTTGTGCATGAATACCGGTGCTTATCGTGGTTAAAAGAGCAACGGAAAGTAAGGTAAAGGTGGAGCGCATTGAGGGTTGTTTTGCGGGAAGCTAAATAACTTCAGCTCATCCAGAGGAATAATAATGGATCAATCTGTGGATCCCGATATAATTACCGCCTAGGAACGCACTTTTCTGGTCCGGATCTCTGTTATATTGCACAGCAATACAGTACGTGTCTTAACACCCTAGCAAATGGCACGTTGGTTGCACTTCGTAAACCGCATCTAAAGAACGCAGAAATGAAAACGATACTTGCTTTGATCACTTCACTCCTGATGACCGCCTGCGCTCAGAAAACTTCTGTTCCGGTCGCGGCGGAGAACGAACCGGAACCAACTCCAACGGAGGTCAGCGAAAAGAACCGGACGATCGGCGTCATACAACAGGCCATTACCAAAGAAGGTTGCCTTTGGACCATTCGCATCAAGGAAGTGGATTATTTCCTGGACCCGATCAACCTCGACGAGGAGTTCATGGTCAACGAGCTTCGTGTGCAGTTTGATTATCTGCAATTGCGCATGACCAACCGCTGTAAGGAAGCGAACCCCGTCGAAGTGTTATCGATGGTGAAAATGAAATAGCGTTCCCGGTCCCCTTTTCTGTATTCTACGGATACTGGCCCCTTCGGCGAGGAGTTGCATATGGCAGTAGTAACCGTATCCTACGCCTTGTCCGTGCTTCACTTTCAGGCAGCAACTTTTCCTCCTGTTACGTCATACAGGTGTAACACCCACTTTACATCGAAAAGAGATGAGAACAGTTCTACTCCCGATTGCCATTTTTTTGATCAGTTCACCGATACTTGCGCAGCTGACCGCAGGTGAAATATCTTCAGGTAGCATCGCATACACTCCGAACATTGATCTGAACCTCACTGCGCAGTTGGTGATCGATTCCGCAGATGTGGAATTGGATTGCGACGACTTCGCGGATGCTCGCGCGCAGCTGTTCAAGGGAGCGCCAGAGGTCGATGTACCGCACATGGCCATATTGAAATTCGTCGATACCGATGTTGAGGTTTGCACCGACCTCACTATCGGATTTCAATTGAGGCCAAAGTATTACAGCTTCGGTGAAGTGCTGGAATGCACGGGTAATTTCGATTGGCAATTCGGTGATCAGCTCGTACTTGGTGACCTGGGAGGTTTCATGGCGATCGGACCTGTTAGTGTTGACAGTATGTATATCGCTTACCGCCGTGGAAATGAAATGGGATGGATGTTGTTATCATTCGACCTCACGGTTCCGGAAGTAAACTTGCAGATCCACCAGGTATTGCCCCTCTGTCAAGGACCTAATGGTATCGATGAACCAGATGCATCAATCCGGTTGACCGTCTTCCCGAATCCGAACAGCAGCGCATCGATTTGTGTGGAGTACCCCTTCACGCTCCGTAGCCTTGAACTGCTTGATCCGACCGGAAGGGTCATCACACAGTTCAACGGCACCGTGCGGACCATCGCTGCACCGGAAAAAGCTGGCACCTACTTCGTTCGGGCAACAGATACCGATGGAAGGCGAACGATCACTCGCTTTATACAGCAATGAGGCAAGGCGTTTTTGGCTATGGCTATTAAAGGTTTGATGTACCGGACAAGAAAGGTATCGTGTGTCCTGAATGGATAGGGTATGGATGCCTATGGCTCTATTGCGTTGAAACGTTAGCAATACGTTCCGCCTAGTGCTTGAGGGGATGAATTCTCCGAGATCCCAACACGCTTAAAAGCTCACTTGTGAATACTGCTCTTTGTGATGAACTTCACATTTGAAAAGGCACTGCAATTCAGTAGCGCCTTGTTCCACATGCATTGAACCCAGATCGGGCAACAGTCCGTTGTTCGTGCATGTGCTATTTCGAGGCATCCTTTTGACTTGTCCTGCGTCATACCCATGGAACCCTCTTCTATCCATGCCAAGAATTCCTACAAATGGAGCAGTGCTGCTCAACGCGATCAAGCTACAAGCACAAGCGCCTCAACTCTTTTTCCAGGATTTCTTCAGCAACCTACTCCGACAATACTCATAGACCATGAAGCAATTACTAACGACGCTCATTCTTTTGGTCGCATTCAGCCTCCATGCCCAAGAGGAATGGGCCCTTAAGATGAAGCCATGGGGAACGAATGCCCAGGACTATTGGGCCCTGTACGATGGTGTTGGATTCAGCCTTGGCGAATACGTCTTTTTCGGAATGGGGTACCGCGAGAATTATGAGGTTTCCGCCACCTTTCGCAAGTATCATCCTGCCACCAACACCTTCACGACCTTCACTGGCGGATACCCGGATTCAGGCTTCTCCAACTTCAACGCCGGCGCAGGTGGTATCGGCTTTGCCATAGGCGATGTCGGATACGCGGGCCTTGGTGGGAGCGGGTTCGATGCCAACGACTCGATATTCCGCTACACACTCGCCGCGGATCATTTCTGGGCCTTGGAGCCGATCGTGTTCCCGGGCGGAAGACGATTCGGAGCCATCTCCTTTGTGATCGGCGACAAGGCATACATCGGAGGCGGTGGATCGGACGAGTCCTCTTTCAACCCCACCCGCGACCTATGGGCGTATTCCGCTACGACCGGATGGACACAGCGTGCGAACATGCCCGCCACGATCGAAGCCGGTACGGCTTTCGCGTTGGATGGTAAAGGGTATGTGATCAGCCGAGCCGGCACGCAACTCTGGTGCTATGATCCGATCACCAACGCTTGGACCACCAAGGCTCCCTATCCCGGTGGTGCCCGCGATGGAGCGGTGGCCTTCACCAAGGATGGGAAAGGGTACATGGGGTCAGGCTACCGATCCGGTGTTGGGCGAACAAGGGACTTCTTCGCCTATGACCCGGCATCCGATTCGTGGTCCGCAGTACCTGAGCTTTGGGATGCGTACGGGCGCCAACACGCGATCGCCGTTTCCCACGGCAACAAGGCCTACGTGATCGGCGGCAACGCTCTTCCCAACACCTCTGCACCAACTGCCGAGATCTGGGAACTCGGCCCACCAGCCCCCTTGGTTCCGGGAACATGGGTACAAAGGCCCTATTTGCCTGCTGCGCCTCGAGAGCGGCCTGCAACATTCGTGATCGATGATATCATGTATCTAGCTGGTGGTAACACGGGCTTCAGCAATTACCTGAACGAACTGTGGGCATACGATCCGGAGGCTCGAACATGGACCACGCGTGCCGCTTTGCCCGTGTTGGGTGCGCAAGTTGGAGCCGCGATCGACGGCAAAGGATACGTACTGATCGGTACCGATGCGAACAATTTCTGGGCTTATGATCCGGTATCCAATTCGTGGACGCAGCGCGCGGACATGCCTAGTGGTACTCGCGACAAACCCGTGGCGTTCGGGCTGAATGGTCGCGTATACGTCGGCACCGGAATGATCAACACCGTGCGCCAGTCCGACCTGTGGGCCTACGACCCGGTCACCAACAGCTGGGAGCAACGCACCAGCATGGCAGGCACAGGCGTCCACTCCGCTGCGGCCTTCGTGATCGATAACAAAGGCTGTATAAGTGCCGGTAACTTGAACGGTTCCAGTACTGCCTCCAGTCAAGTGCGATGTTATGACCCTGCGACGAATAGCTGGTCAAGCTTAGCGAATTTCATGGCACCCAATCAGATCCAAGGGCACATGGCCTTCGCGATCGGCGACCAAGCCTTTAGGGCAGGAGGCTATATCTCTGGCACCCTCCTGAATGCATTCCACAGCTACGACCTGGCCACGAATGCATGGACCGTAGAGGCAAGCGCAGGAGGTGGGTGGCGAAGGGAAGGTGCAGCAGCCGGAGTGGCTGGTCGTGGATTCCTGACAAGTGGCTATTTGAATCCGGTCAGTTCGTTCCCTACCTCCGGTGAACGGGTGAACGATCTATGGGAATACATTCCAACGAACTACGTAGCGAATCCTGGAGTTGAGATCTCAGCGCGCGTTATGCTTGGCGGGCCATTCATTAATTCTGCACAAGGCATGAATGATCAACTGCGCACCAATGGCCTGATCCCGTTATCCGAACCTTATTCCGCATTGGGCTATTCCCACGTGAACGGCGGTGGTGAGACAACAACACCTGCAGTGCTCGCCACGAGTGGCAACAACGCCATTGTGGATTGGGTGGTGATCGAGTTGCGATCAAGTAGTAACCCAAGCAACATACTCGCCACACGCAGCGCGCTCGTACAACGCGATGGTGACGTTGTCGATGTGGACGGGTCCTCTCCGGTCACATTCAACATGGCGGCGGGCAGTTACCATATCGCCATCAAGCACCGTAACCACTTGAGCTGCATGAGCGCCAATGCATACGCGCTTTCCCCTACATCAACGATCGTGGATCTCACAAGTCCGACCACCACCACGTGGGGTACCAATGCCCGCAAGAACGTGAACGGAACAATGGTGCTATGGGCAGGTGATTGCACGCGCGATGGTCAAGTGAAATACACCGGCACAGGCAACGATCGCGACCTGATCCTGCAAGCCGTTGGCGGGGTAACGCCTACCGCCACGGTTGCCGGATACAGAGTTGAAGATGTGAATATGGATGGCATTGTGATCTACACCGGCACAGGCAACGACCGAGACCGGATCCTTGAGAATATTGGAGGGACGGTGCCGACGAATGTTGTGGTGGAGCAGCTTCCGTGATCAGGTCATAAATTGTACTTTCAAATGGAACCATTCGATCTAAAGACAAATGGACATGTCAGGCTCACAGTGCTGCTCGCGTTCACGATTCTTATCGGGCTGCGCGGGGCGTTCGCTGTATCGGTGGACATTACAGTGATCCAACCGGATTATTGCGGTCAATCGGTCGGGCTATTGTACGCGAACGCATATGGCGGTACGGAACCCTATCGGTACGAGTGGGTCAGGGATGTTTACGGCACGCCCACAACCATCTGTACGGACTGCGGGCCGGAGAGGCAAGACCTGATCGGAGGGATCTACTATAAGGTGATCGTGACCGACGATCTCGGAGCAACGGCAGAGACCGTCGATTTCGTTGCGGCCGTAACACTCGAGATCGACTACTCTATGACCATTTTCCCTTATTTAGCAGGCGAATTGCCATACTTGAAGGTCGTTCGGTCCCCTTACTTTCTTCAACATACGAACACTTATGTGGACGTGCAGGTTACCGGTGCCGATCAATATGGAATCCTGGACCCTCCTCCGCAAGAATTATGGTGGTTCAGGCCGAACGCCGGATCCGGTATGGTGGAGATCACATACACCTACATCGGCGGGCAATGCACCGTGCAAGCCCCCTACGTGGTACCGCCCCCGACCGTGATCCCGGAAATGAACGTGCTGGATATTCAAGGCTCCTGCGCTAACGCGGCAACCGGCAGCCTCACCGTTGCACTGAACAATGGATCTGTTCCGGAATGGTTGTTCGTGTGGATCGAGGGGCCTAGTTACTTTACAGGCCAATGGCAGCAGATGGTTCAAGTGTATGATGGCACCACCACCTTTACATTATCAGGCTTACCTCCGGGGTCCAATACCGTGCACCTCTCAGGATCCAGCATCAGCGCATCACCTCTGGATCAGGGATTCCCCTACCTCTGCCACGCCTCCATCCCCTACACCATCCCGAACCTCGGCCCAACGTGCAGCCGCGTGCAAGGCAGGGTATTCATCGACTCCAACCTGAATTGTACCTCTCAGGGCAGTGAGGTCGGCGTTCCGAACGTGGTATTGGAAGTGCAACCCGGCGATGTATTCAGCAATACCGACGAGAACGGGAACTACGACCTGGTGCTACCGAACGGCAACTACACGGTCGCGCTACAGAGCAACGTGACAGAGGAGCACTGTACCATGGCACCGGTACCTTTCACTGTCACGGGTTCCTCCACGCTGACCGTAAACCTACCCTCCCTCTCACTGGTCGCGCTTGATGCCGAAGTGGGCCTTAGCGGTGCTGCGGCCCGGCCCGGTTTCGAATACCACGTCTCAGCGCTGTTGAGCAACCTCACACCGGCTCCGAGTGGTGCGGTAACACTCAGCATGACCTTCGACCCCGTGCTCGGCTTCCTCAACGCAACACCAACGCCCACCAGTGTTTCCGGCAATACGCTCACATGGAACCAAGCGCAGCTAACGCCTTTCCAACAGCGCACGATCAGTGTCCGGTTTCAAGTACCACCGGATGTTGGATTGATCGGAACCGACCTGAACACAACAGTCTCTCTTGCGACTACAATTGTGGATGGCAACCTAACGAACAACACCGCTACACTCACACGGACCGTTACCGGTAGCTTCGACCCGAACGACAAATTGGCGACCACGAGCAGCGGCATAGGCGATGGGACCTACCTTTTGGATCAAGATGAATGGATCGACTACACCATCCGTTTCCAGAACACGGGCACGGATACGGCCTTCCACGTGATCATCACCGATACCCTTCCATCAACGCTCGATCCGGCTTCCATTCGGATCGGCGCAGGCTCGCACCCCTTCACTTGGAAATTACGCGCCGATGGCACTTTGAAATTCTGGTTGCTTAATATCCTGCTGCCGGACAGCAATGTGAACGAACCGCTTAGCCATGGCTTTGTCTCCTTTCGTATTGAACCTAATGTTCCGGTGCTACCGGGTACAACGATCGAGAACACCGCCAACATCTTCTTCGATTTCAACCCACCGGTGATAACCGAGCCAGCCGTGCTCACTGTTACATCGCCGGGTGTTGTCGTATCCCCCAAGGTGATGCTCGGTGGGCCATACGTTCAAGCAACACAACTTATGTCCGATGCGTTGCGCAGCGGAGGCCTGATCCCACTTTCAGAACCCTATACTGCACAGGGATATTCCCATGTGAATGGTGGCGGCGGTGAAACAACATCCGCAGCAGCACTTGCAGCAACCGGCAACAACGCGATCGTGGATTGGGTGGTGGTTGAGCTACGCAGTACAACGGCACCGTATGGCGTGTTAGCTACACGATGTGCCTTGGTCCAACGCGATGGGGATGTGGTTGCAACATCCGGCTCCGGACCGGTGATGCTATTTGCACCACCTGGGAATTATCGTGTAGCCATCAGGCACAGGAACCACTTGGGAACAATGACCAATACTGCACGCTCATTAAGTACGGCTACCACAACTGTGGACTTCAGCGTTTCCACAACAGCAACGTACGGCACCAACGCGCAAGCAACCGTCGGAACGCGGCGAGTGCTCTGGGCTGGTGATTGCCGCAGTGATGGTGATCTCAAATACACCGGAACGAACAATGACCGCGACCTGATCCTGCAACGGGTCGGTGGTGTAATTCCAACGAATACACTTGTAGGCTATTACCGCGATGATGTGAACATGGACGGTCTTGTGAAATACACCGGCACGGGTAACGACCGTGACCGACTCTTGCAGAATATTGGAGGCACTGTGCCGACGAACATCTTAATGCAACAACTACCATGAGAACAGCACTACTACACCTCTTCCTGTGTAGTTCATTGGCCATGGCCCAGCAGCCCGGCACGTTGGATCCCACATTCAACCCCACCGACAATGGCCATTTCCTGGGCGATGGCGTCCAAGCGGGTATAGTTGAGGAGGTCCTTCAATTATCGGATGGGAAGCTCATCATCGGTGGTGATTTCGGCAGTTACAACGGAGTTGAAACAGGCGATGTAGTGCGCCTGAACAGCGATGGAACCATAGACCCTTCCTTCAACGCTTTCTCCGGTTCAAGTGGCGCCATAAAAGCACTGGCCGTGCAACCCGATGGAAAGGTGCTGATCGGTGGGTATTTCAATACCGTACAAGGGGTCGGCCGCAAGAGTATCGCACGCTTGAATGCAGATGGCAGTCTGGACACCTCGTTCAATCCTGGATCGGGCCTTGCAACCGGGACTGCAAATTTGGCTGAAGTGCGTTCAATTGCACTTCAAGCAGATGGCCGCATCTTGATCGCCGGCAATTTCATCTCGTTCAATGGCACAGCACGCAACAACATCGCACGGCTGAATACAGATGGTAGTTTGGACCTGAGCTTCGCACCAGGAACGGGGACCAGTTCATCCGTGGAAGTGGTAAAGATCACATCCGCAGGGATGATACTGATCGGTGGTTCTTTCTCAACATACAATGGCAGCACAAGCAATAACATTGCACGGCTCTTTTCCAATGGCACCATGGACAATTCGTTCGATGCTGGAACAGGGATCGGAGCAGGATCAGGGAATGTGTCTTGCATTTTGGAACGAGCTGATGGTAGACTTTACATCGGTGGCTCTTTCGTTACATTCAATGGAACGGCAAGGTTGCACACGGCCCGTTTGATGGCAGATGGTTCACTGGACAATACTTACAACAGCACCATCGGTCCTGGGTATTCCTACAATCTTTATAACGTGCGGACCGTTGCCGAGCAAACCGATGGATCGTTGCTTATCGGTGGCCTTTTTACCACTTTCAACGGTACGCCACAATCTCATTTGGTACGTGTGACCAGCACAGGCGCATTTGACCCCACCTACATCATCGGTAATGGTCCGGACCAACCGGTGTTCGGTATTGTGCTACGGCCCGATGGCAAGGCCGTGGTCTGCGGTAGTTTCTCAGCGTATGACGAGACCTCCGCTTTCGGAATAACGGTGGTCAATACGAATGGGAGCAGGGACACCGCATTCAACCCAGGTATGGGCTTCAATAACGCGGCGGTCTCTGCGTTGAGCGTTCTGGCAGATGGCCGGATCATGGCTCAAGGCGGGTTCTACGGCTACAATGGGATCACCCGCCGTGGCCTTGCGCGCC
Organism: Flavobacteriales bacterium; assembly: GCA_017987115.1. Lineage (GTDB taxonomy): Bacteria > Bacteroidota > Bacteroidia > Flavobacteriales_F > PHOS-HE28 > PHOS-HE28. The sequence continues at coordinate 6,314 of JAGNUG010000068.1, read as the reverse complement.
TCTCGCCCGATGGCGATCTGGATACCTCATTCGATCCAGGTGCAGGGGCCGCCGGAGGAGCACCGTTATGCATGGCCGTGCAAGCGGATAATAAAGTGCTAGTCGGCGGATGGTTCACCAGCTTCGCAGGGGTTCCATATAACCGTATCGCACGGTTGAATAGTGACGGCTCGCTAGACCTCAGCTTCAATATTGGCACTGGGTCGAACGGCTGGGTACACAGCATTGCAGTGCAGACCGATGGCAAGATCCTGGTCGGGGGCTTACTCTCCGCGTTCAATGGCAGCCCGTGCAACAATATCGTGAGGCTCAATGCCAATGGATCCATCGATGCTTCATTCACACCGGGTGCTGGTGCAGACGGCCGTGTGCGGAATATCATCCCGCTTGCGGACGGCACTATCATGATCACCGGTGATTTCATGAACTATGATGGTGTACCGCGCAACAGGATCGCCCGCCTGCTCGCGAACGGTTCGCTCGATCCGAACTTTGATCTGGTGTCCGGGCCCAACTCGATCTCGCAATTAAAAGTTCTTCCGGATGGAAAGATCATGATCTCGGGAGGATTCTCCAGCACGACCGGTTTTCCGCGTTCGGGCATCGCCCGGTTGGAAGCGAACGGCACCTTGGACCTTGCATTCGATGCCCAACTCCAATACAACGGGGCGGTTCTTGGGTTCCATGTTCAGGATGACGGTAATATCATTGTAGTTGGCACACCGAGTTTGGCCTTTGGCGGGGTCCTTCAACCCGCCATTGCACGCTTGCTGCCCAATGGCGATCTTGATGTAGGTTTCGCTCCTATGATCGCGCCGGAGGGTTCCATATCCCAAGCCGTGCCGGTCTCAGGAGACCGCTTTCTCATAGCAGGAAACTTTTCTAGTTATGACGGTATCGGTCGCAACCGTATCGCACGCATATTCGGTGGCGCGACCTTACCTCCCCTACTTGTTCAGGCCGAAGTTCTAATGGATGGCCCGTACGATGATGGGTCGGGAATAATGCAGGACCAATTGCGCACCAATGGGTTGATACCCACCACGGAACCATATACTGCACTAGGTTATGCGCATGTGGGCGGTGGTGGCGAACAGACCACGGCCCTCGTACTCGCCGTTGCAGGCAACAATGCCATTGTGGATTGGGTGGTGATCGAGTTGCGGTCTGCAAGTGATCCGAATATGGTACTAGGCACACGAAGCGCACTCGTGCAACGGGATGGCGATGTCGTGGATATGGACGGATCCTCTCCGGTCGCATTCAACATGGCGGTGGGCAATTATCATGTCGCTATCAGGCACAGGAACCACTTGGGCTGCATGAGCGCCAATGCATTCACGCTTTCGCCTACACCAACGAATGTGGATCTCACCAGTCCTACAACCAACACCTGGGGAACCAATGCCCGCAAGAATGTGAACGGCAGCATGGTGATCTGGGCCGGAGATTGCAATGCCGATGGTCAGCTGAAATACACCGGCTCCAACAACGATCGCGACCTGATCCTCCTTGCCGTTGGGGGTACAACACCTACCAATACGATCACCGGATATCGAAACGAAGATGTGAACATGGATGGGGTCGTGATGTACAGCGGCACCGGCAACGACCGCGATAGGATCCTGGAAAACATTGGTGGCGTCGTGCCAACGAATATCTTGTTCGAGCAGTTGCCTTGATCGGTATTAGTAATGGCCAAGCGATCTGTGTATCTGAACGTTGAACAAAGTTGGTCCATAAGTCAATTTGATCCGTGGAGCTAAAGAGATAAGGTACAACAGTGACACTTCCTCTCCGATGGCTTTGAAGTGCTGCAATAGCAACTCAGCTTCCTCAATTAGATCCCATTGGCTGGAAGATCCGACCGTCATATACTTTACTTCCTGGAAAGTTGGTTATTCTTCGTTGGGTACCAAAAAAGATGCTGTCCGCATCAACTCCCCATTCGCACCAACCAACACCAAGCGGTAGGTGCCGGGCATCAATTCCTTTTGCCCTTGCGGTGAATTCGCGGACACCCACCAACGCAAGGGGTGAAGCATCGCGATGTAATCCTTCCACTCGGCCCAAGGCATGCCGCAATCCATTTGTGCTGATGGGAACGGATGTCGTTCCACCCAACCGCTATCTGTCAGCATCTCGATACTGAACTGGGCCATCCCGCTTGCGCAACCACCATCAAGCAGTACACCACCAGAAATACGCAGCCAGATCGTATCGGAATGTTGTTGTTCGATCTCCAACACCGTAAGCGCAGGTCGTGCGGCAACCTCTCGCTGGTATGCTTCGATCACGGGCGGAAGCTGCAACGGTGCTTCCGATGGCACGACCACGGGCTGCTTCGCGTAGTCCTTCTCTTGCTCCGCCAGTTGTCGGATGTAGTCCGCATCCCGGGCAGTATCGAGCCCATCCGCAATGCGCTGCTCCAACTTGTCGAACGCCGGATCATCCGCCAACTCCGCATAGGTATATCGACCTGCCTGAAATAGAAAAACCTCCGGTGAAGGATTGTCGCTGGAACGCGCCATAACACGCTGCACCAAGGCCCAGCGTTCCGCAGGTGCGTCCGGCAGATCGATCCGCATGATCCGATCACTTTGGATCACCTTTACATGAAGATCGGTACACCAACAGTCGATGATATTGAACACCATCCGATCTCTGCCCGGCATAGGCATCGCTGTTCCGGCCAGCGACCATTGCTTGTGATCGCCCGGTTTCTCCGGACCGTAAGGATATCCTTCACCCACCGTAAAGTGGAGTTCCACCGACCACGGCTCCGTTCGCTTCGTACGTAACGTTTCGCGAAGCACCGCGTTCTCCACATACGGACCCTTCATCGGTCTACCCTTCGCATTTCGCACCATAGTAAAAGTGAGGTCCGGACCGCCCGGTTGTGCGGGCAGCAGGAACGGAAGGAACAGCATTACGAATGCACAATTCCGAGCGACCATTCCGAATACCGACCTGAATACACTTCGCCCCATCACCAACCAAAGATCAAGTAGAACAAACTCTGTTGATCCTTCCATTTCAAATACGTGCTGTACTTGCCGTATTGAAGTTCGGTCACATCCACCCACTTGCCGTGTTCGCCATCGGCAGGCATGTCCACACGCAGGGCACATGTGTCGTTCGCAACACCGAGACTGTCCTGTAGGTACAGTTCGAAACGCGCACCCGGACCGCTTGCTGGGAAGAGCAAAAGGTGGTTTGAGTAATTCGGATCACGCATGATCGGGATCTCCAACGGGCCTATCCGTAGGTCATTCATTTGCAATGAGAATTCATAGCGCGCCGTGTCATACAGCGTCGTCACTTCGGCACGTTTCTCCATCCACAATGCATCGGATCGTTCGGTCAGTTCCGCATTGATCGGCTCCTCCACCAATACTTGAAGATCGAACCAGCCTTTCCGGAATGGAAGCAACACAGGAGGACGTGGCGGCACTCCCACCCGTGCTGTACGACCCAACATGCGTTCTTCCAAATGACCGTATCCGGAAAGGTCCACGAGCATGGTATCCATATTGCGGACCACACGCAACTTGTTATCCGTGGTGGTGTAGTCCTTGCCTAACTCGACCACTTTGATCGACGTTCCGTTCACTGTGATCAACGACTTCAGCCGCATTGGCCTTCCGGGATAATTCACCGGTGCATGAGGATCCGTATAGCTCCACCATTGACCCCGCGCGAGGTACTCAACCGTGTAATTTCCCTGCAGTGGGATCAGCGTTGTGCTATCTTCGATGAATGCGTAATTATAGCGGTGAGAGAATTGATCGTACTGGGCACTGGTAACGTTCATCGATGACAATAAGAAGCTTATGAAAAGGAGGCGCATCGGGTTAAAGTACACCGAAGCTTAGGAAAGGTTCGATAGTGCTAACAAATAGCGCATTTGCATCGCTAGCCTCTCTTACTTTTGTCAATGTAACTCATTGCGCTGATGCATCGATCAACTCTCCTACTGCTCTTGTTAGGACCCACCGTATGCGCACAAGTTCTACCCGACCCTCCGCAGATCTGGCTGAACACATGCATGCCGACGACCACGAACACCGTCACCGTATGTTCAAGTGGTTGCGACTACACCAATCCGCAACTGCAATCGGCGATCGACAACGCGCTGCCAAGTACAACTATTCTGCTTCAGAGCGGACACAACTATAGTGGCCCTTACACCCTTCCTGCGAAGGTCGGTGATGAATGGATCATCATCCGCACGAACATCCCCGATGTTCAATTGCCGGATGAGGACCATCGCATCGACCCATCCTACGCTCCGCTACTGGCCAAGATCCAAGCGCCCGTCAACCAATCCGCAGTGGTATTCGCAAGCGGTGCACACCACTACCGCCTGATGGATCTGGAAGTGCGGACCGTTGGTTACAGTTATGACATCATCGTTGCGGGTAATGCGGAAACATCGGTCGCAAATGTGCCGCACGATCTCGTGTTCGATCGGCTGTACATCCATGGTGATCCGATCCTTGGCACCAAGCGAGGCATCCGCTTGAATAGCGCCAGTTCCGCCGTGATCAATTGCTGGATCAGCGACTGCAAGGCCAATGGACAGGATGCACAGGCCATTGCCGGATGGAATGGTCCAGGTCCCTTCAAGATCGTAAATAACCATTTGGAAGGAAGTGGCGAGAACGTCATGTTCGGCGGTGCACTTGCGACGATCACCGACCTCATCCCTTCCGATATCGAGATCCGCAACAACCACTTTTTCAAACCACTGGGTTGGCGCATCGCCGACCCTGCTTACGAAGGCACGCCGTGGTGCATCAAGAACCTTTTCGAGTTGAAGAACGCGCAGCGCGTTTGGGTGGAAGGCAATATTTTTGAGAACAACTGGGCGCATTGCCAAAACGGTTTCGCCATCGTGTTCACGCCGCGTACGGAAAGCGGCGCGGCGATGAACAACCGCGTCACCGATATTACTTGGCGCCACAATCAGTTGATCAACAGCGATGGTGGCTTCAACATCAGCGGGCACGATGATCAGTTGCCGAACCCGGTGAGCGCACGCATCCTGATCGAGCATAATCTTTCGTACGCGATCAGCAGTGTCAACAAGATGTACCAGTTCCTGAACGGGGCGGAGCACATCACCATAAAACACAATACCGACCTGAATGCCGGTACCACTACCAGCGCCGCCGGCGCGCCCATGGTAGCACTCACCTTCGCCGATAACATCGTGGGTTACGGTGCCTACGGCGTATGCGGCACCGGATCGGGATGTGGTAATGCGACGATCAACGCCTACTTCCCCGGTTCAACCTTCACGCACAATGTTATCGTGGGCGTAGCAGGTGGTGCCTCTGGAAATCCGAACCAATATCCTCCGTTCCATTGGTTCCCGACACAACCAAGTTCAGTGGGCTTCACGGACATCAGCACCAACGACTATCGCCTGCTAGCTTCCAGTCCATACGCTGGCGGGGCATCGGACGGCACCGACATTGGTGCCGATATCGACAGCGTGAACGCACATACGGATGAAGTGCGCGCAGGCTTCTGGACTGCTTGTTCGAACATTTCCACCGGGACGAACGCGGAACTGGACCCGCGATCATTTTCCTTATTCCCGAACCCCGCAGTACAGAACTTCGTCCTGGAATTACCCAACAACGAACCGCAACGCTACTCACTTCACAATGCAGATGGGCGCACAATACGAAACGGAACCGCGTTTGCCGGAGAACCCATTTCCGTGGAAGACTTGCCGAATGGAACGTACTTCATTCGCTTTGATCAGCTCCCGAACGGCATTGCATCACTTGTGATAGCGCGGTAGGTTGTGGTGGTATCCGGTACCTTCAAAGTTCGACTTGATCCGATCAAACCCCATCATTTGCTCAAATACCCAACGATCTTTTCCATCACCTCCTTCCGGATGCCGCGCTTGTCCCGCTCCAGAACGTAAATGGAAACCGATGCATTCAACGCTGGGAAATAATTGACGGTGGTGCCCCAGAAACCTCCATGACCGAATCCTTCCAACCCCTTCACATCATCTCCCGACAGACCCATCATGTAGTTCACTTGCACGGAGTCCTGCGTTGGCACTTTCGTGAAGATCATGTTCAGCACGGTCGTGTCGGTCACAATGTTCCCGTTGAACAAATTCCAAGAAAACTTGGCCAACTCCATCGGCGGACAAGCGATACCACCACCACCATAAAGATCAACGGAGATGTCGAGTCCGTATGAATCCAACCCCTCGGAACTCCAGTACTGGTATACGAGCGGTTTTGTGTTCTCGGGCACGGGTTCCAACGTCGGGAACCACGTGT
>JAGNUG010000176.1 GCA_017987115.1 Flavobacteriales bacterium | reverse complement strand
GTAATGCTCCTGCTCGCTTTGATGAAATCCCTCATACCAGCGAACCAAGCGGTGCGGGAAGGACATTGGCCAAGAGAGGCCTTGCGTGGTACTGATCTGCGTGACAAGACGGTCGGTATCATCGGCTTCGGCCAAATGGGTTCCAGCTTCGCGGAAAAATTGCGTGGGTTCGGTGTCCGTATACTTGGTTACGACAAATACAAAAGTGGATTCAGCAAAGCCGGGATCGAAGAATGTGGTCTTGAACAAATACTCCGCCAGAGCGACGTGATCAGCCTACATCTTCCTCTTACGCATGAGACGCATCACTATGCGAACAAGGATTTTTTCCTGCGTCTTGGAAAACCGATCTGGTTCATCAATACCTCTCGCGGACCGGTGGTCCACACCGAAGCATTGTTGGATGCGATCGACCATCATCGTGTGTTCGCAGCCGGCTTGGATGTGCTGGAATTCGAAGGTCCCGAGCTCGATGGCCTGGACCCGACCTTGGACCCAACAACCCAAGCACGATTGATCGCTCATCCGAATGTTCTGCTTACACCACACATCGCTGGGGTTACGCATGAAGGCAAGATCAAACTCGCCGATGTGCTCGCTTCGAAGATCCTGCAACACTTTCCTCATGGCTCGAATTGACATGATCGCTGCGATCTGTGTCGTGGCCTCAATCTCCGCATGCATGCCGAATAAGAACATACATCCCGACGTTCATGGCCACCGAGGGGCGCGCGGTTTATTGCCTGAGAACAGTATTCCAGCGTTCATGAAAGCCGTGGAATTAGGTTGCGATCATTTGGAAATGGATGTGGTCATCAGCGGAGATGGCCAAGTGATCGTTTCGCATGAGCCGTGGATGGACCATGGTATTTGTCTGTTACCCGATGGTGGTTCAATATCAACAGAGAACGAGAAGAGCTTCAACATATACCACATGACCGTTCCTGAGATCCAGGAGTTCGATTGTGGCTCGATCCCGCTTGACCGTTTCCCTACCCAGGATCAACGCAAATGCTTTAAACCAACATTGCGGGAAGTTGTTGAGATCTGTGATGAACATGCATTAATGAGCGGCAACACAAGCCCAAGCTACAACATCGAGATCAAAAGTGACCCGGTCTGGTATGGTACCTTCCAACCAGAGCCATTGCCCTACGTTCAATTCGTGATAGCCACTGTTGATTCCTTGGGGATAGCGGATCGCTGTATTCTACAATCATTCGACGTAGCGATCCTTGAAGCGCTGCATGCTGAACGACCCGACCTTGATGTAGCATTACTTGTCGAGAATGCTGATGGACTTGAAAAGAACCTGGCCCGTCTTTCATTCACACCCGATTATTACAGCCCGCACTATGCGATCGTTACGGATGCTCTATTGAACGATCTCCGCGAACGTGGCATCGATCTGCTTGTATGGACCGTTAACGAGAAAGAGGACATCAAACGCATGATCGACATCGGTGTGGATGGGATCATATCCGACTTTCCGGATCGCGTGATCAAGTTGCTGGACGAAGGTCAATGACCTGTACGTGCCAATAGCGTTTCCACGGCGGATCGGAATTGAGTCAATACTGCAGACCAATTTTCTGGATCAGATCGTGCATCCGTTGTTTTGAGTTTCGCATACAATGGTGCCGATCGTCCTGGGTCCATCCCCATCATTTGAGGCCGCAGGGACTGAACCACACGCATCACCTTTTCGTTATCATTTCGTAACAATGCTTCATCCAATGTTGTCAATCGCTCTGGTGCCATCTTGCGGAACATAGCAACCAGGACAGGATCCAATTGCTCGGGAGACGATGGATCGACCTTCGGTTCCAAAGGATCAACACGTTCAAGCATTGGTTCCGTAGGCATATTGACCGTGGAAGTACTCTTCAATGCAGCAAGTTCAGTCCGCAATTCTGCATGTGCCGCTTCTGAGCGTTCGTGCATTTTACCCGAACGAATGAAGAGGAACAAGGACGTGAGCATCCACAAAACGCCAAAGCCGATCGCGGCCCATTGCCAACGCATAGCGCGTTCTTCGACCGCAGCGATCTTCATATCGGCGTTGGTTCGCTCAGCCACGGAAATTGTATTCAGACTGTCAACAGTGTACTTGAATTTCGTCATTGCCAATATCTTTTGGCGTTCAACTTCATCCACGTCACTCTTGCTTTTTCCTTCCAACAAGCTGCGGATACGCATCATTTCATTCAACGCAGCTAACGTCTTACCCGAACTCCGATAACGCATTGCAAGTGTTGTCCGTATATCCAATTCCATTTCTCCTTGTGCCAAATAACTAGCCGTTGAGGCCGCTTTCTCCAGCAATTTGATCGCGTCAGGAGAAGGAACCATCCCGGCCAGTTCGACGCGAAACTTCATCGCTTCCTCGTTGTTCTGTGCACTATCCGCTCGATGGATCAACGTGCGAAGTTCGTTGATGACCCTTTTCAAACTGTCGGGAGCTGCCTTTGAATTCTGTGCAAACGCAGGTAGGCCGAAAATGACGAAGACCAACAGCAGGACAAAACCAATACCTCGCATTCGCGGACTCCGTATCATGGACCAAATCTAACCCGGGAACCGATTGCTGATCTGAACTATTTTACAACGAATCGCGCCGTTATCCGAGAGCGTTGCTCGATCAGAATGGTCTTATCATTCAACAACTGTTCCAAGGTGTCTTCGTCGTAATGGCGGACCGTGACCAGTTCCAGACCACTGTTATACCGGACTTGATAATCGGCGCTCAATTCATCGACCAGTGCTCGGCTTCGCGGGATGTCATCCACCACCACACTGAACGCCACGGCACTGTTCTGCATCAGGTCGATCCGCACATTGGCCTTGGCGAACCGACTGAAAATATCGCTGAGATTATCCTCAACAATAAAGCTGAGATCCCGCGGTGTAATGCTGATCAGCAATTGATCACCTTTAACAATGAATGACGGGATCAACGAATCCTTCTCACTGCGTTGATCGATCGTACTTCCCGGTGCCTTCAGGTCCACGAATGATCGGACATATAAGGGAATGTTTTTCTTCTGCAACGGTTGCAGCGTGCGAGGGTGAATGACACTTGCTCCGAAATAACTCAGCTCGATCGCTTCGTGATAGCTGATGTGCGATAACAACTTCGTATCCGGAAAACGGTTCGGGTCCGCATTGAACATTCCGGGTACATCCTTCCAGATCGTAACACTTTCGGCATCCAACAAATAAGCGAGAATTGCAGCGCTGAAATCAGAGCCTTCCCTGCCGAGCGTAGTAGTAAACCCTTCTTCGGTGGCCCCAATGAACCCTTGCACCACAACAGGAAATTGCACCGGTTCCTGATCCGGACCAGAAGCGAAACTCTCCTGCACAAGTGCTGCACTGCTCTCCCAATCCACCCTGGCAGCTCGGTACTTGGCATCAGTGCGCACCAGCTCGCGCGCATCCATCCACGAGCAGTGTTCAAGTGACACGCTCAGGTAGGCACTTATTATCATGGTGCTCCATAGTTCGCCGTAGCTTACGATCTGATCATAATCCTGATCCGCATTGCCCGTTGGTGACCCGGTCAGCAATTCCTCCAATTCATTGAAACTCTCGTTCAACCAAACTTCGGCTTCTTCGAACTCCGGAACAACTTCATCCAGAACCGCTAAATGCAATCCGCGCAGCGCTAACAATTCCGTCTTTACGTTCTCACCTTTTCGCCACGCCCATACTATCCTTTCCAATGCGTTCGTGGTCTTGCCCATAGCGCTTACCACCACGACAACATCATCCGTCGGAAATTGACGTAGTACGTTGGCCACGTTACGCACGCCCTCAGCATTCCTTACACTGGCACCACCGAACTTGAACACCTTCATCCTTTCGCTATCTGTTTTAATTGCTCCAATTCCAACGAACCATTGAACCATTGAGGATCCATCGTACTTCCGAACCGTTCATAGAAACGGATCGCATCGGTGTTCCAATCCAATACCTGCCACAGCATTCCAGCATAGCTCTTTTCCACGGCATACTTCGCACATTGCCGAAAAAGGCTCTCTCCAATTCGTTGGCCACGTGCTCGCTCGGTCACAACAATATCCTCCAGGTACAAGCGCCTACCTTTCCACGTGGAATACCGCTCATAACAGATCGCAATTCCAACCAGTTCGTTTTCCAGCTCCGCCACCCAACCGAACCATACCGGATCAGGACCGAACCCCGCATCGATCATTTCATCCAGTGTTACCGTAACTGCATCCGGCTCTTTTTCGAATACCGCCAACTCCTTGACCAGCGCAAGCATTCTGGGCACATCAGTACGTTCTGCGGGGCGGATGATCGATCGCATCTGTGTTCTTCATTCAATTCATCAATAACCAAAGGTGGCCAAAGATCGTATGTATCCGATATTTGTAGCGCAACTTCGCACCTTATCATGTCAGAGATCAAGACCCTTGCAGAATTCATTGTTGAACGCCAGCATGAATTCACCTATGCTACCGGTGAACTTACCCAATTGCTCACCAGTTTCCGCCTTGCTGGAAAAATGGTGAACCGCGAGGTGAACAAAGCGGGACTGGCCGAAGATATTCTGGGCGCACAAGGCAGCGAGAACATCCAGGGCGAAGCACAACAGAAGTTGGATGTATACGCCAATGACCTGTTCATCCGTTTGCTTCGCAGCCAAGGTGAAGTTTGTGGTGTCGCCAGCGAGGAGAATGACGAGATCGTTCATTTCGACAATGGAGGCAAATATGTTGTTACTATGGACCCACTGGATGGCAGCAGCAACATTGATGTGAATGTCAGCATTGGAACGATCTTCAGTATTTACCGTCGCGTGAGTGCCGGTCAAAAAGCAACCTTAGAGGATTTTCTTC
>JAGNUG010000003.1 GCA_017987115.1 Flavobacteriales bacterium | reverse complement strand
GGATATGTCATTCCTTGAAATGTTGGACGTGTTGAATGACGACCTTGTGCGCAAAGGCGATGACCCGATAGCGTTCGATCACGATTGTCGCGAAGGGATCTGCGGAAGTTGCAGTTTGTTCATCGATGGAGAAGCGCATGGCCCAGGACGTGGCATTACCACGTGTCAATTGCACATGCGCAAATTCAACGATGGCGACACCATTCATGTGGAGCCATGGCGTGCAGAAGCATTTCCAGTGATCAAGGACCTTACTGTGGATCGCGGATCATTCGACCGCATACAAGCAGCGGGTGGTTTCGTTAGTGTGAATACGAGCGGTAATTTGGTGGATGGCAATGCAGTACCGATCCCTAAGCCTGATTCCGACACGGCCTTTGATGCAGCGACATGCATCGGGTGCGGTGCATGCGTAGCTACTTGCCCGAATGGGTCCGCAATGCTTTTTGTTGCAGCGAAAGTTTCTCAGTTATCGCTTTTGCCACAAGGTCGTCCGGAAGCTAAAATGCGCGCTCTGAACATGGTTGAGCAGATGGACAAGGAAGGCTTTGGCAACTGCAGCAATACCGGTGCTTGCGAGATCGAGTGTCCCAAGGGCATCAGCCTGGAGCATATTGCGCGTTTGAATCGCGAGTATTTGGTAGCGAGTGTTACAAAGGAGTGAGAAGTGGTCGCTTAGGGTTATGGGTCAGGCCCGGCTTCGATCATTACCTCCCCGGATCGCCTTATTGAAACAGCAGAAAGCCGCACCAGTGATGATGCGGCTTTCTATTTTTTTAGTTGTCGTAGATCCGAAAGGTCAATGACCAATAGGTTCAGAGTTCCTATTTAGCTGCCTTTCGCGCTTTAGCGAATTCTTTCATTACAGGCTCAAGTGCATTGTCCATGGCATTCACCCAATAGTTGCGGAAACCCATTCCCACAGGAGTCCCTGTAACCCGCTGGTGATAGATGATGCTATGGTCCTCTATTTGAAAAAAGGCATAGTGCATCACAGCGATGTTCTTTTCCTTGTTCAAACTGACCATAAAGAGGGTCAATCCAATTCCGGCTGAATTCTTACCGTTGTAATGGGAGATCGCTTCTTGTATCTGCGCTTTGTCCACATCGTAATCCTCGTTCTCGATGATGCAATCTTCTGCGAACGCATACGCTTTGTTACGCACGGTCACTTCATCCAGTGAAACAGTGTATTTCGGAATACTGAAATACCTGGTCATGCTGAATTTATCACGTTCGATGACAAAGAGGTCGTTCCATTCGGCGAAGTATTTGAATGGAAGCGATTTGCACATAGGCTTGCCGTTCTTATCCACGAAACCGTCCTGATGGATCAACTTCAAGAAGGAAAAATCCATTCCGAAGAACTCAACCTCTTTGGATCCAAGAAGATCCCTAGGGATATCCTGAGCGCTGCTTTGAAGGCCGATCGATAACAGAATGACAACAATGATTGTTCTCATTTATGCGCCAATTGTCTTCTTGATGAATTTCGAAAAGAACTTGGAACTATACATGATCGCCACGTTCACGGTCATACCCATGGTTGGTGTTGTCATGCCCCACTGTACACCACGTACTTCGGGTACGTGCAATACAGCTACTTCCTCATCCGTGGCCATATCAATGACGTGGATCTTCATTTCAATGCTGGAATAGCGCACCGGCGTGCCGGTCTTCACTTTCATAGGCCGTACGATCATCTTGTATTTACTGTCAGGGTCGTCGCTGCTGATCTTCAGCTTTGTTTTTTTCAGGTCCTTGGAAAGCATTTCAACGTATGTGTTCGCAAAACCTGCTTTGTCTTTTTTCCAGCCATTCTCCCATTTCTCAGGGTCCTTTTCCTTTCCTTTATAGTATTCCACGAATGCTTCCTCAGTATCCAAGGCATCAATGGACGAAAGGGACATATCCCATTCAACAAGGAAGGACGCATCGCCTTTGAAGATCGACTTGTCTCCTTTGATGAAAGTAACGGGTTTACCCGCGATCGCGGCGGTCCCAATAAGGGCGGCGCAAAGTGTAATGAGTAGTGTTTTCATGTTAGAGGTTAGGTTAAGGTGCGGCGAAAGTAAACAGATCCGACGGTTTTGGTTGGCGATTGCCAAAAAGCATGCCACGGCCAGTGTTTTAGATACTTCGAGCATGAAGTATCTCGATCGTTATGAACCCGCCATATTCGGCTTAGGCATTTGCAGGATCTTGCTTCAACAAACTGGCCAGCGTAATGTATATCTCCGGTAGTTCTTGTTTGAATGCTTTAGGTCGTTCAAAGAAATTCTCGACAGCGACGGCAAAGAATTCGGCCTGGTTGCTAGCTGCATATTTTCGGAATAAGGACGAGCTGCCTTTATTGATAAGGTCCGCTTCGATGAGCGCAAGCTCCTTCCAGCGAGCTAGCTTCGTTGGTTCCAGAAAATCGCTCTCGGCATTGTCGATCTTGTTCTCGAGCCAAAGCGCATGGGCCATTTCGTGCAGGCCAAGGTTGCTTCCATCGAACGCATCTGCTTCGCCTTGTATAAAGTGTTTCCAAGAAAGCACAATCTGCCGAGCACCTGGTGCAACCTCACCTAAATGGTTTTTTCCGGTGATCCTATTCCGGTATTCATCCGAATACACTACGACCCTTTCAAAATGGATGAACAGCAATCTGCCAAGTCCGAACCCGATCTGCACTGCGACAGAAGCAATGTGCAGTTTCATTTCTCGTGTCAACTCAATACCGCGTCCTTCCCAATCCTTGTCGAAGATGAATTCCTTCACCTGTTTGGAGAATGCTTTCTTGCGATAAGGAGGAAGTGCGGCGTAAAATGGACTGATCCGTTCCAGCTCGATCTTATCAACTTTTGGTAGTGGGGTCAATGAATGTCCGGTGATCGCGATCAGCGAAAAAAAGTCCTTGGCCAAGATGTAGAGCGAAATGATAACACTAGCACCAAGTACCAACAGGACAATGGCCACCGCAGCGTATTGGAAGATGTCAGACATGCGCCTGAGCTGGTCAGTTCATAGAAACAGAAATGGTTAACCGTTCAATAAGCAACCTTATCCTCCTTGGCTTTCCACTCATTGAAAACCACTTGTGCTTCCTCGCGGAAGGCATGTTCCGTAGGGATCTTGCGCTCGGTGTAGGGTAGGGGAAGTTCGTCGTATATAAGTTGGTCATCGAAACCGGCATCTGCAGCATCTTCGCGTGTACATGCATATACGATCCTATCCGGACGGGCCCAATAGATCGCACCAAGGCACATGGGGCAAGGCTCACAACTGGTATAGAGAACGCATCCGGTGAGTTGAAAATCACCAAGCGCTTTACATGCTTCACGGATCGCGACGACCTCGGCATGGGCCGTGGGGTCATTCGTGCTGGTGACTTTGTTATTGCCACGGCCAATCACTTCGCCGTCCTTTACAATTACGCAGCCGAACGGCCCTCCATCACCACGTTGCATGCCAGCGCGTGCAGCTGCAATGGCCTCGCGGATGAAGTCTTGATCTGTTCTGTTCATGACCGCTTGTTTATTGAAATGCCCAGTTCCTTCAATTGCACATCATCGATCAAGCTTGGTGCATCGATCATTACATCACGCGCTGCATTGTTCTTAGGAAAAGCGATGAATTCACGGATATCGCTTCGGCCACCGAACAAGCTCACCCAGCGATCGAAACCGAATGCCGCACCGCCGTGTGGTGGAGCACCGAACTCGAATGCATCGAGCAGGAATCCGAATTTGTAGCGCGCCTCTTCGTCAGTGAATCCGAGCACACGGAACATAGCCTCTTGCATGGGGCGATCATGTATGCGAATGCTACCGCCGCCGATCTCCGTGCCGTTGATGACCAGGTCATACGCATTGGCGTTCACAGCTCCGGGATCGCTTTCCAAAAGATGTGCGTGCGCTGGAATTGGTGCGGTGAATGGATGGTGCATGGCATGCCAACGGCCGCTTTCTTCATCTTTCTCCAACAACGGGAAATCAACGACCCACAAAGGTTTAAAAATTCTTGGGTCGCGCAAGCCTAGAGTTTCAGCAATGTGCAAGCGCAATTCGTTCAGTTGCTTGCGGGTCTTGTCAATCGGTCCTGCCATGATGCAGAGCAGGTCGCCCTCTTTCATGTTGAAGTGATCTGCCCAGCGTTCCAGGTCATCAGGTCCATAGAATTTGTCCACGGTGCTCTTCAGTCCTTCCGCATTCCAGCGTAGAAAGATGATCCCTGTAGCACCGATCTGTGGCCGTTTTACAAAGTCGATCAACGCATCCGTCTGCTTTCGGCTCCAACCAGCGCAGCCTTCCGCGTTGATTCCCACAACAAGTTCAGCATCGTCGAACACTTTGAATTCCTTTCCTTTTGCAAGGTCATTCATTTCATGGAATCGCATTCCGAATCGCAGGTCCGGTTTATCGCTGCCATAATCGCGCATAGCATCATCATAGTTCATACGCTGGAATGGCTCGTTCATTTCCTTACCAAGGATGGCGTTGAACAAATGCTTGGCAAGTCCTTCGAACGTTTGCAGGATATCCTCACGTTCAACAAAAGCCATTTCACAATCGATCTGCGTGAACTCCGGTTGTCGGTCTGCACGCAGGTCCTCATCACGGAAGCATTTCACGATCTGGAAATAGCGATCCATCCCCCCGACCATCAGCAACTGTTTGAAGGTCTGTGGACTCTGCGGCAGCGCATAGAATTCGCCCGGATTCATCCGGCTTGGTACAACGTAGTCGCGCGCACCTTCTGGCGTGCTTTTGATCAAAACAGGTGTTTCAACCTCCAAGAATTGCTGGTTGCTTAAGTAATTGCGTACTTCGATCGCCATGCGATGGCGTAGCTCCATGTTCTTGCGCACACTGTTGCGGCGCAGGTCGAGGTAGCGGTATTTCATGCGCAACTCTTCTCCACCATCGGTCTCTTCTTC
This sequence comes from Flavobacteriales bacterium, assembly GCA_017987115.1. Taxonomy (GTDB): domain Bacteria; phylum Bacteroidota; class Bacteroidia; order Flavobacteriales_F; family PHOS-HE28; genus PHOS-HE28. The sequence goes on along the minus strand of JAGNUG010000003.1, from coordinate 62,006 downwards.
AATGGTGAACGGCGGAGTCTTGGCTTTGTTCAGGACCTTCAATTCAGTTACGACGAGCTCGATCTCTCCGGTAGGAATGTTCTTGTTCTTGCTCTCACGTTCCGTAACAACGCCGGTTGCTTGCACCACGAATTCGCGGCCCAAGGAATTGGCTTGATCCCGCAGGTTCTTGTTCCGTTCTGTATTGAAGCTGAGCTGTGTGATGCCAAAGCGATCGCGCAGGTCAACAAAGGTGAGCCCACCCATTTCGCGGGTACGTTGGACCCATCCAGCAAGGGTCACGGTCTTTGAGGAGTCGGAAGGGCGGAGTTCGCCACAAGTGTGTGTGCGGTACATACGGGTGCTCGAAAAAGGCACTTATTTGCCTTGGGGCGCGAATTTACCGGAAGCCAGTGAACCAAGGGCAATTACTGCACAACGAATACAAGTTGACGCCAGATCCGGTCACCATCATTCTCCTCCACTCCAAAGCTCCATCGCTCGGTACCCGCAACATCACGGAGAATGATCTGCTTTTCAAACTCAAAAGTGTCAGAACCGACCGGAAGACTGTCGGTAATTACAGGTTGTTGCTGATCATAAACGGAGCGGACCAGAAAGGTCCGTAGATTTTCATTCCCTTCTTGAATGATCACGCCGACCTTCAACGTATCGGACAATGGCAAGGTGTCGTTCTGGTAGGTATACCCGGAATCCATAACGAAATTGATCGTTGGGTTCACTACTGGCCCATCATCATCCCGGTTGCAGGAAGTAGCAGATAGGAAGCCGATAAGCAGGATGCCCAAGCCGATACGGAACCAAATTGTAAGAGTTGATCGCATTGAACGGCAAAGGTAACATTGTCTCACATGATTTGCTGGAGATCAGTCCTCTAGGGCAACGGAATTGCCGTTCAACATGTCTTGATGATATGCACACCGTAGCAAAATTCTCCTTGGCCTTTGTGGTTGGCCTGTTGTTCCATGCAAGCACATTTGCTTGTTCGTGTTTCGGTCCGCAGACCTTTTGTGAAACCCTGTATCCGCCTTACGAACAGCCGGAATGGTGGGTCCCGGACGCTGTAGTGTTGGTGGTTAAGTTGGCCGATGTCGGATACGGCGCGGACATGAAAGTGGTCCGTTCATATTCCGGTGAGCTGGAAGATGATCAAGTGATCCGTGTTTGGGGTGATTGTGGTTTACTATGTCGCTGGTATGTCGATGGACTTGCAATTGGCGACACAGTGGTATGGGGTGTCCAACAAACAGACCTCTCCGGGAACTGGGGATGCGGAACACAATTGGAGCAACCGGAGGATTATCAATTATCCATCTGTGGTATCTATTGGCTGAACTACAGCAACGGTCTTGTCTCAGGTCCGTTAATGACCGAGGGAGTTTCCGAGAGCATGACTGAATCAGAGTTCGGGCAATTCGTTAACGGATGCCTGACCACCGGAGTCGAAGATCACGGTCAAGCAGACCCGATCACCGTTCGGCAAGAGCTGGATGGCACGACGATCGCATTGAACACGAACGAAAACCTTCAGATCAATGTCTTCGATGGCCTCGGCCAGCTTTGCATGGAACGCGCATGGAACGGCACGCCCATTAAGTTGAACCAATGGCCAACCGGGATCTACACCGTTGCTGTGCTGAGCGATAAGAAGCGGTGGGTGAGGAAGATTTTGGTGGAGTGAGTTGCCTGTGGAACTTACTGATGTTCAATTTCTGCCCAAAGGCCTTCCATTCACCCGTTGCTCGAACCATGGATACCTTTACCTTACATCGCAGTATTCTTAGACTCTAGGTGAATTACGTTTGGATAAGATATTTTAAAAGGACATGCTAAGTAATTGCTATTTCCCTCTGTTACTAGCTTGTCTGTTCTCGTATTCAGTTCTGGCACAACCGGGAATGCTCGATCCCACCTTCGGTGCAGGTGGCATAGCGAGCGTTGACTTGGATACGAACTTTGCTACCATCCGGGCAATGGCAGTGCAGAACGATGGGCGAATTATCATAGCCGGTCGTTGGTTCACACCTTTGGGGTATGACGTATTCATGTTGCGATTTATGCCCGATGGGAGCCTGGACCCATCATTCGGAGATTCCGGTCAGGCAACTGCTGACCTGGATTCTTATTTTGATGAATGCACTTCGATCGCGATTCTTCCGGATAGCAAGATCATGGTGGCTGGAATGGTAACCCATGGGTCGTTTCCGATCATTGCTATGGCTCGATTTAATGTTGACGGCTCATTGGACAGTACTTATGCAAGTGGCGGAGTAACGTACGGAGTTCAATACCCCAACAGTAGTGTGCGCAAAATGCTGATACAAGATGATGGAGCGATTTTATTGGCAGGCGATCAAGAATGGAAAATGGCAGTGTTTCGCTATCTGCCGGACGGAACACCGGACAGCACTTTTCATGCGGATGGCTTAATGACCTTTCAATCATTTTCCGGGTTTAATGTTCTTACGAGTATGGCCTTACAAGATGATGGTGAAATCGTTGTAACAGGTTTTGGCGGATCCGGTCAATACAATGTTGTTTTGGCTCGAGTTCTTCCAAATGGAAATTTGGACCAGGCCTTTGGCGCATCGGGGTATGCCACTTTGGATCTAAGTCTTGGCGATGACATGGCTAGCTCGGTTGCAATACAGAACGACGGGAAGATCGTAATCGTGGGATCAACGGATTACTATCCGAATTATAATATGTTCATAGCTCGGTTTCATGCAGACGGATGGTTGGACAATACGTTTGGAGTTGACGGCTTGAGCACCATCTCAATATCTGCTTTGGATGACAATGCAACTGATCTTGTGCTTCAGCCTGACGGTAAGTTCTTGATCACAGGAAATACCCAAACAGGGGTAGGGGTCTATTCTGTGGCATTGATCAGGCTGTTTCCAAATGGGCAGCTAGATCCCAGCTTTGGCCAGAATGGATCTGTCGTCCATGATTATACCGAACCACATAATGATCATTCCCGAGCGGTCATTCTGCAAACTGATGGTAAGGTTCTTATTGCCGGAAATATAAGTGGACATCCGACAGTGGCTAGATTCCTATCCGGTTTATTTATTTCTGTCGAAGAAGAAGAAGTAGCGCATAGCACGGAACTCTCCGTTTATCCTAACCCAACTTATGGATCAGTGTTCTTGGAGTGTTCGCTCTCCAGACCAGAACTCGTGACGGTACAAATTCAGGACATGCAAGGACGTGTCATTAGAACAATACTAAACCAAGCGCCTCTCGCTGACGGAGGTCAAAGTATTAGGATTGAGATGGATGGAATAGCAGTTGGGCAATACAACGTGTCGGTCCGTACATCCCAATATCTTCAGTTTGTGCGTGTTGTCAAATTGTAGCTTACAACTTCACAACGTCCCTCGGCTCTCCTGCTCCCGCTCAATAGCCTCGAATAGCGCTTTAAAGTTCCCTTTGCCAAAGCTCTTCGCGCCCTTGCGCTGAATGATCTCGAAGAACATCGTTGGGCGATCCTCTACTGGTTTGGTGAAGAGTTGCAAGAGGTAACCTTCATCATCGCGATCAATAAGGATGCCCAGTTCAGCTAAGGGTTCAAGGTCTTCATCGATCGGTCCAACGCGATCCAATAGGCCTTCATAGTAGGAGGAAGGCACTTTCAGGAATTCCACGCCACGGCTTATCAGGTCACGGACCGTCTTTACGATATCATCCGTAGCAACCGCGATGTGCTGGACGCCTTCGCCATTGTAGAAATCCAGATACTCTTCGACCTGACTTTTCTTTTTGCCTTTAGCTGGTTCATTGATCGGGAATTTGATGCGGCCATTGCCATTGCTCATCACCTTGCTCATTAGCGCGCTGTACTCGGTGCTGATGTCCTTGTCATCAAAGCTGAGCACGTTCGCGAAGCCCATCACTTCTTCGTAGAACTTCACCCACTTGTTCATCTGGTTCCAGCCAACGTTCGCCACCATGTGGTCAACGTATTTGATGCCAGTGGATGTAGGGTTGTAGTCACTCTTCCATGCTTTGAACCCGGGAAGAAATGTACCGCGGTAATTCTTGCGCTCAATGAAAATGTGTAATACATCGCCGTAGAGCTTGATCCCGCTTTTCACGACCTCACCATCGGCGTCTTTTTCAACAGTGGGTTCCATGAATGGCACAGCACCACGCTTGGTCGTTTCCGCGAATGCTTTTCGCGCATCATCCACCCACAACGCGATCACTTTCACGCCATCGCCGTGCACGCGCAAATGCTCGTTGATCGGGTTGTCCTGTGTGAGTGGCGTGGTAAGCACCAAGCGGATCTTGTCCTGCTCCAGCACGTAGCTGGTACGGTCTTTTACGCCGGTCTCCAATCCAGCATATGCCATGCTTTGGAACCCAAAAGCGGTTTTGTAATAGTGCGCGCTTTGCTTGGCGTTACCTACATATAGTTCGATGTAGTCGGTGCCGAGCAGAGGGAGGAAGTCGGCTGCTCCGTCGACTATTTTTTTAAGGTCTGGTGTTGCACTTTCGATGCTCATTTTCGTCTGTATTTATGGTTGAAGCTTAGTCAATCACTCTAACCATGATTTCCAATACTTTCCATCGTCGATCTTCATGGCTTCTTCAGTCACCATGAGAGGCTTAAAGGTATCCACCATAACGGCAAGTTCGTCGGTTACTTTTTTGCCGATGCTGCGTTCCATAGCTCCGGGGTGTGGTCCGTGCGGAATACCGGCCGGGTGCAAGCTGATATGACCTGGACCAACATCGTTGCGGCTCATGAAATCGCCATCAACATAGTACAGCACTTCATCACTATCGATGTTGCTGTGGTTGTATGGTGCTGGAACAGCTTGCGGATGGTAATCATACAAACGCGGGCAGAAACTGCATACCACGAAAGCATCGGTCTCGAACGTTTGGTGCACAGGTGGTGGTTGGTGTACGCGACCGGTGATCGGTTCAAAGTCGTGTATGCTGAAGGCGTAGGGGTAGTTGTACCCATCCCAACCCACAACATCGAACGGATGTGTAGCATAAGTGAACTCGTGCAAAAGTCCTTGTTTCTTCACTTTAATGATGAAGTTGCCTTTCTCATCATGTGTCTCCAGTTTTTTTGGTCTGCGGATATCACGTTCGCAGAAAGGACTGTGCTCCAATAACTGTCCGAAATGGTTGCGATACCGTTTCGGTGTGTACATCGGCCGGTGGCTTTCAACAATGAACAAGCGGTTGTCGCTGTCGTTGAATTCCATGGTATAGATCATCCCTCGTGGGACCATCAAGTAGTCGCCGTATTTGAAATCCAAGTTACCCAAAAGTGTTCGTAGCGTGCCTGTGCCCTTGTGGACAAAGATCATCTCGTCACAATCTGCATTCTTGTAGAAATAGTCTACTTTTTTCGCTTGAGGCGCAGCGAGCACGATAGCACAATCGCTGTTCACCAATATCGCTTTGCGGGCATCCAAATGGTCTTTAGCCGGAGTCGTCTTGAAACCGTGCAACCGCAGCGACCGCATGTTCTTCTCCAACGCGATCTTCGGAGTAACATCTTTCGGAATTTTCAATGCTTTGACCTGCGTGGGACGGTGCGTATGGTAGAGCAGAGAACTCATTCCATCGAATCCGATCGTTCCAAAAAGTTGCTCGTAGAAATAGCGGTCTTTTCCGTTCTTGAAAACGGTGTGCCGCTTATGTGGGATCTTGCCGAGAGTGTGGTAGATGGGCATTTCGTTGGATGGCGTTGTGGCCGCTAAGGTCGTTCCTTTACTTGATCAAGGCGCTGATAGTTCTCAGTTCAGGATGAAGGGTTCCATTCTTGTTCAAGAGATCCTTTTCGCAGGTGATGCGGTCCCTTAGTGCTTCAGGGTCAGTAATTGCCTTGCTCTTTGCACTTTCACTTGGGCGTCCCTTCCGCCACTCGCGCTGTATGTCTTCCGGAAGCAAGTGTATTTCTCTACAGCTCGGCGAGCAGCAATTCGCGTATTCAGATGCACAGCTTTCACATTGCACCAACAAAAGATTGCACGTTGCCATTTGGCAATTGGTGATCCGGTCGTTCGGTACACCGCATTGCATACAATTGCTGACCACGTCTTCAGAGATCCGTTCCGCTAGGCGGCCGTCGAACACGAAATTCTGGCCTCTGTATTTATTCGGCAGCTTTTCAGCTTTCACTTGCCGCGCATAATCGATTATACCACCATGCAATTGTCCAACATTGGTATATCCGTGGTGACGGAACCAAGCGCTGGCTTTTTCGCAACGGATACCTCCAGTGCAATACATAAGGAGCGGTTCTTCCTTCTTGTTCTTCAGCACATCCAGCATTTCCTCCAATGCTCCACGAAAGGTATCGCTTTTGGGTAGCAGCGCACCTTCGAAATGTCCGATCATTGCCTCGTAGTTGTTGCGCATATCCACCACGGTAGCGCCGGCCTCCATCTTTTGGTTGAAGGCCTTTGCGTCGAGGTGTTCACCAACATTGGTGGTGTCAAAAGCATCATCGGCCAGACCGTCGGCCACCAGTTTCGGTCGCACTTTGATCGTAAGCTTCAGAAAGCTGAAACCATCGTCCTCGACCGCGATCTTGAAAGGAACATCCTTGAACTCGCTACGTTCATCGATCGCATTACGAAAAGCCTTCAAATTTGCTGTGGGAAGGCTGAGCTGCGCGTTAACTCCTTCATTCGCCAAATAGATCCTGCCCAATACAGCTAATTCTTCCCACTCTGGATACAAAGCATTCCTCAGGTCTTGCGGTTCCGTTAGATGAACATACCGGTAAAATGAAAGGGTAGTACGCGGCGTTCCTTCTGATTCCAAAAGGTGTTTCAACTTTTCCGCTGATAGGGTATTTTGAAGCTTTTTCAAGTTATGCAAAGATAATAAAGCCCTGTGGCCATTGAGGTGAATTGTTGGTTCAGATGGCTACTTTCGTCACCATATTGTGCGAAATATGTCTACAAAACGAATTCTTGTCATCGGCTCAAGTGGCCAAATTGGTACTGAACTGGTTGAGGGGCTGCGCGCCCGCTTCGGAGATGAGAACGTCGTAGCTTCGGATATCAAAGAGCCGCAGGTCACACAAACGGGACCGTTTGCCATGGTCAATGCCATGGACCGTCGAGGGATCGAGCGTGTTATTGATAAATATGGGATCACCGAGGTCTATCTCTTGGCAGCACTCCTGAGCGCAACCGCCGAAAAGGACCCAGCGTTTGCTTGGCAGTTGAATATGGAGAGCCTGTTCATCATTCTCGAATTGGCACGTGAAGGCAAGTTGAAGAAAGTGTATTGGCCCAGTAGCATTGCGGTTTTTGGTCCTACTACGCCAAAGGATGGAACACCGCAGCACACCATCGCGGAACCCAGCACTGTTTATGGAATTAGCAAGCAAAGCGGGGAACAATGGTGTGCGTATTACCACAAGCGCTATGGCGTTGATGTCCGAAGCATCCGGTATCCCGGACTCATCGGTTGGAAAAGCGCACCTGGAGGCGGTACCACGGATTATGCGGTACACATTTTCCACGAAGCGATCAGAACGGGTAAATACACAAGTTTCTTAGGTCCGGATACCGCGTTGCCGATGATGTACATGCCGGATGCCATCCGCGCTACGATCGACATCATGGAGGCTCCATCGGAAAAGGTCAAGGAACGAACGAGTTATAATTTGGCGGGTGTGAGCTTCGATCCTAAAGAGATCGCATTGGAGGTGAAACGTCACATTCCTGAATTCGAGATAAGTTACGCCCCGGATAGTCGCCAAGCCATTGCGGATAGCTGGCCACGAAGCATAGACGACAGTGCAGCAAAGGCCGATTGGGGTTGGGAACCACAATTCGATCTAAGGTCGATGGTGGATGATATGATGCTGAATTTGAGGCGGCAGCTCGCGGAATAGGTGCCCTACCGTTGCTCTAGGTCGGGCTCACAAATGCTTCAAGTTGGGGGTCCATTGATCCGGGTCTTGTAACCTTTTCGCATGGATCTCGTTTCGCAATGCGAACAAGAAGCACAGATGAACCGATATCTATTTTCCGTACTAACTGCCATATGCATTGTCCAGTTGAGCTTCGGACACTCGGCTTGTGCTCAGGCCAACGCTGGCTCGTCGATGGACACCCTGAACCGTGTAGATGAAATGGGCCGCAAACAGGGGCATTGGCGGTTCATTGCGCCAGCGACCGAAAAACCCGGATATGCAGATGGTGCATTGGTGGAAGAAGGTACATACGCGAATAGCAAACGGATTGGTGTATGGCGTCGATATTGGCCGAATGGAAAACCCATGAGCGAGATCACCTACCAGATGGGAAGGCCGCGTGGCGATTACAAGACCTATTATCCGAATGGGAAAGTAGAGGAACAAGGAGCTTGGGACCTGGATCGGAACACGGGTAAATTTCTACGGTATCATCCCAATGGGAAATTGGCCCAGGATTTCGTGTTCAATGATCATGGAGTTCGTGACGGAGAGCAGAAATATTATCATGACAACGGTAAGCTGGCGGTACACGTGAATGTAAAAGAAGGCCGTGAAGATGGATTCCTGAAGCGCTATTCGGAGAATGGTGAAGTTCAGCAGATCGCCCAGTTCAATAACGGTGTGATCAATGAAGCCAATAGCAAATACATCAAACCAGCGCCTAAAGCTGAGGAAGTGAAGGTGGATGCAACAGCACCAATGGCACCTGCTGTTACAGCGGAAGAAAAACCAAACGCAGTGCGCTTCAATGAAAACGGATACAATACACTCTACAACAGACAGCTTAAGATCTCTCAACAAGGAGAATTCCGGAAGGGTAGACTGTCGGATGGCAAACGGTATACATATGACCACAATGGGATCCTGACCCGTATCGAAGTGTTCAAAGGTGGACGATATGCTGGTGATGCAATGATCACCGATGACGATATTCAGTAGCTTGATCAACGGTTTTTGATCGCGATCGAAGAAGCCCGCTCAACATGCTGAGCGGGCTTCTTTCGATTAGAACCGCACCTTCCAGCGAGTTGTATGGTTTCCTGAAGAGCTTGAACGTTCTGGAGAAGTCCATTGATGGCCAAAGCAGTGTTATCCTATCAACGGAAAGTGAACTTTACAGGTACCTGAAGAAGATGAAGTGATCAAAGGTCTTTTTGGGATTGGATGAGTCAATACCTTCGCAGCCCGATGACCGACCTTCGCAAAGGCCCCTTGTACCTTACCAATACACTCACTCGAAAGAAAGAGGAGTTCGTTCCCATACGTCCAAAGCATGTTGGTCTGTACGTCTGCGGACCAACCGTGTATAGCGATGCACACCTTGGGAACGTGCGTACGTTCCTAGCGTTTGATATACTCTTCCGTTGGCTCACTTACATGGGTTATTCTGTTCGATACGTCCGAAACATTACGGATGTTGGCCACTTGGTCGATGATGTCGACCATGGTGAGGATAAGATCGCGAAGCGAGCGCGGTTGGAGCAATTGGAGCCCATGGAGATCGTGCAGAAATACACCAATGGCTTCCACGATGTAATGCAACTGTTCAATATTCTTAGGCCAAGTATTGAGCCCACCGCGACAGGGCATCTGATCGAACAGATCGAAATGGTGAAACGCATCCTGGCGAGCGGAAATGCCTATGAAGCGAATGGTAGTGTGTATTTCGATGTAGAGAAGTACAGCAAGACCAACGCCTATGGCGAGTTAAGTGGACGAAAGACAGAGGACCTTATCGCGAACACGCGAGAAACAGAAGGACAGGACGAGAAACGCAGTCCATTGGATTTTGCCATCTGGAAAAAGGCCGATGCTACTCATCTTATGAAATGGCCAAGTCCATGGAGTGAAGGCTTTCCTGGTTGGCATTTGGAATGCAGTGCCATGAGCACGAAATACCTGGGCCTTACGTTCGATATTCATGGTGGCGGAATGGACCTGAAGTTCCCGCACCATGAATGCGAGATCGCACAAAGCATTGCAGCGGATGGCCAAGTACCGGTCCGATATTGGATGCATACGAATATGCTTACCGTGAATGGCCGTAAAATGGCCAAAAGCGAAGGCAATGGCTTTACTCCGGAAGAATTGGTAACCGGTAACCATAAGCTATTGGAGCAAGGCTACAGTCCAATGACCGTGCGTTTCTTCATGCTACAAAGTCACTACGCTGGTACGTTGGATTTCAGCAATGCAGCATTGCAAGCAGCCGAAAAGGGACTGGCTCGTTTAATGGCCGCGATGACAACGTTGAAAAAGTTGAACGGTGTGAACGGTGCGGGAGATGGTGAAGTTGCTGCATTGGAAACGAGCTGTCATGCAGCTATGCATGATGACCTTAATACGCCGGTGATGGTCGCTGCACTGTTCGAGGGTGTTCGATTGATCAATAGCGTGAACGATGGGAAACAGGCGTTGAGTTCGGATGCACTTGATCGTCTGAAACAGCTTTTCAATACCATGGTGTTCGACGTCCTTGGTCTGCGAAGCGAGGGAGAAACGAATAATGATGATGCAACCTTGGATGGGCTTGTACAAGAGTTCATTCGGATGCGCGCTACTGCAAAAGCCAATAAGGATTTTACTACAAGCGATCGTATCCGGGATCAGTTGATCTCCCTCGGTATTTTATTGAAAGACACCAAAGAAGGAACAGTATGGGAGCGTGCATGAATCGGATTTGTGGACTAGGTTGGATTCGCCGAATTGCATTAGGTTCCGGTCTTGCATTGATCATGATCTTCAGTTCTTGCACACCCGATGAGCCGGAAGCGACGGTTCCACTGGTCAAAGAACAGGTTGCTTCTGTACCTCCTACACCGTTGTTCGACCCGGACAGTGCTTTCGCGTTTGTGAAGAAGCAGGTCGATTTCGGACCGCGCGTACCGGGCACGGCGCCGCACACGGCATGTGGTGATTGGATGGTTTCCAAGCTGAAGAGTTACGGTGCATTGGTTACGGAACAGACGGGTATGGTCACCATTTATTCGGGCGCGAAGATCCCTTTGCGCAATATCATTGGTACCTGGCGACCTGAAAAGAAGGATCGGATCCTATTACTAGCACATTGGGATACCAGACCTTTTGCGGACCGGGATACCGAACGCAAGAACGAACCGATCGATGGAGCGAATGATGCAGGCAGTGGAGTGGGTGTTCTATTGGAGATCGCTCGTCATTTGGCTGTATCCAATGATCTTCTTGGTGTGGATATTCTATTTACGGATGCAGAAGACCATGGTCAACCCAATGGTGCAATGGCCATGGACGAGAGCAGTATGGATACGTGGTGTTTAGGTTCGCAGTATTTCGTCAAGAATCCACATGTATCGGGATATAATGCACGTTTCGGGATCCTGTTGGACATGGTGGGCGGCCGCGATGCAGTGTTCTATCAAGAAGCGTTAAGTATGCAATACTCGGGTCAGGTAGTGCATAAAGTATGGAAGACTGCAGCAGCCTTGGGCTACGGAGACCGATTCATCCGCGAAACGAAGTATTTCGTTGGTATAGATGATCACATTCCGATCAATAAAGTACTTCGGATCCCAACGATCGACATCATCCAACACGATCCAGAAACACAGGCCTTCGCTCCACATTGGCATACACACGGGGACAATATGGATGTGATCGATCCCACAACATTGAAGGCCGTAGGCCAGACCGTAATGGAGGTGCTATGGAAAGAGCGTTGACATCATCGACCAAATGGATCACGGGTATTCAATGTTTTATGAATGTATAACTGATATTCAGGCAGTTGTGCCCATTACGAGAAGTGTTTGTGTATGGAATGGTTGTAAACATTGGTTAGCACTCCAAGAAAGCTGTTAACCGGTGTACTTACAGGTTGAATGGTTCAATACCTTCACGGTCCTTTTTAACCGAACCTCCATGAAAAAGATAACTACCCTCTTAGCATTGTTACCAACGGTCCTTATCGGGCAGTCGTTGGTTACGCAAACCCCGCAGAACCGGTCGGCTTTGTTGGAAGATTTCACCGGTATCCACTGTGGCTATTGCCCGGAAGGCCATACGATCATGGCTTCACTGGAGGCCATGCACGGAACAAAGATCGCCGTTGTTGGTATCCATGCAGGTAGTTTTGCAGTTCCTGGTGCGGGTGAACCGGATTTCCGCACACCGGAAGGAACAGCGATCGACGCGTATTTCACGATCGGCGGATATCCAGCTGGAGTTATCAATCGTCACGTTTTTGACGGTGAAGATGACCTTGGGCGAGGTGCATGGGAAGGCGCAGTTGCCGAAATGTTAGCATTGCCAAGCCCTGTGAACTTGGGTGTTGAAAGCAGTTATGATGCAGGCACGAACGAGCTGACCGTTAACGTGGAGCTCTATTACACCGCAGACAGCCCTCCTGGCGACGATTACATCAGTGTTCTTGTAAAAGAAGATCATTTGGATGGCCCTCAAACTGATTATGGTCCGTCCGGTAATCATGCGAATTATGATCATGTTCATGTCCTGAGAGGATACGTTACGGATACATGGGGAGATATGGTGGTGAACCCTACAATGGGTAGTACGATCACGCGCAGCTATACAATGACCGTTCCAGCTGCATGGAACATCGCGAATTGTAGAGTGGTTGCATTTGTTAGCGAAGACCACAGCGAAGTTTATCAAGGAAGTGATATTGCAGCTGATGGTGGAACAACACTCGTAATTGGTGAATTTGCGGATAGCGCCCCGGTCTATGTTGGCGTACCTAATGGAACACCAGCAGCAGTCAATACGGTATTCACGAACTTATTGGGTTCCACAGAGGACTACATTGTAACGCTTACGAGCATGGGTGCACCTGCGGGTTGGAGCAGCGAATTGCAGGTGAACGGCGCAGCTGTGACGAGCCCTGCTACTGCACAAGTGTCGGCTGGAGATGACCTGAATATGGATGTCTCCATCATGCCGGATGCTACACCCGGTGTCGCCTCCTATCTGTTGTCCGTTGCATCTTCATCCAATCCGGCAGCACCAGTGTTGGAAAGGGTTATGAATGTTATCAGTGGTGTTACCGATCTTGTGGTAACGCACAACGGGGCAGAGCAATGGGAGCCGCTCTATACGGATGGCCTAGCGCAAGCTGGTAATACTGCCTACGCGGCAGTTACAAAGGACAAGTTCTTGAATTTTGCGAGCGAGGGCGCGCTTGCTGGAGTGAATAACTATTACGTCAACGTTAGTTGGACATTCCCATCACTTACGGATGATGAGGTTGTTGCGCTATCTGCCCTTATGGATGCCGGAAGCGACGTAATGATAGCAGGTCAGGATATTGGATGGGACCAAAGCGGTGTGACCGGTGCATATGGTACAGCAGCAACGCAGGCGTTCTATTCGGATTACATGCATGCGACCTATGTGGCCGATGGAAGTACAGCTCAGAATCTAGTGAACTTCATCGATGGCGATTTCGTTTTTGGAGACGTTCCGAACAGCAGCATTGCAGCAGTATTCGGCACCAACACGTATCCTGATCAGATCACTCCTATCGCGCCAGCTGTAGGTATCATTCACTACAATACGAATACCAATTTGATCGGAGGCTTGCGTTGCGAGACCGGTAACTACAAAGTGGTCTATTTCGGTGTTGGCCCAGAGCAAATGTCAAACGCAGATGTAGCCCACAGCATGGTTTCCTTGAGCCACGATTGGTTCTATGGAGTTGTGAGTGTGGAGGAGTTCGATGCATTGCTTGCATCTACCTTGGGTCAAGCTTACCCGGTTCCTGCGAACGACCAGATCACTATTCCGTTCTCGGACCTTCGTACCAACGCAACGTTGGAAGTGTATGATGTAACAGGTCGCAGTGTGATGCAGAAGAACATTGCGAACGGTACTACACAAGTAACTCTTGACGTTGCCGGTCTGGGCGCTGGTCTTTACCGTTATGCATTGCGCACGGCTGAAGGACTGGGTGCTGCGAAAGCATTTCAGGTAGTGAAGTGATCCCCGGAATATTGTAAAAGGAAGAGCCTCCGTTATTGAACGGGGGCTCTTTTCATTCAATAGAATGATCGCCTTACCGATCCATAAAAGTGCGCATCTGCGTTTACCATGATCTGGGATCATCGTTATCTCGTTCCATCTATATTTCTGTTGATCACAATGGTTCTTGGTTCTGTGTCGGAAACGCACGGGCAGGAATTAGTGCTCAACGGCAGTTTTGAGGAGTATTCGAAATGCCCGAGGTCGGTTGCGCCTGAAAAGCTTAAAAGAATTTCGAATGTGCGATCGGTATCTTCATCTCCAACATATTTCAATAGTTGCTCACAGGTTGTAGGCGTTCCGCAGAATTGGGCTGGGCATCAAAGAGCAAAGGATGGTGAAGCGTACATGGGCTTGGTGCTCACGTCACGAAACGGTGACCGGACCGATCGGCAGTTTGTCCAACTGGAGCTTAAGGAACCGTTAGAGAATGGGCATAGGTATGCGGTATCCTTCTGGGTAAATGCGGCTGATCGGAGCGGCTATGTTACGGATCGCATTGGAGCTTGTTTCACAACAACCGATCGATCACGCAAAGGTGTGCTTCATGATCTCATCGGGAAACCGGATCTAGAGAATCCCCTTGACCTTTTCCTCTCTGACACAGCAGTGTGGATGAAGGTTGAAGGCACGTATAACGCGAAAGGCGGAGAGCGTTTTTTGCTAGTGGGAAATTTTCAGCGCTATGGATATAGCAGTAGAAAGGCCATGGTCCAGAATTCGGAGAAGACCGTTCTGACCAATGTTGAAAGCAAGTATATGGAGATGTACGACTCAGACCCTGGCCGTGTTCAGTTCCTTCGGACGATCTCCCAGCAAGCATATTGTTTGCTGGATGAGGTTTCCGTTGCGCCCTTGAATTCGAATTCTTCCGTTGACATACTCACACAAGAACAGGCCTGTCCCGCTCAACGCTTGAACGAGCATGGGCCAGAGCTAGTACCGGATCCATCATTCGATCATACATTGGATATACCGCATTCACACTGGCAGAATGCTAGCGGAGGAACTCCTGATCTCATAGATGGCATGGCTGGGGTCTATTTGTACTCCGGCGCGGATAAGGATCATCGTGAATTCATTCAAACCTCACTGAGCGGGCCGATCGAACCTTGCGGCATCTACCACTATCGCATGCGCATTCTTCGAAACTCGTCATATGGTTTTGCTGTTGATCGGATCGGTATTGCTTTAGTTGAGAACTTCAAGCGAACAATGCAGCGCGAACCGTTCGATTATTCGTCGCAATGGTCCTCACCAATTGGCCTGATCATGGATAACCCATCGCAATGGATCACGCTATGCGGAGAGGTTCGACCCAGGAATTGCGCTACGGATCTTCTCATAGGCAATTTCAGTTTCGATTCAGCAACGACTATTTTCACAACGGATCCCAATGGTGGGCCTTATGCCTATTACTTCGTAGATGATATTTCGTTGGTTCGCATAGGTACTGACACTAGCTGTTCAATGACCTGCGGAAGTATTTCAGAAGAGTTCATATTGGTCGATAGCACTTCCTTCCAAGAAGATCACGAGATGGTGCCGATACGATTCGAAACGTCCAGTCATATACCGGATACATTGGATCCGGAGGTGCTTGTTGATCTTCGGAATGCGTTGGACTTGGATCCAACTTTAACGATCTTGGTTGAGGGTCATACGGATAATACTGGAACCGGGTCTGAGAATAAGGCCTTGGGGCTGCGCAGAGCGAACACGATTAAAGACCTTCTGATACAAGCCGGTATTCCCTACATGAACATTCAAGTAGATGCAGTTGGAAGCGATCGACCGATCGGACAGAATGCCACGGAGATAGGCCGAGCAATAAATCGAAGAGTAGAGATCAGATGGCAAAAGGCCGATCAGTGATCAAGGTCCACTTTAGAATGTCGTGGATTGCTCCGTACCGTTCAAATTCCCGAAGGAATGGATCTTTAGCTGCTGTTGATCTGCCCCGGAGTGGATCACGAGCACCAGCACTGATGGAGGAACATCAGGTCCAGGAATGATCGCGGTATGATCACCGTTGAATCGTCCATTGATGATGGATCTCCCGATCATATCAACCAATGACCAGTCGGATGCATCCGATAAGCCGCTTACGGTCCAACCACCGCCGTCATTCGGCACAACAGAAACATTTGGAGCTTTTAGGTAGATAACAGGGATCACTTCACTGGACATTTCTGTACCGTCCATATCCACCTGTAACAAGCGGTAATAACTAACACCTATCACAGGGTCAGTATCCAAGAATTCATAATGATGCACTTGTTGCGTCGACCCCGCACCTGCCACTGAGCCGATCTTAATGAATTCAACCCCGTCCATACTACGTTCAATAACGAAGTGGCTGTTATCGCTCTCTGTTGCCGTCGTCCAATTCGTCTTCACAACATACCGATCCGGTTTTGCATCAAACCCTACCAGTTCCACAGGTAGGACTGCACATTCATTCAAAAACAAGGATCGGGAAGTTACGTTCGGGATCGGGCAAGCCCCATCATCTGCTTGAATGAAGACATTCACGGGTAATCCGGTCGAATTATTGGTCCAACAAAGCGTTCCGATCGCCGGATTCGTACCAACAACATTGAACGTAGCTCCTGGCAATAAATTCACGGCGTTCGAAGTAACTGAGATCGTTTGAGCCGGATTATTATCCGTGAATACGATATCCACACACCAAGAGACACCTTGGCAGGCCGCAACACTGTTCGGACCGACCAAAAGACCCAGTGGAACATTGCTTATACCGGCACTCTCGGGGGCATCGCCATCACAGGGTAGGACCACGAACATTAGATCGCGCATTACGGTACCGATCAGTATCCCGCCAGGCGTATACGTTGTGACCTGCACAACGACAACATAATTTCCGGATATCGTTGGAAAAAAGTTGATCTGACCCGTAGTAGGGTTGATCGTTATACCAGGAAACGGGTTCGTGCCGCCATAACCTGCGTTGTAACTTACTTGAACAGGCGCAGGTGAACCGTATCGTGCAGCGATCAAAGCAAATGACATTGTACTACCATCCGGATCCGTTGCACCTGGGCTATACGAAACTGGGTTAAGTACGCAAAAGTGAGGTACGCCAGCATCAACAAAACGTGGCGAAATATCACATAGTCCAAAAGCGTTATTCAACGTTGCTTGTGCATAGGTGCCCGGAGTATTAAGTAGATTCACCATTACGGATCGGCAACAGATATACCATTCCATGGTCCACTTATCGCAAGGTGACAAGTATAGTGTAGTCGAATACCGATAATGCCTATAACCTGGCAAAGACCCACCATTACATGTACTACTTCCAACCTCTGAAGCACACAAAGGAGAAGCTTCTTCATTGATCAACTGAGTAAGCGGAAATGCCGTGGTTCCAACAGTGAAATTCAAGCCGCAATCACTACTGAAATGAAGTTGTTGATTTGTGATACCGGCACCGGAACAATCCAGATACAGGTCCAAATAGATATTATAAATGTTTCCACCGACACATTCATAAGTAATGGAAGCTCCCGAAAAGTGTTCCGCGTGCGCAACAGTGGCAGTCCCGAATAGCGCTAGCAGCAAACCAAAAGTATACACCCTAAGGCCGCTGAGTGCGTCCGAAAAAGACGCACACCGCCTGAATGAGGATGGGAGATCAGCCATAATCGACGCAAGATAAGTTATTTACAAAATCTGCACAAGAGGAATTCGACAAGTTTTAGGAACTGACAGCTGCCAAGCATGGTCCTATGCGGAGCAAGAGCTCATTGCGAACCGCTGAAAAGTATCGGTTTCAGTAGGGTTGCTGCCGTGTAAGGCGCAAACGGAACCTAGCAATTACCTTAGTCCCATGGTATCGACGACCAACGACAAACGCCTCTTTTTATTGGACGCGTTCGCCCTGATCTATAGGGCTTATTTCAGTTTTATCAAAAATCCAAGGATCAATAGTGCCAAACTGAATACCAGCGCGGCTTTCGGATTCACTTTGACATTGCTTGACCTTATTAAGCGCGAGAAGCCGACCCATATTGCCGTCGTATTCGATACCGCAGCGCCAACGGAACGGCATACGACAATGGTAGAATACAAAGCCAATCGGGAAGAAATGCCCGATGATATTCGAAGCAACATACCCTACATAAGGCGGATCATAGAAGCATTCAATATCCCAATTCTGGAAAGCGATGGTTATGAGGCGGATGATGTAATCGGTACACTGGCAAAAAAGGCTGAAAAAGAGGGGTTTACGACGTACATGGTTACACCGGATAAGGATTTTGGCCAGCTAGTGACAGAACAGGTCAAAATGTACAAACCAGGACGGCAAGGAGCCCCTCCTGAGGTTTTAGGCGTAAAGGAGGTCTGTGATCGTTGGGGGCTGGAGCGTACCGAACAGGTAATTGATATCCTTGGATTGATGGGTGACGCAGTGGATAACATTCCTGGAATACCTGGTATTGGTGAAAAGACGGCTATGAAGCTTGTAAAACGGTTCGGCAGCCTGGAAGGGGTGTTGGACGGAGTTGACCAGCTTAAAGGGAAGCAACAGCAGAATATCCGGGAATTCGCTGAACAAGGACGCATGAGCAAGCAACTTGCCACGATCTTGATCGATGCTCCCGTGGATCTCGATCCTACCAGTTTGAATTTGGATCCACCCAATAAAGAGAAAATCCTCGCCGTATTCAGTGAGTTGGAATTCAGGAACTTAACCAAAACGGTGTTGGGTGAAAGTGACGCGGCGGATACTCCGGATGACAGCAGGTCCGCATCGCCGGTCGCAAGGAAAAAACAAACTGATCCAGGTCAAGTGGACCTGTTCGGAAGCACTACGGATGAAGATGGCAATGTAGTTCTAACGGAAATGGCAACGATCGAGAGCGTTGCACATAATTACTTCTTGGTGGATCCAGAAAAGGATCTGGATGCCCTAGTGGGGCAACTTGGTAAATTGAAGAAATTCTGTTTTGATACAGAGACAACGAGTACGGATCAATTGAAAGCGGAATTGGTAGGATTGGCTTTCAGTTGGAAAGCCCATGAAGGGTATTACGTTGCGGTTCCAGCAGATCGCAAGGAAGCGCAGAAAGTCGTGGATCGGTTCAGGGCAATTCTGGAAGATCCAACGATCTCAAAAGTGGCCCAGAATGCCAAGTACGATGTTGTGGTCATGGCCAACTACGGTGTCGAGGTAAAGGGCCAGTTGTTCGATACCATGATCGCCCACTACCTGCTGCATCCGGAACTCAGGCATGGGATGGATTACCTCAGTGAAACATACCTTCAATATCGTCCTGTTTCCATTGAAACGCTTATAGGTCCCAAGGGCAAGAATCAACGCAATATGCGCGATGCCGATGTGATTGACGTAAAAGATTACAGTGCGGAGGACGCGGATATCACATGGCAATTGCATGAATTGTTCACAGCCGAACTGAAGGTCGATCAGGTTGATGGATTATTCAATGACCTGGAGATGCCATTGGTCAATGTCCTTGCGGCCATGGAACGCGAAGGCATCCGGTTGGATATCCCAGCTTTGAAGGCGTTCAGTGAGGAACTCGCCGAGGACCTGCAGCGTTTACAAGAAGATATTCGCACTTCTTGTGGGGGCATTGTCTTCAATCTTGACTCGCCGAAACAACTTGGAGAGGTACTCTTTGATCAACTGAAGATCGGGGGTGAAAAGATCAAGAAAACGCGCACTGGTCAATACCAGACCAGCGAAGATGTATTGAGTGGTTTGGCACATGCACATCCAATTATTCCGTTGATCCTTGATTATCGGAGCCTGAGAAAGCTGAAGGGTACCTATGTGGACACATTGCCGGCTGCCGCTGATCCGATCACGGGTCGTGTTCACACCAACTATTTGCAAGCTGTTGCGGCCACAGGACGGTTGGCGAGCAACGATCCTAATCTGCAGAATATACCGATCCGGACAGAGAAAGGTCGTGAGATCCGAAAAGCATTCGTACCACGCGGCGAAGGATACGAATTGCTTAGCGCGGATTATAGCCAGATCGAATTACGGGTGATCGCGCACATGAGCGGTGATGCCAACATGCAAGAAGCCTTCAAACAAGGTCTGGACATACATGCAGCAACGGCAGCTAAGGTCTTCAATGTGGCTATTGATGCTGTTTCCCGCGAGCAACGAAGCCGAGCGAAAGCTGTGAATTTCGGCATTGCATATGGTCAAGGAGCATTCGGACTAAGCCAGAACTTGAGTATACCTAGGGCGGAGGCCAAACAGATCATCGATGACTATTTTACTCAGTTCCCTGGGGTCCGTTCGTATATGGACGAACAGATCGCGTTCTGTAGAGAGCATGGTTACGTGAAAACCATGCTTGGTCGTCGTCGTTATTTACCGGATATCACCAGTGGGAATAATACGGTCCGAGCTGCTGCGGAACGGGTTGCGATCAACGCCCCAATGCAGGGAACCGCTGCTGACATCATCAAACTGGCCATGGTCAGGATCCATGAACGTCTATCCAAGGACCGGTTAAAGAGCAAGATGCTCCTGCAAGTGCATGATGAATTGGTTTTCGACGTGGAACTTTCTGAAGCGGATGCCGTTAAGGCAATGGTCAAAGAACTCATGGAAGGTGCGTTGGCATTGGACGTTCCACTTGTTGTTGACATGCAGATGGGGAAAAACTGGTTGGAAGCTCATTGATCCCCATCACTATTAACCGGCATCTTTACCGCGCTATCTCTCTAACCCAGAAACTGCTATGAAGATCTATATATGGTCATTGGTCTTGGCTATTACCACACTTTTCACTGCTTGTGGAAGTGAGCCACCGCCGCAGGAGGCGTTGAAAGTGGACAATGCCATTGATAGTACCGCCCAAGCTGATCGGGTAAAGAAGACCAAGAACATCTTCTATAATATCCCTTCACCGATGGAAACGGCAAGTTTGCTGAAGAAAGCTGGCGCCAAGTACAACAGCACGATCCTGAACGATGTTAAGAACGTGGATAAGTACACCGCAGCTAGTAAACAAGCACTAAACCTTGGGGTATATGGTGCGGACCTGAGCTATACCAGTGTTTTCAATCACACACAGGAGAGCATGTTCTATACGTCCTGCGCCAAGAAATTGGCTGATCGATTGGGCGTGAGCAACGCCTTTAACGACAGCACGTTGGAAGTAATGCAAAAACATCAGAATGATCGGGATGCCTTGCTTGACGTGATCAGTGAGACCTATTGGAATGTTGATGCCTATTTGAAGGAGAATGATCGGCATAACATAAGCGCGTTGATGATCGTAGGTGGCTGGGTCGAGGGTTTGTACATATCCACGGAAGTGGCCAAAACGAATGATTCTCCTGAACTACGCCAACGTATTGCTGAACAGAAACTTTCATTGAAGGACCTGATCGCGCTAGTGGATAGTTATAATGTTCAGGATGCAACCTTGGAAGGCGTGAGAGCGGATCTTGCTGCGCTTCAGGTATTGTTCGAGGAAGTGAAGCAGACCGCTGGAGAAAGCTCCGTTAGTGAGGAGCGCGGTGTAGCCGTCGTTGTTAGCGGTGGTGAGCCAGCAACATTGACAGATGCACAATTGTTCGCCATAAGTGAAAAAGCGGCGACCATCCGTACCAACTTCATCAACTGATCGCCGCAATGCTCAACGTACGAACCATTCTTACCCAAGTCATTGTTGCCTTAGCTTTCGTGTTCTCTGCTAGCGATGCATTGGCCCAATGTCGGAGTTTCGCGAAGAATAAGTGCCTTCCTGAATTGGCTCCATACAAGTTCAATGAATCGTTCAATGGAGCGCAATTGAGTCCTGGTGATGAGGCCGAAGTAAACCTTACATTCTATAGCGGCCAAGAGTACCGGGTCATGGTCTGTGCACATCCGATTCTAGGGGAGGTGAATTGGAAGATCGTGGATGCTTTCAACAAGATCGTATTCGAGAGCCTTGCAGATTCACCTAAACGCTATTTCGACCTTAAGTCCACGAACACGGCGCAAATGAAAGTTGTGGTCTGGGTGCCTGAGAAAGGAAATAGCTCCATGGTACATGTAGGTTGCGTTGCTATATTGATGGGCTTCAAAGAATAAGCGCTGATCGCTTTCCTGATACCAAGAAAGGTCTTGCATTGTCGAGGCCTTTTTCTTTGCGCTTAACTTACTTTCACCACCCGATGGCGATCACGGTTCCTGACAAGTTACCCAGGGTGGGTACCACGATATTCACGATCATGAGCCAGTTGGCACAAAAGACCGGTGCGATCAATTTAAGCCAAGGGTTTCCGGATTTTCCGATCGATCCAGCATTGACCGAACTGGTGGCTTCGGCAATGAAGGCGGGGCACAATCAATACGCTCCAATGGCAGGACTGCCAGCATTGCGAGAAGCGATCGTGAGTAAAGTGCATCATCTCTATGGTGCGAGCTATGATCCGGATACGGAGGTTACCATAACCGCAGGCGCTACCCAAGCCATATTCACCGCCATTGGTGCGGTTGTTTCTTTTGGCGATGAGGTCATCATCATCGATCCGGCGTATGACTGTTACGCACCTGCCGTGGAATTGTTTGGCGGTATCCCCGTGCATGTTGCGTTGAGCAATGAGATGGGTTTCAGTATTGCTGATGTGACCAAGGCCATCACTCCTCGAACCCGTTTATTGATCATCAATACGCCGCACAACCCGGCAGGGACGATCCTTCGAGAAGCGGATATGCTAATGATCGCGGCGGTGCTGAAGGGCACCAATATCCTTCTTCTTAGTGATGAGGTGTATGAGCATATCGTTTTCGATCCGGCCGGCCATGCATCAGCGATCCGTTATCCGGAATTGCGGGAAAGAGCATTCGTTGTATTCAGTTTCGGGAAAGTGTTCCATGCTACGGGTTGGAAAGGAGGATATGTTCTGGCACCGGAAGCGTTGATGAAGGGTTTCCGGAAAGTGCATCAGTTCAATGTATTCAGTGTGAATACGCCCATGCAACATGCGTTGGCCTCATACATGAAAGCCCCATCCGTATATGAGAATGTGTCGGAGATGTATCAGAAGAAACGCGACCGTTTCATGAATGGTCTGAAAGGGTCGCGTTGGCGTTTATTGCCGTGTGAAGGTTCCTATTTTCAAGTAGCGGATCATTCCGGGATCAGCGATTCACATGATCTGGACTTCGCTGTGACACTTGCAGAAGAGCACGGCGTAGCAGGCATTCCGCTTTCGCCTTTCTATGCTGCGAAGCCAGAAGGGCAACGGTTGATGCGTTTCTGTTTTGCAAAAGAGGATAGTACATTGGATAAAGCGATCGAACGGTTATGCAGGATCTAAGAGTAACATTGGTCCAGAGCATGTTGCACTGGGAGGATGCGGAAGCGAATTGTGCCATGTTCTCGGAGAAACTCGCCCCGCTCCAAGGAAGTACAGATCTGATCGTCTTGCCGGAAATGTTCAGTACCGGATTCAGCATGAGGAGCCATGATCTTAGTGAGACCATGGACGGGGCGACAATCGCCTGGATGCGAGGTCAAGCCAAGCGATGCGATGCGGCCATCTATGGCAGCATTATCATTGAGGACGATGGTGAACGCTACAACCGAGGACTATTCGTTCGTCCGGACGGAATGATCGACCATTACGACAAGCGGCATTTGTTCCGGATGGCAGATGAGCAGAAGTTTTTTGCTGCGGGCAGTGAACGGGTCGTTGTAGAGTGGAGGAATTGGCGGATCCTATTACAGGTCTGCTATGATCTGCGATTTCCGGTATTCAGCAGGAACCGTGGTGATGTTGACGCTATGCTCTATGTTGCGAATTGGCCCGAAGCCCGTCGTTATCCATGGAGTCAATTGTTGATCGCACGTGCCATTGAGAATCAAGCATATGTTGTTGGCGTAAATCGGGTCGGAATGGATGGGAAGGGACATCACTACAGCGGAGACTCGGTCGCCATCGACCCACGTGGAGAGCAGATTAGTAGAGTTACGCCAAGCGAAGAAGGTATTGCAACGGCATTGCTGGACCGAACGGCATTGCAGGACTTTCGGGGTAAATTCCCAGCGGGTCAGGATGCCGATATATTCCGGTTGGACCTTTGAACCTGGATATTGCTACAGGTTCATTGAAGTACCTGCACGTGTCCGATCTCTTTTTGAAGTAGACTTTCAACACCATTCTTGTCAATGAATCGGTATTCCAGTTTCCATGCGTAGATGTCGTTCTTTACTAGTTGACCTTGGGAGGTGCCATCCCAGCCTGTATCTGGATCATTGCTTTCAAATAGTAATCCTCCCCATCGATCGAAGATCATTAAGTGTATCGATGAGATATTCTTTCCGACCGGAATGAAAATATCATTCAGGCCGTCTCCGTTCGGAGTGAACGTATTTGGCATATAGAGCGTGGAAGGGCAGTACTCTGTCACCTCAATGGAGTCACGCATGGAGCAATCGTACATGTTGGTCACTTCGATGAGATACGTTCCATATGTGTCAGCATGGATGACCTGGGTTACTTCACCAGTGCTCCAATTGAAATGCGCGCCTTCATTCCCTGCATCAATGATCACGTATCCGGGCTTTTCATCCAGGCATGTGATGAATTGGTGAGCGGCTATGCTTGCAGGAGAGGGATCAAAGCCTACAGCGATGGAGTCGCTTACGGCACAATAGCCGTTGTTAACGATCACGGAGTAGGTGCCAGGAGTAGTAACATCCAATGTTCGTGTCGTTTCCCCAGTGTTCCATTGGTACGTGGATCCCAGACTCTTTGCATCCAGAACTATGAGCTCTCCATCGCAAAGGATCGTATCATTTCCCAGTTCAATGTTCGGCAGCGGCACTAGAACGACATCAACATCGAATGTGCGCACACAACCGATCGGGTTGGTCACGATCACCGAATAGGTGCCGTTCGACGTTGGACTGATCGTCTGATCTGAACTGCCAGTGCTCCAGAGGTATGTGCTTCCCGGGTTACCGGCATCCAGGATCACGCTTTCCTCGATGCACACGGTCACGTCAGTCAGTTGGTCTGTTGGAGCATCCACATAATCCACTGTGATGATATCCGTTGCTTCACAACCCGCATTCTGTACGGTAACGGAATAGACTCCTTGTTGTGTAACAGAGAGTGTAGGTGAGTTTGCACCGGTACTCCACAGATATGTCGCTACCGGAGAAGTTGCGTCCAGGACCATTGATGTTCCTTGACAGAGGACCGTATCGTTACCAAGTTCAATGTTGATCAATGGAGAGATGACCACTTGCGAATCGAATGTGCTGGTGCAATTATCGGCCGTAGTAACTGTTACGGAATACAGGCCACTGATCAAGGGTGTAATTAACTGCGTTGTCTGCCCACTGGCCCACTGGAACGTACTACCGTTGTTCCCTGCATCCAAAGTCACATCCTCATCTTCGCAAATAACGACGTCGGTCAGCGCATCGACAGGCATCGGGGCAATGGTCAGTTGTATTGCATCACTCGCTGAGCATCCGCCATTGCTAACAACCACACTATACGTTCCGCTGTTCGTCACGGTAAGTGTCTGTGTTGTTTCCGAGGTGTTCCATGTATGTGAATCACCTGCGTTGCCTGCATCAAGAATGAGCGATGTTCCTTGGCAGATCGTCGTGTCGTTACCTAACGCAACACTAATTTCCGGAGTAAGCGTAACGATCGCATCATAGGTAGCGCTGCATAGTTGAGGGGATGTGATCAGCACACTGTAGGTTCCGCTTATGATCGGCGAGATCGATTGGGATTGAGCATTGGTATTCCATAGGAATGTAGATCCGGAATTGCCTGCGTTCAGCGAAGGCGGGGTGGTAATGCATGTGGTTACATCCTGTAGAACATCCACAGGCATTGGAGCGACATTGATCGTTATAGCGTCCGTTGCAGAGCAGCCACTGTTACTGATCGTAACACTATATGTTCCACTAGATGACACGTTCAATGTTTGTGATGTAGCAGCGGTATTCCATAGATGCGTTGCGCTTGGAGTTCCTGCATCGAGAAGCACACTTGCACCTTGGCAGATCGTGGTGTCATTGCCCAGATGAACATCCAATGATGGAGCAAGCGTTACTACAGCGTCGAATACCGCAGTGCATTGCTGTGGCGTTGTTACTTGTACAGTGTATGTTCCGCTAGTGGTCGGTGTTATGCTCTGGGAAGTGGCGTTGTTGCTCCATAAGTAAGTGGCACCGGCGTTTCCTGCGTTCAGTGTTGGTGGAGTGGAAACACAAGCGGTCACATTCTGTAGAACATCAATGGGAGCTGAATTGAACTGCACATTGATATTGTCCGATGCTGTGCAGCCATTGCTGTTCGTTACCGAAACGGAATACATACCGGAGCTGGTAGTATTAATGGATTGCGAAGTGGCATTAGTGTTCCAGAGAAAGGTATTTCCAGCATTTCCTGCGTTCAGTACATGACCTTGTGATCCGCAAAGTGATACATCAGGACCAAGATCCACGAAAGGAACCGCGAACAGGTTCACGTTGAACGTTGTGGTGCCTGTGCAGCCCTGTGCATCCGTTATGGTTACGGAGTGTGCACCACTTGCGGTCGCATTGATGCTTTGGAAACCGGGTCCGGTGGGTCCTGGGCCGGAAGGTGTAGCCCACGCGTAGTTCACCCCTGCAACCGGTGCTGTCAGCGTATTCGTAAGGTTGCTACAACCGCTTACATTCTGAGTTGCCGGCAAGTTGGCGAATGCGCGTGTAAGTGTAATGTTGTCGGTCACAGTGCATCCGTTCAGATCGGTGACCACGACGGTAAATGTCTGAGTGCCGTCCGTTTGAATGATCGGAGATTGGACGTTGGAATTGATGAACGATAAGGCGGGTGTCCACGCATATGTCGCATTCGGTACATTGTGGATCACGTTGAGCTGTTGTCCTACAGTTGAACACACAGTTTGGTCCGGACCAGCGTTGATCGTATAACCGGTGTTTACGGTAATGGTGATCGTACTGCTACGTGTGCAACCAGTTGCCGTATGTGTAAGAGTACAGGTGTAAGTTGTGGTCTGAGTTGGTGATGCGATCGGGTTCGCAATGTTCGGGTTGTTGAGTCCTGCCCCGGTCCAACTATAAGTAAGGCCTGGCGCACCGGAGCCAACTGCGGTGAGCTGCGTGCTCTGTCCTTGGCAAAGTGGATCGTTTGCTGTTGAAAGTGTGAGGCTCAATGCCGGTGCCACGGTCACGGTAACTGCACCATTGATAGTACATCCGATCGCGTTCGTCGCCTGCACGTTGTAGGTTGCTGTTGCATTGGAATTCGCGGTCGGGTTGGCAATAGTGGTTGCGCTCAGCGTTCCATTCGTGGTGCTCCATGAATATTGTGCTCCTGCCCCAGCATTGGCGTTCAATTGAACGGGTGCTGGTGTGCATAAGGTCGAGTTCGGTGTTACCGTCATGCTCATTGCAGGTGAAACGCTCACATACACGGAATCGCGATGAACACATCCTCCGGTAGGGTCCGTGACCTGCAGATAATACCAACTTGATGTTGATGGACTTGCCAAGGTATTGGAAGAGGATGGCGAGGTATTGGCCGGGGTCCACAGATAGTTTAGCCAAGAGTTGTCAACGCGTGATATGATCAGGTCGTCGATCGACCAGTTGTCCTGGCCCGCACCACTGTGAACAGGCTGGCTGATCTTGAAGATCACGTTCGGTCCTTGTGCACTCAACGGCAGGTCAATGGAAACAGGTAGGAACGTAGGATAGAGGTCCTGATGCAATGTGCCGTTCGGTGGTGTGTTCCAACTTATTCCGTTATTGGTGGAGTATTGGAAAATGATATCCTCACCAGGGTCGGCATCTTCACACGGTGCTGTGCCGGTTCCCACTTTCAAATAGAATTCAACGCGACCGCCGCCGCTGGTATTGAATCCATTCGTTTTTGCAAAGCGTTGACCTGCTCCATTAAAGTAAAGTGCGGTACCGGTAAGGCCTCCGCATTCAATGGCGATTGAACCTCCTTGTATGGCGTTCCATAAGGGCTCTGGAGTGGAGTTGAACCGGTCCGTGGCGATGATCCTCAATGCACTACTGGATAGCTGAACGGTTTCGCCGACACAGATCGATGGGTCGTTCACGAAGGTGTCAAGATCGCGTAATTGAGCAGGTTGAACGGTTACGAGCACACTATCCTTGAAAGACCCGCAACCTACAGGGCTGACTATATCAACCGTATACCAAGTGGTACTGTATGGTGTCGCGATCGGTGCGCCAATTGTAGGGTCATTCAGCGATGATCCTGGTGACCAGTTAATATCGAACCAAGCCGGGTCGGGTGCCGGGGATAGTCCTAATTGAACAGGTGCGAATTGACAGATGGAAGCTGTATTTGCGCCATTTGCCGTTGCATTCGGCAGCACCGTAACGGGTACGCCAATGTGGTAGGTAAAGCTTCGAGGGCAACCCGTGAGCGCAGACCCTCCGGTGACCGTGTATGAATCCGATCCCGTTGGAGTGAATGCAAACGTGTTGCCGTTGGCCAGTACCGTGGATGGTGCGGAGGCAGCGGTCCATTGGGCATTGGCCAAGGTTTCGGGGGATGTGAGTATTACGGGCCCGGTTCCGCAGATCAGCGAATCCGTTTGGAGCGGTATCGCTGCGATATTCCTAACGGATCCTCCATAGCTTTCACCATTTCCGAGTCCGAACATGTACAATTGGAACCCAGTGGTTGAAGCCAAGCGATGAACTCCTGCCGAAACTTGGATCTTGGCGTAGACCCGATCGGTACAATTGGGAAACGGAGTAAATAAAGCTGAACTGACCGATGCTCCGTTCAAGGTCAATTGCCCTAGGCCGGAAGCTGGCATCACAACACTTATGCTGTGTTGATTCAATGTTCCTGATGACAGGGTTTGGAACGATGCCCGTTTGGTCAGTCTGTCGGCAGGTTCGATAAGGATCATTGAAGGGTCTCCGGTTCCTGCACATTGGTTCCCTTGTAACAATTGCGCCACGCTAATGGGTTTATTGGCTTGAATACAGACCGGAACCGCAGTGCCGTTCACCTCGTGCACTTGCCCCGCATTCAGGATCATCGGTGCGCCACCTGCAACGGTTATTGAAGTAGCATTCTGATCGGCCAAGATCCTGTATGTGAATTGTGACACTCCGTTCACCGGTACGGTAAAATAGCGTGTACCCCACGAGGCAACAGGCCGCATCTGTTCGAAGACCATATCGCAGGCTTGGCATGTGTTCGGCACCAAAGCACATTGCGAACCACCGAAGACCGCGAATGGTTTGCATGTGCTGTTCGCAGCAGCTTTAATGGTCGTACCTGTAAGGTCGAGACCGTCGGTTGCTGCTTGTAATTGATAGGTTTGCCCGGCATTCAGAGTGATGCTGAACGGAACGCCCGCAGCTCCTCCTGCCAATAGATTTACGGCCGGTACTATATCCACTTGTGTGCCATCTTCAGTACCTACGATCAATAATTCGCTTTTATAGAGGTTACCCAAGTTCGGAAAACCTTTGTAGGCATCTACTCGGTACACACTACCTAAAGAAGTCTCGGGTAGTAACTGCGTCAGGTCATGCGTTTGATTCTGGTAACTGCTGATAAATACGTTGACGCTATCAGCGCTAGTGATCAATACCCCTTTTGGAACGATCGACCCTGATCCGATGTTCTCCGCGGTCAAGGAAACGTTTACGATAGTAGCGCCATTGGCTGCTACTGAAAAGGGTGCACTCCACCCCGTTAATGGCATGGTTACTGTTCCGGAAGTTGCCGTGGTACTAAGGATATGAACGCGAAGGTTGGCCGCACCGGAGTTGGCGTTGCGCATGAAGCCGGCCCAAAAGGTCTTTCCACGCGTTGGTAGATCCGTGGATTGTCCGAATGTGGTGCCGCCTAGGACGAACAGCAAAGTAGCTATCAGCGTGCATTTACGGCTGATAGCAAACAAACATGTAATGGTCTTTAACATCGTTGGCCATTACCGCGGTATTGAGCGGTACTGGCCGTTGTACGGCACCTATGAACCAAAAGTTCCGGTCGCTGTACGGTTCGAAATGTTCGATGAACTCACGGTAACGACCAATCCAACCCGATATCCCAAGCCGCTCGCACATTGATCGGGTCCGGGTAGTATAGAATTCGTTCCGGTTGTTCAAGTAGGTCAAGGTCACCGGTATCCCAATGTCCATTGGCGTTCCTATCCTCGATCAACCGCAGCGTATGACCACCGGGAGAAAGCCGTTCCCATTTAATGGGCTGGGAAAGGTCACTTATCTGTTCTCGAACGAGCTTATCCTGCCCTGAGAATAATTGAACGATCAACATGTATTGTAACGGAGATCCAAGTGACACCTTCAATTCGATCGATCCAGTGCTTTTTTCCGCTGCTCGACCAAGTCCGGTAACTAAGGTGTCGTTATGCCCGCCATAAATGTCCGTAACAGCTTTTGGTAGTAAAGTGACATTTGCCATGGCTCCTTTTTCCAAGCGCGCTTTGATCTTGAATTTGCGTTGATCTACACTATCCCTTGTCAACATGAACCCGATCGGAACGCTATCCCGTATCACGCTTATCCGTTCCTGATCGATATTGGTCAATGGTCGTGCTGCTCTGATCGTGATCAGTGCGCTATCTGCGGTCTCACCGGATGCGGAATTCAAACCAGTGAAAAAGGGTATTTTTTTTGATGTTCGATAGGATAGTGTATCGAGGATCACATCCGTACGTAATTCATAGCTTCCTTCGCTCAGACCGGTGGTGTCATTCGGCCAGAACAGAACGGTATCACGGGTATCGTTCCACTCGGGCGTCCATTGAAGACTGCTACCGATACGGATCAGGTCACGCAATGATGCCTGTTCTGCTGGCTTTGCGAATACAATTTGAAATGCACCATCGGGTACAACTTTGTATTCACGCACTTGTTGAACGGAACTCTTTTCTCTGAACAGCTTTAGATCATAAATAGGCATTATGGTATCAGCACTACTCCTGTATGTTGGTATTACAGGTCCATCCATGAATGCAACCTCTTCATTGGGGAGGTCGAAGCGGTAATTCGCATTCTGGTCGTGCAATGCGTAAAGCAGGTAATCACCGGTTCTTAAATAGTTCAAATGATAGGTTCCATCCTCAAGTGTTCGAGTGGCGTACGCAGGTCTGCCGGTCCGAATGGTGGAGGTATCAGCTTGGTCATGGACCATCACCAACACATCTTTTTCAGGTTTTCCGGAGTAGGCATTCGTAACACGACCTACTAGTTCCAGACTATCCAAGTGATCACCAGTTGAGATCACATAAGATAGTCCTTTTGCGATGTTGCCTTCCGTGAGGTCCTTTATGGCTTCGCCGATAAGGAACGAATAAGTGGTGTTCGGCTTCAACGCAGCATTCAATTGGATAGTGACCCGTTTTGCACCGGATATTTTCACGTCGGGAGCAACATCCAAAGGCGGAGAGATCAATAAACGCTCACGAACGCGATCCAGTTGGATGCGTTCATTGAATTCAAGAACGATCGAATTGCCAATGAAGCCCGTAGTACCATTTGCCGGTACTGCCACGACCAGTTCCGGTGCTGCTTCGTCCTTATCCCCACCTGTAATAGTGCCGACTTGCGCACATGCTGCCAATAAGAATGGCACCAGGAACAGAAAGGTCCACTTATACTGCATGAACTACTTGCTGGAGCACCTTGCAGATCCGTTCAAGTCCAATGCGGTCAGTTTCCGTGAAGGTATCAGGGTCTACGCTATCGATATCCAATACAGCGACTAGAACGTCCTCATTGTTGAATACAGGCACTACGATCTCGGATCGGCTCAATGCATTGCAAGCTATGTGGCCCGGGAACAGATCAACATCGGGTACCACTACCGTTCGTTTTTCTTTCCATGCTGTTCCACAAACACCATTTCCAAGACCGATCCGCATGCACGCCACCGGACCCTGGAAAGGACCAAGAACGAGCTCAGAACCTTGAACACGGTAAAAGCCTACCCAGAACCACCCGAAGGTTTGGTGGATCGCAGCTGCCACATTTGCCATGGCAGCAATGCAATCACGCTCCCCGCTGATCAACGCTTGAATTTGCGGAACGAGCTCGTCATAGATCAACGCACGATCCAGCGTCTTCGGCATGGTTATATTCTCCATAGGAAAAACGTCGCGCTAGATCAGGGGCGCGTAATGGGCAAAAGTAACATCGTCTTTACTAAGCGCGGGAACGCTGAACGGTTCACGCACACGCTGCGGTGAATAAGCTCACTCTGATGTCAGGAACTGCAGCCAACGCCTTAACGCATCCTTCGATCGTTGCTCCTGTGGTAACAACATCATCAACTAGAAGTACATGAAGCCCCTGCAAAGCATCTGGATCGGGAATATGGAATGCCTCCTTTACATTCATCCACCGGTCCAAGCGACCTCGACGCGTCTGTGTAGTGGTTTGTACGACCCGCAGTAGTTGGTCCGTAAGCATGGGTTTTGGCCATACTTTATTCATCCCTTCAACCAAAAGTTTGCTCTGATTGAATCCCCTTATACGTTCCTTTCTCGGGTGAAGCGGAACGGGCATGAATGCATCGACGGATCCGAAACGAGGGCTTGTCTTTAGATCTTGAGCCATAAGGCCTCCGAGCATGGTTCCGACTTCGTGATCCTGCTTGTATTTCAGCCTATGTAACATCCGCTGGGTAACACCACTTCGAGCGAAATGGAGAAAAGCAGAAGCCGCATGGATCGGGACCTTACCCCAAAAGAGCTGTTCCACGGGATTTGAAGGATCCTCGTGGTAGCGGGTCCTGGGAAGGTCTTCCAAGCAGATCATACAAAGGCATTCCTCGTTGCGATTAAGGCCGGTATCGCACCCTGCGCAATGTCTAGGGAGGAACAAAGCGGCAAGGTCGGCACCCCAGACCTTGGCTGTGGCAACATGTTCATTCACTATTCGTTTGTTGATAATGCGCATGGGTCCGGGTGTATCTGCTTGGTTCGGACGGTAATTTAGCGCTCTATTTCCCAACATCGATAAATGGAACAGCAATCGAAATTGAATGAACCCAAGAAGAATCGCTCGAATACCGGGCTGTTGTTATTGGTGGTATTGCTTCTTGTGAGCAATGTGGTAATGCTCTGGATGTTGATGCAGCGCAACAAGGACGTGGAGCAGGGAGAGCAGCAAGTGGCTGCGATAACCAGTGAGAAGGAGAATGTAAGCATGCTATTGGAGAATATGCTTGCCTCTTACGATACCCTTAAGACTGACAACAACCAACTAACTACTGAGATGGAAGCGCAAAAAGCGCAGATCGAACAGTTGTTGACCCAGGTGAAGAATGGCAATTACAGCTTATCAAAAGCAAAGAAAGAAGCTGAGACCTTGCGCCGGATCATGAAGGGCTATGTGGCAACGATCGATTCGCTTAATCAGGCCAATCAGTTGCTTACTGCGGAGAATATCAATGTGAAACAGGAGCTTGGCGAGACCCAAGGCCAACGGGATGCGCTGGCGCAGGAGAAGGATGAGCTGGCAGGAGTTGTAGCCAAAGGCAGTGTTCTTCACACCACATCCATCACCGCAGGTGCATTGTTCATGCGTAACAATGGAAAGCAAGTAGATACGGAACGCGCAAGCAAGGCCGAGATGGTAAAATGCTGCTTCACATTGGGTGAGAATAGCATTACCAAACCCGGTGATAAAGAGGTCTACATGCGTGTGATAAGTCCCGATGGCAAGGTGCTCCCGGCTAGCGAAGGCAACAACCGTTTCAAGTTCAATGGCGTTGAAGGCGAATTCAGTGCGCGCCGTGAAGTGAACTATCAGAACAAACCGGTGGATGTTTGTGTGTTCTGGACGGGTTCTGAAGAAATGCGCACAGGACAATACGTTGTTGAGATCTACGAGAATGGGGCGCAAGTGAGCAAGGCTACTTTCAATTTGAAGTAGGCCGACTCATTCTGATTCTTGTTTGGGTTTTGCGTTCTGACGGTTCAGAAGAACGCTCTGACCTGAGCACCACCAACATGTATTACAGGTACGCCTTCCGATCGGCGACCGTTGTAGGTGATATCCACTTGTAGGTTATTGCTCAGATTCCGTTGAATGCTAAGGCTCCACGTAACATTGGTGCCAGGCTTCAATCCGCTCAACATCTCATTGGCCAACGAAGTATTCGTTTCACCATTGTATGTAATGTCCACCAGGTTCGCATTGGCCTGTATGCTTCCTTTTCCCGCAGTAGTGTAACGCATTTCCAATCCAAGGTCGTTCAATGTTGCTTTCTCTTCTCCGAATTCCTGTTGGTTCTTCTTTTCGGTGTATTTGAAAGAAAGAATTGTGCGGAATGTCGTGCCCGGCTGCCACGTAACACGAGGCTTCAATCCTTGTTGGTCTACGGAGAAATTCCGCCCGGTAAGCAGGTCGGACGAATTTGCGACCCGGCCCAGTTCGCCCTCCACGTCACTGGTCCATTGACGGGTAGTGTTCCAGCGGATCCGAATCGTATTGAATTCCCGTGATCGTGACTCGAAACCGTTCAGAAGCAATGAGCGGCTGCGATCATTCTGATAAGTATGATCAACACTCCAATGTCTGCTAGTACGATCATAATAGAAGGTGTTCCTGTTACTGGCAATGTAGGATCGTAGCGAAGTATCCGAGGCGGCTGTGCCGATCGGGTTCAACGCAGCGAGAATATCATCTATTCCTGTCTTCCGGTCTACACGTAATGAAGCAAGGTCGGAGAATTTCGCGATGAATTTCTTTGCGCCTTTGGCATCTGCCCAACGGGCGGCAGGCCGCAGATCCAACGAAGTACTGAATTGATTGCTGAATGTTCGGATGTAAGTGTTGCTAGGTACGAATACGCGCAGATGATCGGCTTCATACCCAAAGGATGCCAGTTCGAATTCATTGAGGTCCTTTACCCCATCGTCATTGTAATCATTCCAGATGTAGAGACCTTGCCCGGCAGGTACTTCGAGATAAATGTATTCGCGTCGCTGCTCAAGCCCGGAACCTAGTTCGTAGAACATGTCCAGCACGGCGAAGCCTTTGAATAGGGTAGCATCATAATCGATGCGTGCCAAATAGGTATTCTCAGGTTTTTGAGTGGTAAGTGTGCTATCACTGATCTCCAGTTTTCTGTAAGTAAAAGATGTGCCAAGCCGGTTACGCGGATCGCGAGCTAGGTCCAAACTGGCGCTATAAGATGTGGCCAGCGTGCTGCGCACGAGCGACCCTAGTTGCAAGGCTTGGTCAGTACGTTGACCACCAGCAAAACGCCATTTATTCCTAGCGCTATCGGGGCTTTGGACGAAGGCCTCCCATTCATAGAAACGATAACTACCCGCGATCAAGGAGTCAACACCAGCGGCCTTGAACAGGTTTCGTTCATGCTCATCCTTGTAGCCGATCGTTAGCTTATTGAACCGATGCCTGATCAATGCAATATGTCGAAGAAAATCGGTTTCTCTCGGTAGCGTTGTTTGCAACCAACTTGCCGCGCCAATGATATCAGTTCGACCTAGATGCACATTGCTGTTGAGATCCTGTTTCCATCCTTTATAGCGCTCAGTGACCTGGAGCGTATTCAAGCCATAACCGAACTGACCGAATTTTCTACCCTTGAGGCCAAGCGTTGAACCTGCGATGACCTGATCGTTATCCAGTAAGAGGCCGGTCGCATTCCAATTGCGTTCAAATTCAACAGCGCGATATCGTTCTACGAACCTGAAGTTCTTGGAGATCGATTCCATGTCAACGCCTAGGACCAATTGCAATGTCGAGTCTTTCTTGCCGAGCCGAATGGCATGTTCCCCGTTTGCCATGAATCCGTAACCGCCATTATCTGTCTGATCGAGGTCACTGAATGTATTCTTGTCCAACGAACTATAGGCCAGTTCTACTGATCCTTTTGTGAGTTCCGAAAAACGGTGATCATACCCCAACGTATAAAGCTGCTGACTGCGCGGCGCGATCAACACACGGACAGGGGCATGGTCACCTCTGCGAATGATGTTCCCGGAAACGGTATCGGGCGGCACCCAGCGGAACACCCTGCCGTTGGGTGTGAACTCTTGTTGCACATAATCTCCATTGCCGGAATTCACTTGCGTGAACGTGATCCGAAAGAAAGCACTATCCGGATCCGTACTGTAAACGTACACAGGGTCGTAACCCAAAGAGTCCTTGCGTAGATAAAGGATCTGGTCCGTGGCAAACCCACTACTATCAACACCGGTCACTGTTGCTGCCAAGGGGTCATCTCCTGCCAGACGGAGCGCTTCTTTTTCTTCGTCGCTCAGGGATTGTTGCAGGGATTGGTTCCGGTGGTCCTGCTCTGTATAAAGATTTGCGCGCAACGAGCCTTTCTCGAATTCCGTGACACTTTCAACCCGTACAAGAGACCTTGCGTAGTTCTTGTCGGAGTATTGGAACTCGATCGTTAGTCGGCGGTCCTTGGTTATCAATCGTCGTGCAGTGAATGTCACCTCAGCAGTGTTGTAATCGATCACATAATCATTCTCTTGACCTCGGACCAAGGGCTCGCCATTGAAGTAGATCCGCTCCGTACCGGAAAGGACTACAATGAATGTTTCACCATCATTCCCGCGCAACCGATAAGGACCCTGCACGCCTTCAATACCTTGAATGATATTGCGTGCGAATTTCCCCTTGCTTATCGCGACGCTAGCTCCAGCGCTGGACCTCACCTTTTCTCCTACTCGGAATTTTTGGTCATAACTCAACCCCTTCGTTTTCTTCAGGTACGTCAAGAAATGACTTTTGGGGCGTTGCAGAACAAAGTCCCCAGCTATTAATGACCAGCCCGCATCCGGCCCAGTTTCTTCAAATAGTTTGATGAAGACTTGGTCGAAGTCCTGTAACTCCAACGTATTTCCACCGGCCTGTATGGGAATGTTATTGTCCGTAATGGAAGCCAGTACATTGATCCGGTCCGTTATCCGACCACTAAGTTCAAGGTTCAACGTTGAGTTCACGGATAGGTCCTGGTTATTCCCGAAAAGAACCCCACGGGAAATGCTCCCGCTACGTTCGAGGCCTTGAAGCCCCATAAGGTCTCCCTGTTGCTTTGGAGGCACGTATTTGAACGGATCCACCTTGTCATCACTTTCGGTCGTTAGTCGATCGGGGTCTTTGTGTTGATGGACTTCGCTGAAAAGCAAAGGCATTGCCCGATAGCGCACAAAAATTGAATCCGCAGCAGGTTTGACCTTCCAGATCAACAGTGCCTTGTATGGATCCAGATCATAGTCCATCGAGCCTAATGGAAGCCCGTTTGCGTATACATGCAGCGAACCGGGTACAACGCTGAGCGTGTCCAGCTGAACCGTATCATTCGTTACGATGACCCAATGATCCCGAAGGTTTGATGTTGATTGTGCCACCAAGGTTCCGGCACCATAATGTACGAAAGATCCTGCCACGAGCAGGCGTATAAACATCCTGCCCCGGTACCGAGCATTCGGCGGGTTGCGCGCTATTAAGCGGCTATACTGCACAATAGACATACGGTATTAGGTGCCGAAAAGTATCCCAAAGTGGGAGGATGGCCTATCGCATGCTTTGAAAAGAACGCTTTCCTAAGATCAGTGCGGAGTTGAGTTGGCGCTTCT
Organism: Flavobacteriales bacterium; assembly: GCA_017987115.1. Classification (GTDB taxonomy): domain Bacteria; phylum Bacteroidota; class Bacteroidia; order Flavobacteriales_F; family PHOS-HE28; genus PHOS-HE28. The sequence continues at coordinate 24,396 of JAGNUG010000003.1, read as the reverse complement.
CACCAATCCATTGTTGATTCGTTATCGGTTCCAGCAGGTTTGGAAAGGGCGTCACGAATAGCTTTGGCGCTACCGTTCCACGAGCTCACCCTATGCGGATATCCATTGCCTTACTTATTTCATTTTTCGTGCTAGGGTGCAATTCATCGCCACGATCCAAGGAAAGGACCGGAATAAGTGGAAAGCATTATGGTGGAGTTTTCAATGTCAATGAAACAGAGGAGTTGCCCGGATTATTTCCGTTGAGCGTAACACAAGCCTCCTCACACCGTATCGCTTCACAGATCTATGAAGGGTTGGTGCGATTCGACCAGAAAGATCTTACAATACTCCCATGTCTTGCAGAATCATGGACGGTTGACCCAAGTGGTACCATTTATACGTTCAAAATACGGGAGGGAGTGGTGTTCCACAATGATCCTGCATTTCCTGATGGAAATGGACGATCGTTGACAGCTCGTGATGTGGAGTATTGTCTAAGGGCCGTATGTACCTATAGCGTGGAGAATGAAATGTTCTGGTTATTCCAGGACCGTGTGCTCGGTGCCAACGCACATTATGCGGCGAGCGCGAAAGGGTCAACGGATCACGGAGTTGAGGGTATCGAATTGATCGACGAGTATACGGTACGTATAACACTCGTTAATCCTTGGCAGAGCTTTTTACAAGTGCTGGCACACCAAGGATGTTGGATCTGGCCGAAGGAGATCACCGAGCATTATAAGGACGATCTGGTATGGCATCCGGTCGGCACCGGGCCATTTCGGATGAAGAGCTTACGCCTAGGAGAAGCCCTGATCATGGAGCGGAATCCATCCTATTGGCGCACGGATGGTTCAGGTAACCAATTACCCTTCCTGGATGCGATTCGTTACACCTTTTTACAGGATAAGGAGAAAGAACTGCAGGAGTTCGAAAAGGGACACTTAAGTACTATTTTTGAGATACCGGTCGGTCGTACGGATATTTTGTCCAAGTCCTCCGATAAGGCATATCAAGTGCAAAGTGTTCCAGGGCTTAGTGTGCAATTCTATGGTTTCAATGAACGCATGGCTCCGTTCCGAGACGTCAGGGTGCGGAAGGCGTTCTCCATGGCCATTGATAGACAAATGATCGTGGATAGCATATTGCAAGGGTTGGCAGAACCTGCGGTACATGGTGTTGTTCCTCCTGGGTTTTCAACTTACCCGTATGATAGTATTCCGTTGCAGGAATTCGACCCTGAAGGTGCGCGTGCGTTATTGGTGGAGGCGGGTTACCCTGAAGGCAAGGGACTTCCAAGTGTATATCTACAAGTGAACAATAATGGTTTCGGATACGTGCAAGTTGCAAGTGAAGTGCAGAACATGTTGGAAATGAACCTTGGAGCACGTGTTATTACCTCAGTACTTCCATCTGAACAGCATTTTGCGCGCGTGGAACGCGGAGATGCGGCTATCTGGCGCGAAGGCTGGGTAGCTGATCATCCGGACCCGGAGAATTTCTTGGCACTGTTCTATGGAAAGAACGCTCCATTGGACAGCACGTTGCCAGCAAGCCTGAATACGACACGCTATGTCAATGCGCGTTTCGATTCATTGTACATGCTTGCGCAGCGCACCAATGATCCGAAGGACCGGATGCTATCACTGGCGCTCGCAGAAAAACAGTTGATGCAGGATGCCATGGTAATTCCGCTTTATCATGAAATGTCAATTCGCGTTCTACAGCCTTGGGTCATGGACCTACCCATCAATGGAATGGAATACCGCGACCTGGCCACTGTTTGGCTGGATAATACAAAGCGGCCGAACCATTGACCCGCATCTTGCAAGTTCTTATTTCGCTGATCCAAGATGATCAATGACGCAGCGCTTCGCCAATGGCAACAGCGTCTCCATATAGGGTAACGGAAGTTCCGTTTCCACTGCGAAAGTGGCAGGATTCGGAAATTGTGTGTAGCGGTGGACAAGGTCCGCCTTAGCATGATGATAATCGAACCCGATCCCCATTGTATAGCTGGTCACATAGTTTGTCCGGATATTGGTGTGTTCCGCATCTGATCTTGTGTTCTGGACCAATGGAATGGAGTAGTTGTATGCTCTAGCCTGTTTGCCAGCGCGTAATAGCAACCAACCTTCGGTGGCATATAATGGCTGGATACCAACGGTTATCAATTGCACTTTTTCAATGAATGATCCTTGTTTCTCCTCGCCAATTATCTTAAGACGTTCCATACCAGGAATGGCGAAGTCGACCACTTCATCGATCACATTCATTAGGTCTGGTTCCGGAAGCGAGCCATGAACAGGAGCGCCTGTTCTGGAGTCGAAGCCGACCAGCTCCCCATTCAATGTTTTCATTAATGCATTCTTGCTTTCTCTTAGATCGACGAGATCAGCTATGTGTGAACGCAGGTCGCCGACATAGGGAAACAACTTATTCTCGTGGAAACGCCTCTCCACTCGTTGCAAATAGGCCAGCAACGTGTACAGCTTCAATTCCGCATCAAGAGAGGGTATTAATACCCAATCCTTTGGAAGTCCGTTGTATCCAATGTTATTCATGATGTATTAGTTAGAACGGCTTGTTCAAAAAAATGTTTCTGGATCCCGGATCAATTCACGCACAATGCCGCACCTTTGGCGCACAATAGCAAGTTAGCAATGATTTCCCGATCACATACACCATTCAGTACAGTTTTTATCATTGGGTTGTTCTTAGTTGCGTGTGTACCTGCTCGCAAGTATGAGGAACAAAAGTCCAAGGCCGCAGCACTTCAGTCCGAGGCGGACGGAGCAACAGCGAAGTCGCGTGAAGTACAAGCTGCTTATGATGAGTTGCGATCGACATCCGTGCAGGATGCCAAACGCATCACGGAACTTCAGCGCGATACAACAGTGCTCGGTAATTCATTGCGACAAATGACAGGGCAATACGACAAGATCAATAGCCTGAACAATGAACTCTTGGAAAAGTACAATAAACTATTGGCTGGTGATCGGAGCGAGAACCGTCAATTATTGACCGACCTTGAGGCAATGCGGTTGAACCTTCAGAACAAGGAGGATTCGGTGAATGCACTGGCGAAACGTGTTAATGAAAAGCAAGCAGCGCTTTCAGAATTGCAAGCCGAGATCGAAGCCAAGGATGCAGCCATGAAAGGCTTGAAGGATCGCGTTAGCGCGGCTCTTACGGGGTTCGAAGGGAAAGGACTTACTGTGGAACAACGCGGAGGGCGCATCTATGTTAGCATGGATAACAAGTTGCTTTTCCCAAGTGGTTCAGCCACGGTCGATGCGAAGGGCAAGGATGCAATTACAAAACTTGCCAAAGCGATCGAGAATGAAAAAGAACTGAACATCCTTGTGGAAGGACATACCGATACGGATAAGATCGGCAGTGGTTCCACCTACAAGGATAATTGGGACCTGAGCGTGATTCGTGCTACCAGTGTTGTTCGCATTATGCAGGAGAACAGCCGGATCGATCCGGTACGGCTGACCGCAACAGGCCGCGGTGAATACATCCCTGTTGACCCCGAGGACAAAGCAAAGAATCGAAGGATAGAGGTCATATTGGCCCCTGACCTCACAGAGCTGTACAAGCTTGTAAAGGACTAGATCGGGTTCCACTTGGATAGCTGCCATGAAGATCGCGATCATCGGTGGTGGTCCATCAGCATTGATCGCTGCTGATGTGCTTGGCGTATCCCATTCCGTGGATCTCTATGAACGCGGTCGAACCGTAGGTCGCAAATTTCTTGTGGCAGGTGATGGTGGTCTCAATATCGCGAATTCGGCTCAAGGAGAAGACCTGCTTTCGCACTACACGCATCAAGAGTTCATGCGCCCAATACTTAAGGCGTTCGGACCGGATGAACTGCGTGCGTGGTTGAGCGATATGGGTGTAAGAACATTCGTTGGGAGCAGTGGTCGAGTGTTTCCGGAGAAGGGGGTCAAGCCTGCACAAGTCCTGAAGGCTATGAAGGACCGGGTCGTATCGAAAGGTGTTCGAATACACACCAACAGTATGTTCGTCGGTTTCGATGCTCAGACCCGACCATTGATCAAGACTTCTGCTGGGATCGAGGTACTCAGTGTGGATCACTACATATTCGCTTTGGGTGGTGCATCCTGGCCACGGACCGGATCCGTGGGTGAGTGGCTCTCTGAATTTGAGCGGATAGGCGTGCGCACGTTTCCATTCCGTTCAAGCAATTGCGGAGTCGAAATTTCGTGGCCTACGGTGATGAACATTCATGCAGGTAAACCGCTGAAGAACATCGCGATCGGTGTCGGGAATAAATTCATTCGTGGAGAAGCGACCATTACCGAATATGGTCTGGAAGGGAACGCGATCTACCCGAACGTTCCGTTGGTTCGGGATCAATTGACCAACACTGGTAAGGCAGAGATCATGATCGATCTTAAGCCGGACAATACCGTCGAACAAATATTCGTCAAGCTCAAGGATCATTCACCGAAAGAGTGGCCGACGGCATTGTCCATGACGCGAGCACAGTTCGCTTTGATCAAGTCCATCACGAGCAAAGAACAATTCCAAAATGCTGAGGTATTAGCGCAGGTGATCAAATGCTGCACGCTTGAGGTAGAGAAATTGCGCCCCATTGAAGAAGCAATAAGCAGCATTGGCGGGATCGCATTGAGCGAGGTTTCAGCTGAGCTTGGGTTGCTTGAACATCCGCATATCTCCGTTGTAGGGGAAATGTTGGATGTCGATGCACCTACTGGCGGGTTTCTTTTGCAAATGGCGTTTTCGATGGGCTATTGGGTTGCGAAATGCATCAATGGTCGAACCTCATAACGTCAACGACAGTAAATGTCGTTCATGCGAAGGATAAGGATCCGAGTAGGTCATCGCACCAAGTATCTGATCCCGAATAGGGTGACTCCTTTGTTGTCGGACCAATTTCAGGGGGGCACTTCCATGATTTCCAGTCCATTCGTCGGGCAGAACCTACCGCTCGACTGAAAGGTGAAAAAAACGACGAATCGATCCTTCTGCCGGGTAAGAAGGATCAAAGGCCGGATGGAATCGTCCTGTGGGCCGATGAGTAGATCCAAAAGCCCCGTTGGGTAAGGGTTATAGAGGGTCTGTGCGTTGTTTGGACGAATAGTTTTGCGCACCGAAGATCGAACGGAAACCCAAATTGCTCACGAACTGCATGAATAATTCAACGATCGGATCGCATGAACGCTCCACCGACCTTGGTGTGTTCAAAGCCATTCCGTTGAAGCATGTGATTGTGGGTTTTTCTGATCGCCCCGTTTCGATCCTCAGCTGGATATTTCTTTTTCTAACTTTTCCTTTCTGCGTTTTCTCTCCTGCCGCATGATGGACTTCACCTCCGTTATACAGTAATGACCAAGTACATCTTCATCCTGCTCGGCCTCTTCAGCTCCACACTATTATTTCCGCAATCCGTTTCGGAAACCGCAGCGGTGCAATTGTCAGCAGTTGCAAGTGCTTCGCCCGTGCGGATCACGGTCAGTTGGAAGGGGCTGTCCGGTACGAGCTCCATCACCATTTATCGCAAACTGAAGAGTGCAACTTCTTGGGGTTCATCCATTGCAAGTCCTGCACCAACAACGAACTCCTACATTGACAATGGCGTGTCAGTAGGCACAGCATATGAGTATAAAGTTGTTCGAGTAGCAAATGGTGTTACTGGTACTGGTTACCTATGCTCCGGGATCAATGTGCCAATGCGTGACTACCGGGGAAAGATGATCCTGCTGGTAGCGAATAACCTTGTGTCACCTTTGAGCACTGAGTTACTGACCTTGGAGAAAGACCTTGCTGCGGATGGTTGGTCAGTATTGCGCACGAATGTTACTACGAACACAACGGTTTCAGGTGTCCGGAACATCATCCTTGGTCATTACCAAAGTGATCCATCGAATGTAAAGGCTGTGTATATCGTTGGGCATATCGCTGTTCCTTATTCCGGAAATATTGCACCTGATGGGCATGGTAGCCACCAAGGGGCCTGGCCGTGCGATGGTTACTACGGAGAAATGAACGGTAACTGGACGGACAATAGCGTATCCGTACAAGCATCGCAGAATCCAAAGAACTTCAATGTACCGGGCGATGGAAAGTTCGATCAAAGCGATTTTCCTTCTGCCCTGGAATTGCAGGTAGGTAGGGTGGACTTGTATGACATGCCCGCTTTCAATTCGAGCGAGGTGGAGTTGACCAGGAACTATTTGAATAAGGCACACAACTTCAAGGTAAAGGGCTACACGCCGAACCCTCGTGCTATGATGTTCGACAACCTTCAATGGGTAGGCAATCCGTTGGCCGCCAGTGGCTGGCGATCGATCGCGCCAATGGTCGGATCCGAAGAGATCAGTGCACCATACCAATACGGACCATCCTACAATTCATTGGTGAATGGCCAAAGCTACCTATGGGCATATGCCAGTGGAGGTGGTCTACAGGAATACATCGGTAATGACGTTACTTTCAATGGTGCCGATAATATCGGAACTACACAGTCCTATGCCGCTGGCAATTTGGGTGGTGTATTCAATATGTCGTTCGGGTCATACTTCGGTGATTGGGATAACAAGAACAATTTCCTTCGAGCTCCGCTAGCTAAAGGCGAAGGGTTGACCAATGCATACTCTTCCATACCGGGCTGGTATTTCCACCACATGGGTTTAGGAGAGAATATCGGATACAGCACGTTGGAGACCATGAACAACACGGGACTGTATGTGCCACTGACTGATGGATGGCAAGGGTCAATTGGTCGCACCCACCTGGGTTTGATGGGAGATCCATCCTTGCGTCAGAAAATGGTTGCCCCTCCGACATCGTTGAGCATTTCCAACGCAAGTGGTACGGCAGCGTTTGCTTGGACGGCATCTTCAGAACAAGTCGCTGGTTACTACATCTACCAATTCGATGCAAACACAGGAGCTATTTCCAAGGTCACGAATACACTGGTTACCTCAACTAGTTATCAGAATAGCAGTGTTCCGTTCCAGAATGGAAAGCAATACATGGTTCGCGCCATGAAAATGCAGATCGATCCAAGTGGTTCATACGAGAACCTTTCGTTAGGTACGATCGCTGTATCATCCGGTGTTGCTCCACCCCCTACGACCGACTGTGCTGGAGTAGTCGGCGGTACAGCCGTTCCAGGTACTACGTGCAATGACGGAAATGCGTGTACGACGGATGATCGGTGGAATTCGAGTTGTCAATGCGTTGGTGTCGACAATACACCCGCGGCATCAGTTACACCTGTAGGAAGTACGACTTTCTGCACGGGAGGTAGTGTTGTGTTGAACGCATCCACCGGCTCTTCTTACCAATGGAAGAAGGATGGCAATAACATCAGTGGTGCAACAAGTAGCAGTTACACGGCAAATACTTCAGGAACATACACGGTAACAGTAAGCAATGGTTCATGCTCAGCGACATCCAGTGGTGTTAGCGTAAGTGCATCAAGTGGTCCAAGCGCGAACATTACCGCTCCGAACGGAACCACATTCTGCAGCGGAGGTAGTGCCGTGTTGAATGCAACAACAGGTACTGGCTTCCAGTATGTATGGTATCGCAATGGAAGTGTTATCAGCGGAGCAACCAGCGTCAGCTACACAGCAACGCAAGCTGGTGCATACACGGTTCGCGTGATCAGCGGAGCTTGTTACACGAACTCATCAGCGGTAACTGTATCAGTTACAACATCCGGAACTGCGAGCATTACGCCAGTTGGTTCCACATCGTTCTGCACGGGAGGTAGCGTTGTGTTGAACGCATCCACCGGCTCTTCTTACCAGTGGAAGAAGGATGGCAATAACATCAGTGGTGCAACAAGTAGCAGTTACACGGCAAATACTTCAGGAACATACACGGTAACAGTAAGCAATGGTTCATGCTTAGCGACATCCAGTGGTGTTAGCGTAAGTGCATCAAGTGGTCCAAGCGCGAACATTACCGCTCCGAACGGAACCACATTCTGCAGCGGAGGTAGTGCCGTGTTGAATGCAACAACAGGTACTGGCTTCCAGTATGTATGGTATCGCAATGGAAGTGTTATCAGCGGAGCAACCAGCGTCAGCTACACAGCAACGCAAGCTGGTGCATACACGGTTCGCGTGATCAGCGGAGCTTGTTACACGAACTCATCAGCGGTAACTGTATCAGTTACAACATCCGGAACTGCGAGCATTACGCCAGTTGGTTCCACATCGTTCTGCACGGGAGGTAGCGTTGTGTTGAACGCATCCACCGGCTCTTCTTACCAGTGGAAGAAGGATGGCAATAACATCAGTGGTGCAACAAGTAGCAGTTACACGGCAAATACTTCAGGAACATACACGGTAACAGTAAGCAATGGTTCATGCTTAGCGACATCCAGTGGTGTTAGCGTAAGTGCATCAAGTGGTCCAAGCGCGAACATTACCGCTCCGAACGGAACCACATTCTGCAGCGGAGGTAGTGCCGTGTTGAATGCAACAACAGGTACTGGCTTCCAGTATTTATGGTATCGCAATGGAAGTGTTATCAGCGGAGCAACCAGCGTCAGCTACACTGCAACGCAAGCTGGCGCATACACGGTTCGCGTGATCAGCGGAGCTTGTTACACGAACTCATCAGCGGTAACTGTATCAGTGACAACATCCGGGACGGCGAGCATTACGCCAGTTGGTTCCACATCGTTCTGCACCGGCGGAAACGTAGTACTGAACGCCACAGGTGGTGGCACCTATATGTGGCAGTTCAATGGTCAGAATATACCTGGTGCAACTAGCAGTAGTTACACGGCCACGCAGCAAGGAAGCTATAAGGTGATAGTAACCAATGGTTCATGTTCAGCTACTTCCAATGCGCTTACTGTTAGTATTTCAACCAGTGCACCGGCCGCTACCATAAGTGCCTCGGGACCCGTTAATCTATGCACGGGTAGCAGTGTAGTTCTCAGTGCGCCATCGGGTAGTTCGTATGTGTGGAAACGCAATAACGTAACCATCAATGGTGCAACGAACAGCAACTACACGGCAACACAAGGGGGTAGTTATAGGGTTACGGTCGGAACCGGTGCATGTGCATCAACTTCTGCTCCATTGAATGTAACTATCAATACGCCGCCATCTGCGATCATCACCGCAACAGGCCCAACAACTGTCTGTGCCGGTCAAACCGTGGCGATGTCCGCGAACACTGGAAGTGGATACCAATTTGTTTGGAAGCGTAACGGAACACCTATAACCGGTGCAACAAATAATTCATATACCGCAACACAATCAGGTAATTACACGGTCATGGTGATCCATGGCGCATGCTTTACCAACTCTGCAGTGACCCCGGTCAGCATGTCCGGTACTGGCTCGGCATCCATTACGCCTGCGGGTCCAACAACATTCTGCACGGGAGGCAACGTAGTATTGAATGCGAATGCCGGCAGTAGTTATCAGTGGATGCGCAATGGTGCATCCATCGATGGTGCGACAAGCAGCAATTTCACTGCGACACAAGCCGGTAGTTACACTGTTACCGTAGGATCTGGTTCTTGCTCCGGCACATCCAGTGCGGTTGCGGTATCGGTCTCAACAGTGGGGTCAGCATCCATATCGGCTACAGGTCCTACAACGTTCTGTACAGGAGGCAATGTAGTGTTGAATGCAAGCGCAGGCAGCAGCTACCAGTGGAAGCGCAACGGAACATCCATCAACGGTGCTACTAGCAGCAACTACACCGCTTCACAGGCCGGTAGTTACACCGTTACGGTGGGATCTGGTTCTTGCTCCGGCACATCCAATGCATTGACTGTAACCGTTTCATCCGTATCATCGGCTTCCATTACCGCTGCAGGTCCTACAACGTTCTGTACAGGAGGTAATGTAGTGTTGAATGCAAGCGCAGGCAGCAGCTACCAGTGGAAGCGCAACGGAACATCCATCAACGGTGCTACCAATAATAGCTACACTGCGACACAAGCCGGTAGTTACACGGTTACTGTAGGGTCCGGCTCGTGTTCTGGAACGTCCGGTGCGGTTTCCGTATCGGTCACTACGTTAGGAACAGCGTCCATTGCACCCGGTAGTTCAACTTCATTCTGTACTGGAGGTAGTGTAGTACTATACGCGAATACAGGTGCTGGTTACAGCTATGTCTGGAGAAGGAATGGAGCTTTGATCAATGGTGCTACAGCGAGCAACTACACGGCAACGCAAGCTGGAAGCTATACAGTAGCAGTGAACGCAGGTACATGTTCCGCGACTTCAGCGGCTATCATTGTTTCCGTTACGAACAGCATTACGGCAACTTTGTTTGCAACAGGTCCGGTTGGATTCTGCTATGGCGGGAGCGTGGTGCTTGCGGTTGATGCTGCTGCTGGTTACACCTATGTTTGGAAGCGGAATGGGTCTACGATCCAAGGCGCGACTTCAAATAGTTACACTGGAACGCAGGCCGGTATTTATACGGTCGTAGTAACGAACGGAAATTGTTCGGCAACATCGAACAGCGTTCAATTGCATGTTGGAGGCCAGATCAATACGAACATTACTGCCTCACAACAGACCGGTCTTTGTTCCAACGGTGGCGTTACGCTTAGCGTTCCTGCTGCTGCGGGCAATACGTATGTGTGGAGGAACTATGGAGCCACCATCAACGGGGCCACTTCCAATACCTATACCGCTACTACCTCAGGTGGCTATGAAGTTTCGATCTATAATGCATCCTGTGTAGCAAATTCGAATGTAGTGTTCGTGAACGCAGGTTCTGGTGTTAACACTTGGATCATGGCACAGGGCAGCACAAACGTTTGTAGTGGTGATGAAGTTGTGTTCTCGACCTACACGGCACCTGGTCTGACCCACACTTGGAGGCGCAATGGCGCCACGATCAATGGTGCTACGGAATCCACGTATGCCGCAACACAGAGCGGTAGTTACTCGGTCCTTACCACCAACGGTTCCTGTACCGTATCTACCAATGCGATCCAAGCATTCATTGCCGCTCCGCTAACTGTTACTGGTTCGCCGAATATTAGCAACGGAACTATTTCAGCTACTGTGACAGGTGGCCAAGCTCCATACAGCTACCTGTGGAACACGACGCCAGCCCAGATCACACAAACCGCAGCCATCAATGTATCCGGCATGTACAATGTTATTGTAACGGATGTGAATGGTTGTACAGCAAGTGCAAATACAAGCATAGAGATCGGTAGTACAATGGCGGTTGAAGAGACAGATGATGTGTTGGCGGAGACCATTGAAAAAGAAGATGTATCGGAGAACATTGAAATTCTGGTGTATCCGAATCCTTTCCGCGGGCTTACTACGTTCTCGATCACGGGCCTGAAAGCGGATGAGCGCACTACGTTGGATGTCTACACAATTGATGGAGTGTTGGTCGCAAATGTCTTTACCGGAGCCGTTGATCAACAAGGTTCATATCGTCTCACTTGGGATGCGAGCAACCTGAAGACCGGAATGTATTTCTATCGCCTGATCTCAGGAGATCGTGTTACTTCAGGTAAGCTGAAGTCGGAGTAAGGGTTAGTTGGAAGGATCGACCTTGACGGGCCGTGATCGATGATCGTTCACGGCCCGTTCTTGTTTCGCGAAGAGGATCATTGAATTTGATCCCAGGGTAAGTGCCGAACGAGAAAATGTTGTCGTTCAGCTTTTCGTATCACCCGAACAAATGCCCGAACACCTCATCGACCCGACCTACTTGTATTACCCTAATGCCCTTGACCGGTGCGATACCTTTGGTTCCTTTGGGAACGAAAATGGTGGCAAAACCAAGTTTTGCTGCTTCGGCAACACGCTGCTCTGTGCGGGTAACGGGGCGTATTTCTCCGGTCAGGCCAACTTCGCCAGCAAAGCATACGTCCATGGGTACGGCAATGTCGGCGTTGCTACTGAGCACTGCACACACCACAGCAAGATCGATAGCCGGTTCTTCCACGCGGAACCCGCCGGCAAGATTCAAGAACACATCTTTCTGACCCAAACGGAAACCACACCGTTTTTCCATTACCGCGAGCAACATGTTCAATCGACGGAGATCGAAACCAGTGGAACTGCGCTGTGGCGTGCCATAGACGGCTGAACTCACCAGTGCCTGCACTTCGATAAGCAACGGACGCATTCCTTCCAATGTTGCAGCCACCACCACTCCACTAGGCCGTTCTTCTCGGCGACCCAATAACACTTGGCTCGGATCTTCAACTTCAGCTAGACCACTGCCTTGCATTTCGTAGATCCCCAATTCGTTGGTGCTGCCGAAACGGTTTTTCAATGGTCTCAATAAACGATACGCATGATCACGATCACCTTCGAACTGTAACACGCAATCCACCATGTGTTCGAGGACTTTGGGTCCAGCAATAAAACCATCTTTCGTAATGTGACCGATCAATACCATCGGAATGCTGGTCGTCTTCGCGAATCGCATTAGCTCGGCGGTGCATTCGCGGACCTGACCTACACTACCTGGGCTGGCATCGAGAACAGCGGTGTGCAATGTCTGCACACTATCAATAACCACCAACCCGGGTTGCAATGCTTCAATGTGTTTGAAAATGTTCTGGGTATTCGTCTCTGTAAGGACGTAGCAATTATTCGAGGAACTTTGCGGTGCACGGTTCTTGGAGGCATTGTCACCTACTACACGTTCAGCGCGCATCTTCACCTGATGCTCACTTTCTTCACCACTGACATAGAGCGTTCGCAAATGCGGGTTGCGCAATGCGGTCTGTAGGAGCAAGGTGCTTTTCCCGATCCCTGGTTCGCCACCCAATAGCGTGATGCTCCCTGGAACCAATCCACCTCCAAGTACTCGGGAGAATTCGCGGTCATTCAATGCGATCCGGGGTCCATCTTGCGCGGGAATGTCATTGATGGCTACCGGTTTTGGAGCTCGACTTTTAATGCTTTGAGGTAAGCCACGTTTTTCGGATGCTCGGTCCACGACTTCTTCCACGAGCGTGTTCCATTCTTTGCAATTGCCGCATTGACCAAGCCATTGTGGGTATTTACTTCCACAGGATTGGCATACGAAATTCGATCTGATCTTAGCCACGGATCTTAGCGACTAGACCAGTTGTCGAAAAACCATCTACCAGCTTCAAGCTGCGCACTTCGCCACCGAGAGATCGCACATGTTCGCTACCCACGATCTTGTCCTCGGTCCAATCACCGCCTTTCACCAGCACATCGGGTCCAATGGTCTTGATCAATTCAAGCGGTGTATCCTGATCGAATATGACCACGGCATCGATGAAACGCAAGGCCGCAAGCACCTTTGCCCTGCTGTCCTGATCATTCAGTGGGCGTTCCGGTCCTTTGTTCTGGCGCTTTACGCTAGCATCGCTATTTACACCAATGATCAAGCGATCTCCAAGTGCTCCAGCTTCCTGCAAGTATTCCACATGGCCGCGATGGAGAATATCGAAGCACCCGTTCGTGAACACAATGCGATCACCCTTCATGCGCCAGATGTTCACAAGGCGTTGCACCTGTATAGTGTCCACTACACGCTTATCCACTGTTGCGATTGCTTCGGCCATTGGTTCAATTTTCAGATCTAGATCCGTCGGTCCACTGGGCCGATGTTACAAAAGCGGCACATGGAGATCAATTTACTTTTAACCTCTTAACTCCCTCCCCATTGCCCTTTGGAGAGATCAAAAATAACGATATGCCGCCAAGAACGATCACTAACAGTGTTTGTGAGAGCCATAGCAACCAGCCCATCGCAAGCGCATCTGGTCGAATGAGTCCTCCTCCTTCGGGCATTGGCATGTAGATGCTTACGATCAGACCTACGAACGCAGGGTACACACCAACACCACCTTGTACAAGTATGATCCCGATCGTGCCCGCTATGAAACTTGCGAATACACCTGCGGCAGGCACTGAAGTTGTTGAGGAAAGTGCAAAGAAACCGACCCAGAACATTGCAACGTAAAGGCTCCAGATCAAGATCGTATGAAGAATGAATGCCCACCGATGCTTCGTTTCCAGAACACTACGTAGTCCGGAAATGAATCCGCGCATTCCATCCTTAAGCCGAGCGCGCAATTCTGGTCGTGCATACATTAGGTAGATGGTGGCAATACCACCGATCACGACCACGCCAAGAATAGCAAGCCACCAGTAATTTGGTCCTGCATCCTCTGTAATATTCTGTTCGGCTCTGAATGCGGCGATCTTTTCTTGGAAAAGCGCCAACTTATCCCATTGCAAAGCGAGCGTTATCCCTGCTATGGTCAGGACCATGATGAGATCAACGGTTCGCTCAGCGAGTATGGTTCCGAAACCTTTTTCGAAAGGAACACCTTCTGCTCTGTATAGCATTACAGCCCTGCTGGCTTCTCCAGCTCGTGGGATCAAGAGGTTCATGAAGTACCCGGACATGGTTGCATTGTATGCATTCCAGAAACCGACCTTGTAACCCATGTGCTCGATCAAATAGCGCCATCGCCACGCTCTGCTCAAGTGGCTGAACCAACTTAAGAGTGCCGCCAAAAGGAACCACCAAAGGTTTGCTTGTTTGAATGCGGTGAAGAGTTCCTCGCGTTGGTGCTCGTTGAGCTGATCGTAGAAATAGTAGATCAACCAAATGCCAAGAGCAAGTGGGATCAGTACTTTCAGCACACTGATCACAGCACTCTTCATTCCAAGTGCATTCGGGTATTTACACCGTTGATCATACCAATGGGTGTAGGGTAATATTATCGATCAACCTTACCGGTCCTACTTGCGCAGCGATAAGTGCGATTGCCTCACGCGTTGGATCCCAATGGGTTATCGGGTACAGTGTTTCCGCATCAGCAAGTCCAAGGTGGTCCAGTATGACCTTAGGTTCACTTTCCAGGACGGCAAGAGCGGCCTTTCTGGTTTCTTCTACGGAGCTGCGGAAGGCTAATTTCTCCACGGCTTTCAATGCACGGTATAGCACTGTTGCTTGTTGTCGTTGTATTGTATCAAGGCGCTGATTTCTGGAACTGAGCGCTAGGCCATCCTCAGAACGTACGGTTGCACATGCAGTAATGGTAACTGGCCATCGTTGTTGCCTTGCCATTGCGCGCAGTATGGTAAGCTGCTGGCGATCTTTTTCTCCAAAGAACGCTTGGTCTGGTCGTACATAGAAGAACAAACGTTCAACAACATTCACAACTCCTTGGAAATGACCTGGTCTTGAAGGTCCTTCCCAATGTTCGTCAAGGCCCTCCAGATCATACTTCGTTGGGGTAAAGTCCGTGAAGATCGATTCCTTTTCGGGTGTAAATAGCATATCGCAACCCACGCTTTCCAGGAGTTCGCTGTCACGTTCGAGCTGGCGCGGATAGTTGTTCAGGTCTTCCGAGTTACTGAATTGCAAAGGGTTTACGAAAATGCTGCACACCACTTTATCACAAACAGCCTTAGCACGGTTCACCAGGTCCAAATGGCCTTCATGCAAGGCTCCCATCGTAGGCACGAACCCGATACAGGCACCTTCGCGACGTGTCCGAGCAGACCAAGCGGCACATTCCGTTGGAATTGTGATCTTTTCCAGCAATGATGGGGGGTTCAGCACGGGCTAATGGTCAGGTTATTAGGCACGAATGGGGGGCTAAGCTACCGGGCAAAGTTGATGTTCCGCGAAAAAAGCTATATTTTTGTACCCCGAATTCCCCCCCTGAACACATGAGTATAAAGAACGTAAAGGTCCTCACCATAGCCCAATCGATCCAACCTTTCATGGATGGTCCTGAGGATATGGCGAAGGTAGCCCGCCATATGCCACAAGGCATCTTGGAAAGTGGAAATGAGATCAGGGTGTTCATGCCCAAATGGGGCTGTATCAATGAACGCCGCCACCAATTGCATGAGGTCATTCGCTTAAGCGGAATGAATTTGATCATTAACGATACGGACCATGCCTTGTTGATCAAGGTCGCGAGTGTGCCCAGTGCACGGATGCAGGTCTATTTCATTGATAACGATGAGTATTTCAAGCGCAAGGCTGAAGCTCATAGTAAGGATGGAACATTCTACAAGGACAATGACGAACGTGCGTTGTTCTTCGGTAGAGGTGTGTTGGAGACCGTTCGTAAACTGGGTTGGGTACCGGATATCATCCACCTGCATGGTTGGATGACCGGTTTCGTGCCGTTGTATGTACGCCATCATTTCGCCGATGACCCACACTTTGAGAACACGAAATTGGTCATGAGCATCTATGATCAGCCTACAGAAGCGTTGGATAAGAACATGGCCAAGAAATTGGAAATGGAAGGATTTGACAAGGGTCTGCTAAAAGGGCTTGCGAAGACGACGACGGACGACCTCACCAAGTTCTCTCTGGGCATGTGCGATGCCGTGGTCAAAGGATCCGCCAAATTGAGCAAGGGTATGGAAACCGCGATCAAGAGCAGTGGCGTGCCGGTCCTAAATTTCATCAAGGACGGGGAGCACGTTGCAGCGCACTCGGAATTCTACAGCACGGTGTTGGAGGAAGCCCTGGTTTAAATAAGGCTCCAAGCATCAATTGATCACTTTGAGAACATTATCATCAATTTCAAGAACGCGATCCACACAGTGGATCGCGTTGCTTTTTGGACTAGTGGTCCTGATCGGCGCTTGCCGTAAACCGGATGAGGACCTTGGTCTGGACTTATTGCCCAGTGATGCATTAGGGCTTTTGGAGGATACCGCCACAATACACGCTTACACGTTCCGTGATACAGCTGTGCGCACCAGTGGCCTTACGCGCAATCTGGTGGGTTCTTACCTGGATCAGGAATTCGGATTCGTGCGTACGGGCATCGTAACGCAACTGCGGCTTAGCACGAACAATGTTGGAGTAGGGGTTGATGTTACTGGTTTACAGGCAGATAGTATTGTGTTGAGCTTGGCATTTGATGGGATAAATTATGCTTACGGCAATTTGGATGCACAGACCTTTGAAGTTCATGAGATCACTACGGATCTAAGTTTGGATTCTTCTTACCATACGGATGATATACCGGAGTTCCTTCCCGAGGACCTATGCGCCTCACATGGTTGCACTGTGACCCCGAACCCGTTCAACTATGCGCAGATCGCTGGTGATAGTCTGTTGCCACAAGTGCGGATCCGTTTGAGCAATGACCTGGCTGGACGATTCCTGCAGGAATTTGGTGGTGATGCATTGGTCGACAACGACTCGTTCAAGGAGTTTTTCAAAGGGCTCTACATTACCGTGAACAATGGTCAACAGTTGCCATTTCGGCAAGGACTTTTGTATTTCAGTTTGATCAACGGTGCCTCCAAGGTGGTGCTTTATTACAAGGATGCGAATAACGAACCCGATGTTCAACGCACCCTTGATCTGCTCATCAACTCCAATGCTGCGCGCTATACAGTTGCGGAACACGACTACTCACGAACCATCGATCCTGGACTTAATAATGCGCTGGCCGATACATCGGCACCCGCGTACAAAACATTTGTACAATCGCTAGGCGGCTTGCGGACGGCCTTGCGGTTCCCCTATTTGATGAACTATTCAGGTGAAGGGCGGATCCTTAGCAAAGCGGAACTTGTTGCACCTGTAGAAGGTACGTACAACGGACTCCAACCACCTCCGAACCAATTGTTCTTGTTCAGGAAAGATAGCCTTGGGGCTGATGCCTTCTTACCGGATCAATTGGGGGGTATTATAGCGATCGATGGAACGTACAATGCCACCGATCGCGTTTATCGCTTCAATATTACTCGGTACATCAATGATGTTCTCACCGGAGTAACTCCCAATACGGGAGTCGAAATGGTAAGTGGAAGTAATGGTGTTTCCGGTAATCGTGTAATCCTTGCCGGCCCGGCGAAGGAGCAGAACGGCATGCGATTGCATCTTACATTTACCACATACTGAAAGAATAATGTGTGGAATCGTAGCATATCTGGGTGACAAGGAAGCCTATCCAATTTTGATCAGTGGTCTACGTCGATTGGAATACCGCGGGTATGACAGTGCAGGAGTAGCAATGATCGATGGCGGTGTGCTTTCGGTCCATAAGTGTCAGGGTAAGGTGAGCGATCTTGAATCGCACATGAATGGTAAAAGTGCTAAGGGGACCATTGGTATTGGGCATACGAGGTGGGCCACCCACGGACCGCCGAATGATATTAATGCACACCCGCACCAGAGTACCAGTGGGGATGTAGTGTTGATCCACAATGGGATCATAGAGAACTACGCGTCCATCAAAGAAGAGCTGAAAACCCGTGGACACATATTCGTTAGTGATACGGATACGGAAGTTCTTGTGCACTTGATCGATGATATCCAGCGCACGGAGAATTGTGATCTACCCGAAGCAGTGCGCTTGGCACTTGCCAGTGTAGTTGGCGCTTATGCAATCGTAGTGTTGGACAAGAAACAACCGGATCTTATGGTGGCAGCTCGCAAGAGTTCGCCCTTGGTGATCGGCATTGGTGATGGAGAACACTTTGTGGCCAGTGATGCAACACCGATCATAGAGCATACCAAGAACGTGGTCTATTTGGAAGATGGTGAGATCGCAGTGATCGATCGCGAAAAGGGGTTGAAGATCCGCAACGTGAAGAACCAAGTGAAAACGCCGTTCATCCAAGAGCTGGAAATGCACTTGGAGACATTGGAAAAAGGCGGATATGATCACTTCATGTTGAAGGAGATCCATGAGCAACCACGTAGCATCCGTGATAGCATGCGTGGGCGGTTGAACCTAGCGAAAGGCGAGGTCGTGTTGGGAGGTGTGAAGGATTATGAAAGCAAATTCGTGAACGCGAAGCGGATCCTGATCATTGGATGTGGCACCAGTTGGCACGCAGGTATGGTGGGCGAATATTTGTTCGAGGACCTTGCACGTATTCCCGTAGAAGTTGAATACGCGAGTGAGTTCCGGTATCGCAATCCGATCGTTAATGAGAATGACATCGTGATCGCGATCAGCCAAAGTGGTGAAACGGCCGATACATTGGCAGCAATTGAATTGGCCAAGAGCCGTGGTGCTACCATAATTGGTATTTGTAACGTGGTCGGTAGTAGCATAGCCCGGATCACGCACGCCGGATCCTATACCCATGCAGGACCAGAGATCGGTGTTGCCAGCACAAAGGCGTTCACCTCGCAGGTTACGGTGTTAACGCTTATGGCGATGATGATCGGCAATAAGAAAGGCACTATCAGCAGCAGCCATTTCCATCGGTTGATGAACGAAATGGACGCCATCCCGGAGAAGGTGCAGAAAGTGTTGGACACTGAGGATCACATCAAGTACATCGCAGATATTTATAAGGATGCTAAGAACGCACTCTATCTCGGTCGTGGTTCCAGTTTCCCGGTTGCGTTGGAAGGTGCGTTGAAATTGAAAGAGATCAGCTACGTGCATGCGGAAGGATACCCTGCTGCCGAAATGAAACATGGGCCGATAGCTCTTATTGATGACAGCATGCCGGTTTTCGTGATCGCAACGAAAGGAGCGAGTTACGAGAAAGTAGTAAGTAACATTCAAGAGGTAAAAGCGCGCAAGGGCAAGGTCATTGCGATCGTTACCGAAGGCGACACGGTCGTAAAGGGAATCGCTGATCACGTGATCGAGATACCGGAAACACCCGATGCGTTGGTGCCATTGCTGAGCGTTATTCCTTTGCAATTGATCAGCTACCACATTGCGGTGATGTTGGATCGCAACGTGGATCAACCTAGGAATTTGGCCAAGAGTGTTACGGTAGAGTAGTAGCTTTTGGCTACTGCCACTGTTTACTGCCTACGCATTATTTCACCCACATGAACACCTTATCGCTATTACGATAGGCATTCAGGTCTTTGGTGAAAAGCAAGTGGAACAGGTCGATCGCAGCCAGAATACCGAAACCTCCAAAAGTTATTCCGTAGATGATCGCTACTTTGGTCGTAGTTCCCAAGTAGAGACGATGTGCGCCGAAAGGACCCAATAGAACAGCGAGTGAACTGCTGATCAATCGGGCATTTTCTTTCTTCGGTTCA
Source organism: Flavobacteriales bacterium (assembly GCA_017987115.1). GTDB lineage: Bacteria > Bacteroidota > Bacteroidia > Flavobacteriales_F > PHOS-HE28 > PHOS-HE28. The sequence continues at coordinate 4,401 of JAGNUG010000003.1, read as the reverse complement.
TCCTCGGAACCTAAGGCGTGTTGCTCGATCAAACTATCGATCACGCTCAGTTCCACGGCGTTCATTGCCCTGTACGGACCACTTGCACAAGCAGATCTGCCAATTACTGATAAGGTGAGCATGAGCAGCAGGTAACGGAACATGGGAGCTGGCAAACAAAAAAGGGCGTTGTAGGATCACTACAACGCCCGTTCTACGAGATATGTAATGATCACTTACTGGCAGCGAATCTACGGGAAACCTCATCCCAGTTCACCACGTTCCAAAAGGCGGTAATGTAGTCGGGTCTACGATTTTGATAGTGCAGGTAATATGCATGTTCCCATACATCCATCCCAAGCACAGGAGTTCCACCACAACCTACGTTGGGCATAAGCGGGTTATCCTGGTTCGGGGTGCTGCATACTTCCAGTTTACCACCTTTATGAACACAAAGCCAAGCCCATCCGCTTCCGAAACGGGTAGCGCCGGCTGCTGCGAATTTTTCTTTGAAGGCATCGAAGGATCCGAAGTCATTGTCAATTGCGGTTGCCAGATCACCAGTAGGACTGCCACCAGCCTTAGGACCCATAACAGTCCAGAATAGACTATGGTTGTAATGTCCTCCACCATTGTTCCTTACTGCACCATTGTTCATGTCCAACCCGGCAAGGATCTCCTCTATTTTCTTGCCTTCCAACGGAGTGCCCTCCACGGCTTTGTTCAGATTGTTCACATAACCTTGATGGTGCTTTCCATGGTGTATTTCCATGGTGCGTGCGTCGATATGGGGTTCCAGCGCATCGAAAGCATAGGGTAGTTCAGGAAGTTTAAATGCCATTGTGGTCTATATTTTAATGGTCCGTTCGGGACCTAAATGAGTCTGGTACAAAGGTAGTCTCACACGACCGGGTATAAAAGTTGAATAGCATTGACGCAGTTGCGCTCGATGTAGGTTTTCCAATGCAGACATCAGATCCATGGGTGATTTGGCCATATTCGTCTAAAACCCAGTGATAAAAGTTGTGGGATCATAAAGTTCCATACATTTGCGCAACTTTTCACCCCAACCAAACACAAAAATGATCAAGAAGTTCGCATTGTTAGCCTCTATGGCAGCATTGTTCGTCGCTTGCGGAAGCAACGGCGCAGAAGAAATGCAGAATAAAGCCGACGAGGCTGCTGCAACAGTTGAAGGTACTGCTACTGATGCAGTAGACGCTACTACCAATGCAGTTGACGCAGCTGGAAATGCAGCTGAAGGAGCAATTGACGCAGCTGGTGAAGCAGTTGATGCAGCTGGTGAAGCAGTTGAAGCAGCTGGCGAGAAAGTTGAAGAAGCAGTTGAAGCAACGAAAGAAGAAGTTAAGCACTAAGCTTTTCTTTGAGAAAATTGAAAAAGGGGCCGCGAGGCCCCTTTTTTAGTTGATGTGAGTTCACTCTGTTGAAAAGGATCGGTGGAGCTTATCAAAGTTTATCAGGGGTCGAAGACCTGTAGTGTTCCAGTATTGAGTCAGTTCAGATCGAACTAGTTGCCTTTCCTCAACATGGAATCGGCCTCTTGGAAGATCCGATCGCTATCCAACAATGAACCGTAGTATCCTGCATTGCCCCACACGTTTCGGGCAATACTGGCCTTAAGCCGGGTACCGATCGCTTGGCGCGAACGTGCAATATCATTCGTGCTGCTCACTACTCCTTGCATCTTCGCAAATTCTACGAGCTCATCGAATAAAGAAGAGCCCACACTGAAGCGGGAATCGAATGCCTTTGACGACCCATAGGCCAAAAGCTTCTTACGGTCACGATCGGCCACATCAAATGCGAATTGGTTCAGGGTTCCGCTAAAGAAAAGTTCACTAAGGAACGCCGAGGTCTCTGATGTGTCCGCAGCTACGAATAGATCCGGCATAACACCACCACCTCCGTAAACCGTTCGTCCACCAAGCGTAGTGAAAGCCCGAGATGAATCCAAGTGGATACTATCCGCCGAGATCAATTCACCGTGTTCGAAGCGTGATGTAAAATCATCTTCGTACTGGATCCCTTTGCCATAAGGTTTTTGGATCGATCGCCCGCTGGGTGTGTAATACCGCGCTGTTGTTAAGCGCACAGCACTGTGGTCAGGGAGGTCAACGTGTTCCTGAACCAATCCTTTTCCGAACGACCGGCGACCAACAATGGCACCGCGATCATTGTCCTGAATCGCTCCGGCAATGATCTCGCTTGCACTTGCAGAACCTTCATCGATCAATACTGCGAGTGGCAATTTCTCAAAGGATCCATCCCGGGTCGCCGTAATGTCTCGCCGGGGCGAAGTGCGTCCTTGGGTATATACGATCGTATTTCCGTCAGGTAGGAACTCATCGGCCAGAAGGATAGCTGAATTGAGGAAACCACCGCCGTTACCGCGCAGATCAAGGACCAACCGTTTCATACCTTGCTTGGTAAGATCTTCTGCAGCTGTCAGAAATTCTTCATGTGTGTTCTTCGCGAACCGGACCAGCTTGATGTATCCGGTACCATCGTCGGTCATTAAGGTTGCTGCCACACTATGGATCGGGATCTTACCACGTTCTATTACCACTTCGAACGGTTCGGAGCGGCCGTTCCTGAGCAGAAGTACAGTGACCTCACTGCCGCTTGGGCCACGCAGGTTCTTCATCACCATGTCGTTCGTAACATCCACACCTGCGAGGACCACACTATCTGCTTTGATGATGCGATCACCGGCGCGTATGCCAAGGGCCTCACTCGGCCCACCTTCCACTGGGCTTATCACAACGACCGTATCGCGTTGTATAGCGAATTCCACGCCTATACCATCGAAGCTGCCCTCGAGCGGTTCCTGTGCAGCGCTCAGTTCCGCCGCACTGATGTAGTAACTGTGCGGGTCAAGACGCTGTAGCATGTGCTGTAGCACTTCATCCACCAACTCATTCTTCTGCACTGTATCCACATACTGGCGATCAATGAGATCGATCACTTGGCCCACCTTGTCAGATGGCGATGCTTCTCTATTGAAGACCTGCAAACCGCTACCGGCATTGCTTCCCATATTCCGCCCAATGAATAATCCGGCCACTAACGCAACAGCGAGCAGCACAGGGAAATATGCGGAGAACGACTTACGGGGTTCGGACATGGGTCAAAGCGTCTTGGCGAAATTAGGTGAAGCGATCAACCGAGCGTTATTTGTGTGATGGCCAAGCCTCCGTCACTGAGCAACTTCAACCCAGCTGGATCTTTGTAGGCGTCCATATAAACCAGCCTTCCGATCCCGGCCTGTAGGATCAATTTGCTACAATCCTTGCACGGCGAGTGGGTGAGGTACAATGTTGCTCCTTTAGCATTGTTGGTGCTTCTGGCCACTTTCATGATCGCATTGGCTTCGGCATGTAGAACGTACCAATGCGTTGCACCTTGTGCATCTTCACAATCATTGGGAAAACCGGTTGGGGTGCCGTTGTATCCATCGCTGATGATCATCCCGTCCTTCACGAGCAATGCACCCACTTGCTTGCGTGTACAATGGCTCAATTTGGCCCATTCCAGAGCCATTTTCATATAGGCACGGTCATAGCGTTCCTGTTTTTTGGGATCGCTGTATACCAGAATGTCTTGTTGCATGTGTTGGATCGATACGCCGAGCGGCAATTTTCGATCTTCGGGTCGTATCAGTGCCAGATCGACCGATCGGTAAGTGTACCCAGGGCGGGACTCGAACCCGCACGACTTGCATCACTGGTGTTTGAGACCAGCGCGTCTACCATTCCGCCACCTGGGTAGGTATTGGGGCGGCGAAGATAGGAGTAAACCTAGAACGGCCTACCCCAATTTGGTAGATTTCTTGGTCGAAGCGAACGAACAAGCGGGCAAGATCCATGGACCAAGCCCGCTTGATTGCATTCACACCGAACTATTGTTTAATGAACCGCCCTATACGAACCGCATCGCGTTGAGCACAGCGCACCATAAAGACTCCTGAAGGCAAGTCGCTCACGTCGATCACCGTTCTGGTATCTGAAGCCGGTTGGGTCATGATCAGTTGTCCGCGCGCATCGTAGATCTCCATCACAGAGCCAGCTATTATGCCATTCGTTACAACGGTGAGTTGATCCGTTGCGGGAATTGGGAAGAGTGAAAGTTCAGCACGCGGTTTCATGTGATCGGTTAAACCGGTAAACGCATCACTGCACCCAAGTTCATCGTGCAATAGGCCTTCCATTTCAGCGAAAGCATGTACGCTATCCACACGTTGCTGCAATGCGGGAATACTGGCGGAGGCTCCACCCGAACCCGCACGCGCGTACACATATGCGAGGAGAAAATCGCGTGTCATGCCCGGTTCCAAGGTCATCGGTCCCATGTTGGCTAACCCACGGCGATCAGGGCTGGCGGGTGTTGGTGCGAGTTCTCGCC
>JAGNUG010000067.1 GCA_017987115.1 Flavobacteriales bacterium | reverse complement strand
CTGGCTACCAGGTAGGAATGCCTCGATACCGAATACATCCACGATAAGACCGCCTTTTGTACGGCACTTAACGTAACCGGTAATGATCGCGCTGCTTTCCATGGCACCATTGACCTTACCCCATGCGTTGTGAACGCGAGCGGTCTTATGGCTGATGATCATTTGACCACCTTTATCTTCTTGCTTCTCAATGTACACTTCGACCTTATCGCCGATCGCGAGGTCCTCCTTGTACCGGAATTCACTGATAGGAACAACACCTTCGGACTTATAGCCGATGTTGATCACTACTTCCTTCTTGTTCATACCCACCACGGTACCCATCAACACTTCGTGTTCCTGGATGCTGCTGAGGGTATCCTCGTAGGCTTTTTCCATAGCCAAACGAGCTGTGGTAGCCTCGGGGGCCTTTCCTTCTTCCAATGCCGCCCAATCGAAATCCGCTGGTGGTTCGGCGAAGGTTACTTTGTTATTCTCTACTACTGACATGCGTTATTACTTGTATCCCGCACCTAGGGGGTGGTGTACGAGAGGGTTGGTTGGTTAACCTATGCCACCCCAACATAAGCTTCCCCAAAAGGGGGCGCAAAGGTAAGGAAACAATTAGCTGATGTGGCGATGTGTTGATCAGCTGATAATGAACCGGTGAGGTTCGAGATATTCGCCACCTGTAACATGTCCGCTCAGACCAAGTCAATGAAGCGGTTAAAAGGTAAATTTGCGCCTGACCAATGCGCAGTTTCGATATCCCTACCCATTACCGCAGCGATCTAATTGGTCGCCTGAAGGCCTTTCGAAAGATACAGGACCCTAAAAAGAAAGATCTGTCACCTACCCTTCTCGATCTCGGACCGGTGCGCTTTGTCTTCGCAAGGCACTTCGGCTTCTGTTATGGAGTTGAGAATGCGATCGAGATCAGCTACAAGGCGTTGGAGGAGAATCCCGGAAAACGGATCTTTTTGTTGAGCCAAATGATCCACAATCCTGAAGTGAATGCTGATCTGGAAAGCCACGGTCTTCGGTTCATCCAGGATACGCATGGTGAGATGCTGATGGATTGGAATGAGATCACCAAGGACGATATCGTGATCATTCCGGCATTCGGAACGACCATTGAAACAGAGAACCGCCTAAAAGCCATTGGTATTGACCCATTGATGCACAACACCACTTGCCCCTTCGTGGAGAAAGTGTGGAAACGAAGTGCGCAACTAGGTCTTCAGGACCATACCGTGGTGATCCATGGCAAAGCTGCGCACGAGGAAACGCGCGCGACTTTCAGTCATACCGCCCAAGGAGCGCCCGCTGTTATTGTGAAGGACATGGCGGAGACCATTGAACTCGGCCGCATCGTTACGGGTGAATTGCCTTTGGAGCGATTTCATGAACTCTTCGGGGAACGCTGTACACCCGGTTTCGACCCTGCTACCCAATTGGACCGGATCGGCGTGGTGAACCAGACCACAATGCTTGCAACGGAGACACAAGCCATAGCAGATCATTTGAAACAGGTGATGCTCAAGAAATATGGTGAGGCCGATCTGAAATCCCATTTCGCCGATACACGCGATACCCTTTGTTACGCCACGAACGATAACCAGGACGCGACCAACGAATTGCTGAAGGCCGATGCCGATCTAGCTTTGGTAGTTGGAGGGTACAACAGCAGTAACACCAGTCACTTGGTGGAATTATTGGAGCAGAAGTTCCCGACTTTCTTCATCAATGGAGAGAAGGAACTCTTAAGCGCTACCGAGATCGAGCACTTCAACTATCCGCTGCACAAGTTGGAACGTACTGCCAATTGGCTGCCCGCTAAACGGCCACTAACGATCATCCTTACCAGTGGCGCCAGTTGCCCGGATACATTATTGGATCGGGTTATGGTAAAGGTGCTGGGGTTCGTGGAGGGGGTGAAGGATCCTGTGGAGGGAGTAGAGGAGTTAGTTGGACGGTGAGTTGTTCGTACCTCCTGTTTGATATTCGAGCCCCACAATTATGATCAGCGCAGTGCAGCGGATGCAATGAGATCCATTTCGAACAGCGTAGATGCAGTACTTTGCGTCTTGATATAAAGCCCTCCTTCATGCGCCTCACCCTCTTCGCATTGATCCTGTTCAATATTCCGCTTGTTCTGGCGCAGAACACGCCGATCTCCCTTGTACCGGATGTAACCGTTCAGCACTATTTGGATATACAGCCGAATGTATCGCGAATGTCCTACGACGGTGTATCCGACCGATTGCATTACCTGACCGTTGACGGTGACATTTACTTGATCGATCACGGACCAACAGGGCCAATGGACACATTGTTGTTCACGAATGCGGATCACGGTATTACAAATGCGCAAGGAATGGTGTTCCACGATAGTGCGTTGTTCATTTCGGGAAATATCACCTTTGGGGATCTTTGGGTAGGCGTTGTTGCGCGTGGGATGTTACTAGCCAATGGAATGCGACAATGGAATGAACTGGCCCGCACTGAACCTTATGCGCGCGGAGGCAAAGACCACGGATTCAACGGTCTTGCGGTTTCGCCGGATGGGAATTCCTTGTTCGTGAACAGTGGTTCGCGAACCGATCACGGCGAGGTGCAGGATATGGGTGGTGTATTTCCGGATATGCGCGAAGAACCGGTCTCTGCGATCGTGCTCATTCTTCCGATCAATGGAGTGGATGTCGTTATCCCCAATGACATCGGTACTCTTTCGAGCTCCGGAATGCTTTACGCACAAGGAGTAAGGAACACCTATGACATGGCCTTTAATTCCGCCGGTCATTTATTTGGTGTTGAGAATAGTGGGGATCATGATGATCCGGAAGAGATGAATTGGATGCGCCCCGGTTTTCATTATGGCTTTCCGTGGCGGGCGGGCGGTAACCCGAACCCAACGCGAGTTGCCGGCTACGACCCAACTCAGGATCCTTTACTGAACCCTGGTTACCCATCCGCAGCTAGTGAATTCAACTATGACCCACTCTTCCCTGCACCACCGAACCTAATGTTACAGGAGCCGATCGTAAACCACGGCCCGGATGCTGATAAGGTCCGGACCGAGACCGGAACTATCGTGGATGCTTCGGATTCGGGCTTGCCAATAAATTCGTTCACCTGTCACCGTTCTCCGCTTGGGCTGATCTTCGATCACGAAAATGAACTTGGCGGCGTTTATACCGGTGATGCATTCGTTGCAAGCTTCACCCCTGGCGGTGATACTACTGGTTACAGTCCTTTCGCTCCGTGGGGAATACCCGTAGTTCCGGTGGATGAAAGTGGTGACCTCCTGCATTTGGAACTATTCTATGATGCCGTTGAACAGGAGTATTCCGTATCTGCACGACGCATAGTAAAAGGATTCTATTTGGCTGTGGATGCAGAGCAAGTAGGCAACGAGATCTTCGTGATCGAGTATTGGATCAATAACCCGCGATCTTTATGGGTGATCACGATGCCCAGTTCAGTGTCCATCTCAGAGAACATTCCACCGAACCTATCAATTTCGCTCTTTCCCAACCCAGCGAATGATATTCTACAATGGCGCTTGGATCAAGGTTCCGTCAGTAGCGTTGAGACCCTCAGTATTCAAGGGCAGTTGCTGAAGTCTTACCGCACCAATGGAAGAACAGGCTCCCTTGATACAAGCTGGTTGAACGATGGATCCTATTTCGTTCGGTTCCTTGTGGACGATGTTTGGGTGACACGACCGTTCATGGTCGTGCGGTGAACGTAGCAGGATCACGCTTCCGTAACCACACCGATCGCCTTCACGATCACACCCAACGCAATATCGAACTGTTCCGAAGAAGTGAGTTCGCTGTTGTCGATCACATGCGCATCAGGTGCTTGGATCAATGGGTCAGCTGCGCGTGTTGTATCGTCCTTGTCGCGGCGCGCAATGTTGCGTAGAACCTCTTCAATACGGACCTTGGTTCCGCGTCCTTTCAGTTCCAAATAGCGACGTTCGGCACGTATTTCCGGCTTTGCGGTCATGAAGAATTTCACTTCAGCCCTTGGAAATACCACTGTACCAATGTCCCGGCCATCCATCACCACTCCCCCGTTCTTGCCGGTCTCCTGCTGCAACTGGACCAACTTGGCTCGCACCTCAGGAATCGGACTCACCAGCGTTACCGCGTTGCTTACATCCATCTCACGAATGCGATGCTCCACATTTCGACCGTCCAACCAGGTCTCGCTGCGTTGGGTTGCATCGTCATGCTTGAAACAGATGTGGATGTGAGGAAGAACCCGCAATAACGCAACATCGTTCAATTCATCACCATTCACGAGGCCATTCTCAATGCAATAGAGCGCAATGGCCCTGTACATCGCACCGCTGTCGATGTACGTATAGTGCAAATGATGGGCGAGCTGTTTGGCCAATGTGCTCTTGCCACAACTGCTGAAACCGTCAATGGCGATGATGATCTTTTTCACGTGGCCCATTCTCCGGCCGCCAAGGTAATGGCTTGCCCACTGTTGGAGGAAAAGTAGTGTGTTACTAGGCCGTTAGCGCGGCTATGCTAGAATATTGCACCAGCACAGCGCTTCGGAATTGCCCTTTACCAAGGACTAACCCTCGGCCTTTTTTATATCCGCGAAACGGAAAGCGATGGAGAAGGTATTCGAGATACCGGCCAAGTGCAATTGGGAGAATCCATAACTGATATGGACCTTGCTCACTTTTAAGCCCAGACCGAAGCTGATCCCAACGGCTCCTGGTTTATCACCGATGACGAGCTCTTGCCGACGACGGTAATTGTAGGCCAAACGCAGCATGAAATTCTTGCTTAACAGGACCTCGGCACTTGGCACCAAATGGAGCAAGGTCTTATCCAAGGTCGTTACTTTTTCTTCGATCACATCTCCGGTAGTAGGATCGATCTGCACACTGCGGTTCGGGTCCACATACGTCAAGTCCCAACGCTGCAGCTGCTCCATCATAAGGCCCAAACGGAATGGAGCGTGCTTGAATTTGTAGGTAACGCCTAGTTGAACCTGGAAAGGAAGCTTCTCACGTTCGGCAGTGTAAGTGGATGTCTGGTAGCCGATGTTCTTCAATACCGCTGCTACTGTTAACCCCAATTTCTTCTTGTAGAACACTCCGCCGATATCCGCGGCCCAAGCAGTGCTGTTGTAGATATCAAGATTACTGTTGATGAATTTAAGGTTGGCCCCGACGCTGAACAAACTATCGATCGGATGTGCTGCACCGACCTGGACAACGTACTCACCTGCTTTGAATTCGCCGAGTTCATTCCCGATCTCATCCGTCCGGTGGAAAGTGCCGTAATCCACGTACTGAACGGATCCGGAGAATGTTGTGTTCAAACTATCGAAATGATGCGAATAGGCAGCGTAGCCGACATTTATTCCCTCGAAATAGGGTAAGTAGCTGAGGGCGATCTGCCTCCCCGTATTCTTGTTCAATAATGCTGGGTTGAAGAGCCCCAGATTGAGGTCATTATCTTGAACAGCGATGTAATTACCGCCCAACGCCGCGGCACGCGCGGAGCTTGGAATATCGAGTATTCGAAAGGCCCTATTGCCGCCGACCTGCTGCGCAGAGGCCATTGTGCTGGCAAGAATCAAGGATAGAAGGGTAATTGTTTGGCGCATTCGCGAAGGGAACGAAGATAATGGGCTGGTATTGTTGTCGCCCAGTAAAAAGTATATGCCACACTTATATGCAGTTCAAATTGATCCATAGGAAATGCTCAGGGCAATAAGAGCGAACCATCGCCGTAGCTCAAGAATCGGTAATCCGATGCCAACGCATGGTCGTACACATTGCGCCAATCCTTGCCTAGAAATGCCGCTACAAGTAGAAGCAATGTGCTCTGTGGTTGATGAAAATTCGTTACAAGGCCCGTTGCAAAGCGGAACGTGTAGCCCGGTGCGATCAGGAGTTTGGTCTCACCTGAAAGTTGTTGATCATCTTTCTCCGTTAAGTTCTGGATCACCGCATTCAGCGCATTCTGTGCAGTTGGCAGGTCATTCTCGACGTAAGAATAGGGTTCCCATTGATCGATGTCGATACCATTCGACCCATTCTGTCGTAGCAACTTTACACCATGCCAATAGATGCTTTCCAATGTCCGTAGTGCTGTTGTTCCAACTGGAATGACCGGTCCGTTGTTAAGCTGTTCGCTCAACTGCTTTAACATACTTAGCGGTATGCGCACTTGCTCCGAGTGCATGTTATGTTGATCCATTGTTGCGCTCTTTACAGGCAAGAATGTTCCTGCACCTACATGCAGGGTAAGGTCCGTAGAACGTATGCCTCGCTCTACCATGCGATCCAGGATATCGGTTGTAAAGTGAAGGCTCGCTGTAGGTGCGGCAACCGAGCCGTCGTATTGGGCAAAGACCGTATTGTACCGTGTTCTATCGGCTGTTTCATCGGGCCGTTTCATATACGGCGGTAACGGTACGTGGCCGATCCGATCCAATACTTCCACAAAACTCAGTTCCACGGGCGACCAATCAAGCCGGATGCTTTCAGTACCAATGCGCATGGCCCTTACCTCGATACCATTCGCCGTTGCGATCAGCTCCTCTCCTGCTTTCCATCGCTTTGCATTACCGATGAAACACTCCCATGCACTTGACCCGCGCTCCGCAAAAGCCAGTTCCACAGGTTTTCCTTCCATTGGTGAAAGGCAAAGCACTTCGATCCGTGCGCCCGAAACACGATGGAATATAAGCCGGGCATTGACCACCTTGGTATTGTTCAATACGAGCAACGAATTGGAAGGGATCAGATCCGGTAGCGAACGAAAATGGTGATCGGTGATCAATCCCTTCCTAAAGAGCAACAACTTACTTGCATCCCTCTCCGATAACGGTTGTTGGGCAATACGCGCTTCAGGTAGGTCGTACGTGTAGTCCTGTATGGAAAGGGTGCGAGGATCCATTATGTGGATCAATTGATCAACTGTTCCAATGTCTCGTGATCACTGTTTCACGATCCTTGCAATTGATACTTGCTGATCCTGTTCGATCCGAATTCCGTAAACACCAGCACTCCATGTCGCTGTGCTCAATGAGATCACTTCGGCAGAATTGTAGGTGCTCGTTTGGACCACTCTTCCTGTGATATCGACAACTTTCAACAAGACAATTCCACTACGCGGGTCTACTGATATGTTCAGCTCAGAAGATGTCGGGTTCGGCCATACGCTGATCCGTTCCATTGAATTCTCATCAACGCCGACTACTCCAAGAACATCGATCACCGCTTGGTAGGCATTCACCTTTCCGTAACCCCAGCGTGTGCTTCCGCCAGTAGGTATCGTACCGGTATTCTGATCCACGCGTGCCGTTTGTCTGAGGATATCGCGCACATCAGCCGGTGTTAATGTAGGATCGGCTTCCAGAATCAGAGCAACAACACCTGTGGTCGCTGGAGCAGACATGCTTGTACCGGAGAACCTGGCAAACGGATACGTGCGTCCTTGGAAATCAATGTTCAGGATCGATGTGAAGGAATTGTCCGTGAAAGAGCTGATCGAGGACGCAACGGTTACACCTGGTGCAGTTACATCCGGCTTACTGCGTTCATCCATCGTAGGCCCGAAGGACGAGAAATTGGCAATGGACCCACCTACCCAATTACCGTTACCTAACTGGTATTCGGAGCTATATGCTGCTACGGAAACGACACTTTCAGTACACGCTGGTTCACTGATACCGTATGCTTTGTCACCGATGGAATACCCGGCCAATGGAGCTTGAAAATCCTGCCCCCAGTTGCCCACGTCATTCGTGAGTTCAGTGACGTTCCAAAAGTGCACAGTACCGCTAGTTGCGGCAGCTTTCAACGTGATCTTCAGTGCAGCGCTAGTATTCTTTACACGCAGTCTGAAATGTGGCCTACCGTTCAATGGATGTGCCGCTTCCGTTGTAAGGTCGTAGAACACCGTGTCAACTCCTTCCACCAAGAACGAATCGACATAGTCTACTTGGGTGGACGTAAAGTACCACGGGCTTTCCTGCAATGTTGCTCCACCATTCGACGTGATCGTGAATCCTGTAGAAAACGAAGAACCCGCTTCTCCCCACATACTTATGCTCTGTCCCCACATTTTCTCATGTGCGCTATACGGGTAGAACTGGATCCGCGAACGCATCGTGTCCGCCGCAAAAACCTTCTTAATATGGAAATTGACATCGCCATTATTACCCGCGGAGTTCACGAATACCACACCTTCCTGAGAGAACTGGTCAATGGCTTGGCTGATCAACGAATTACCATCCAAGGTTCCGATCCAATGCAAGCCCCAGCTCATGTTGATCACCAGGCGCTTATCATCCTGTTCCGCGATCGTCTGCATCCATTCAAAGGCATCAATGACCGCCGCAGCATCGACCAAGAACGTACAGAACAGGTATTGCGCCTCGAACGCCACCCCTCGGAAGTAGGTTCCAGCTCCTCCGCCACCAGCGATCCCAGCGACATGTGAACCATGGGTCGCATTGCCGTAGATATTCACCGTATCGGATCCTGCCAACAGCAATTCCGTGGGTGTGGTCAGTTCCGTTCCGTACGGAAATGCCGATGGCGCAGGGCCGGATTGGCGGTAATGATCCCACGCAGCGCGCACGCGACTTGTGGTCAACGCCGTATCGTAGAACATCGGATGGGTGTAATCGAAACCCCAATCCGTAATTCCTATCAATACATCATTTCCAGTATAGGATGAAGGAAGGTTTATACCCATATGCACGCTATCGGCATGTAAGGCTTTGATCACTTTATCCAATGTTGGCGCAACCTTACCCGCAAGTTCGCAATAAATAAGGCCATTGATCTGATGGATCGCGTCCAAGTGATACGCATCGATCCGGAAAGAGACAATGGACCCTTTTCGGGTTCCTTGAAGGATGATGCCAGCGTCTAGAGCACTTGCATCGAACGGACCATTCACCTTGCCTAAAAAGCCGACCATGCATCGCCCATGGATCATCGCTGTAGGATAATAGCCTTGCGTTTCGTCTGTCAATTCCTGCGCGTTGGGATACTCCTTGGCCAATCCTTGCAATTCGCTCAAGCCCACCCGTGTGGTCGAAGGGAAATTGGTCTGTGCTGAAAGAAGTTGTGATGATATCAGCGAAAGAGCGAGTATGTATCGGGTCATGGGGCTATTGCTTGGATCGTCTAAGTAACACAATCGGGGTTTAAGTTGATCCAACTCATACCATGCATTACCTGGCCTTGTCAAAACAAGAAACTCTGAGCTAGGCTCAGAGCTTCTTTATTCGTCGATCACTAAAGATCTCTATGCCACCTTCAGCGCGTTCTCCACTTTCTCTTTCAACAATGCGTGCTTCACGACCTCTATCATCTCCGTAACGTACGTGAAACGCATGCCTTTGGTATAACGCGCATCGATGTCCTCGATGTCCTTCCGGTTATCACTGCTCAAAATGATCTCTCTGATCCCTGCGCGTTTTGCGGCAAGGATCTTTTCCTTGATACCACCCACCGGTAGCACGCGTCCTCGCAAGGTGATCTCACCGGTCATGGCCACGAACTTGCGCACTTTCTGCTGCGTGAAGGCACTCGCAATGCTCGTCAGCATGGTGATACCCGCACTCGGCCCATCCTTCGGTGTTGCACCTTCCGGCACGTGTACGTGTACGTTCCATCGCTTGAAGACATCACTGTCCACGCCTATGATATCGCTGTGCGCTTTCAAGTATTCCAATGCAATGATGGCGCTTTCCTTCATGACATCACCGAGGTTTCCGGTGAGTGTAAGTTTGCCTTCGCCTTTGGTAATACTGGTCTCTATGAACAGGATGTCACCACCCGTAGGGGTCCATGCAAGACCAGTTACTACACCCGCCACATCGTTGCCTTGGTATTTGTCACGCGCATGGCTAGGACCATAGATCTTCACCAGATCATCCACGCCGATCGTGATGGTATACTTCTCCTTCAACGCGATCTGCTTGGCACGGTATCGCACCAATTTTGCGATGCGTTTTTCAAGCGTACGCACACCACTTTCATCGGTGTATTGATCTATGATCGCCTCCAAAAGTCCCTCTCCGAGCTTCAAACGCGTTGGCTTGATCCCGTTCTCCGAGAATTGTTTCGGTAACAAGTGCTTAATGGCGATCTGCAATTTCTCTTCTTGCGTATAGCCGTTCACCTCAATGATCTCCATACGATCACGCAAGGCCGGATGGATCGTGCTCAGCGTATTTGCCGTTGCAACGAACATTACCCGACTCAGGTCATATTCCACCTCCACATAATTGTCATAGAACGCACTGTTCTGCTCCGGATCCAGAACTTCCAGCAATGCGCTGGCAGGGTCACCATGGAAGTCCTTACCAACCTTATCGATCTCGTCCAATACGAATAATGGGTTGCTGGTCCCTGCTTTTTTCAAGCTCTGGATCAAACGGCCTGGCATAGCGCCGATATACGTTTTACGGTGTCCGCGGATCTCGCTTTCATCATGCAATCCGCCCAAGCTCATTCGCACATATTTGCGACCCAGCGCTTCGGCCATGCTCTTTCCCAAACTGGTCTTACCCACACCTGGAGGACCATACAAGCAAATGATGGGCGCTTTCATATTGCCCTTCAACTTCAACACGGCAAGGTGTTCGATCAAGCGCTCCTTGACTTTCTCCAGACCGAAATGATCACGATCGAGGATCTTCTGTGCGTTCCGAAGATCGAATTTATCGTTGCTGTATTCGCCCCATGGCAATTCCAACAACAGCTGAACGTAATTGTATTGAACACTGAATTCAGCTCCTGCCGGATTCATGCGCTGCAACTTGGTGATCTCTTTCTCAAAAACCTCCTTCACCTTTTCGGTCCACTTCTTCTTATCGGCCTTTGCCCGCATCTCCTCGATCTCCTGTTCGATCGGGTTGCCACCTAGTTCGTCCTGGATGGTCTTTATCTGCTGATGCAAGAAATACTCCCGCTGTTGGCGATCCACCTCAGTGCGCACTTTGCTCTGGATCTCATTCTTCATCTGGAGCATCTGTAGCTCCTTGGTGAGATGGGCCAGTAACAGGTTGGCCCGTTCACGTAGATCGGCCACTTCGAGCATTTTCTGTTTGTCCTCAACCGTAGCGTTCATGTTGCTACTGATGAAGTTCACCAGGAAACTCGGGCTATCAATATTCTTTAGAGCGAATTGCGCTTCCGTAGGAATGTGCGGACTCTGCTTGATGATCTCCGTCGCCATGTCCTTGAGCGAACTGATCAACGCATCAAAACTCTTGTCGTTCTTCTCCGGACGTAGTTCCGCGAACTCCTTGACGCTGGCCGTGAAGTACGGATCGGTCTTCGCCATTTTCAGGATCTCGAATCGCTTCTTGCCCTGAATGATGGCAGTTGTACTTCCATCGGGCATCCGCAACATGCGAATGATCGTTGCAATGGTCCCTACTCGGTTCAGGTCCTCTGCATTCGGTTCTTCGATCTGCCCATCTTTCTGGCTTACCACTCCAAGGGTTTTGGTGCCTCGGTATACATCCTGGATCAGGCGGATACTACGATCCCGGCCTACTGTGATCGGGATCACCACACCAGGAAACAGAACGGTATTCCGAAGGGGCAGGATAGGGAGTTCAGCAGGGGTCTTCTCTGCATTCATCAACTCCTCATCCTCGGCTGTAATAAGCGGAATAAGCTCGGTCTCGTTCTCGAGTGCGTCGCTACCGAATAATGGGTTATCGTTATGTATGATGTCGCTCATCGACGGATCGTCAGGTTGTCAGTTACAAAGGTATTACCAAGCCATGCCCATCACGTAACCTGTTGATAACGTGTGGAGGCCGCTGCCAATTGTCAAGCACCGTGCCGAGGTGCTTAGGCTGACATAAGTTCAGGATTGCTTGAGTTATGTGAGCCTAACATTGCTAGAAAGGCAGTTGATGGACCAACAAATACGACCAAGTAATTTGTTCTGAGGATCGTCGGATCAACTCTTCGAAATGGTGTAGATATGCCTTAGAACATCTTCGTCCAACTGTGTGAACGGAATCTTGCGTCGCTCCATTACACGCTTGGCCGTGTTCAATGCTCGCTCAATGTCATGCTCCACGAAACCATCTGTTCCGCCCCAAGCAAAACCGGGTATGTGCTTGGGTGGAAATCCACTACCGAACACATTCGTACATACGCCGACCACGGTACCTGTATTGAACATGGTGTTGATCCCACTTTTGCTGTGATCACCCATGATCAAGCCGCAGAATTGCAAGCCCGTATCAACCTGTGCATTTTCTGAGTAGCTCCATGCCTTTACCTCGCCATAGGTGTTCTTCAGGTTGCTGCTGTTGGTATCCGCGCCCAGATTGCACCACTCGCCCAATACACTGTTTCCCAGAAAACCATCATGTCCCTTATTGCTGAAACCTGAGATCACGCAATTGCTCACTTCGCCACCTACCCTGCATTCCGGACCGACCGCAGTAGGTCCATAGATCTTGGCCCCCATTTTCAATTGCGAATGATCTCCCAATGTGAACGGACCACGAATCATACAGCCTTCCATTACCTCGGCATCTTTCCCGATATAGATCGGCCCTCCCTTGGTATTGAGTATGCATGCTTCGACAACAGCACCTTCCTCCAAAAAGACCTTGTTGGGATCACCTACAACAGTATTCAACGCACTCAGTCGCTGTGATCGGCGGCCTTCGGTGAGCAATGCTATGTCCTGTTCAATAGCCTTTCCGCAATATTGGAATAGTTGCCAAGGACGTTCGAACGAGATCACCTCTGCCGAGAACTGAACCTTCGCAGCGTACCCAGGTACCGTATCCCAATCCATCGGCTGCGGTCCACCCTCGCTTTCCGAACAATAGGCCAACGGCTTTCCGTCCTTCACAAGAACTTGACCAGGTTTCAGGTCCAGAACAGCACCTACCAATTCATCCGATGGATACAACGATCCGTTCACTTCGAAATTGGGTGATGCATGCTGAGGCAATGGAAAAGCCTTTGACAAATAGTCCTCTGTTCTGTATCCGACGCTCAATCCTGTGCGCACATACCAACCCTCGGATAACCGAAGGATACCAGGTCGTAGTTGACCTACAGGTCGTGTGAAGGTGAGTGGTAATAAGTGGCTATGCAGGCCAGCGTCTGATAGGATGATGGACATCGTCGCTTTGTTCAGCGTGGAAAGTTACTTCCTATTGTCCATTGAAGATCGATGACCGTTGATCGCAACGCGTTGATACCTGACCGGCCTTATCTGAATGGATCAGTCAACCAGGACATGATCAATTGATATCGAAGAAGCCACACAACCAATAGGCGATGCAGGCCAACACCGCACTTACGGGGATGGTAAGTATCCAAGCCCACATCAATTGCAGCGTTACACCCCAACGAACCGCACTTAAGCGTTTGGTCGCACCTACACCGATGATCGCTCCGGTTATTGTGTGCGTTGTGCTAACCGGTATACCCATTTGTTCAGTCATGTATAGCGTCATGGCACCCGCACTTTCCGCACAAACGCCTTCCAACGGAGTGACTTTTGTGATGCGCGTCCCCATGGTCTTAATGATCTTCCAACCACCGCTCAATGTACCTAAACCTATTGCGGTGTAACAAGTAAGTGGCACCCAGTTCGGCATATCATCCAGGCTTTCTTTTTGACCACCGGCAACCAGTGCTACCATAATGATACCCATAACCTTTTGTGCATCATTGCCACCGTGGCCAATGCTGAATGCCGCAGAACTGAGTAATTGTAAGCGCTTGTACAAATTAGCCGTGCGATGCGCACTGGGTTGGCGGGTCATATCCCATGCATAGGTGATCATGAAGATCACTGAAAAAACGACAAGTCCGATCCTTAGATCATTATTCTTTATTACGAAGATGGCCGTTACTGCCGTAGAGATCGCTATCAGCAATAACCGCCACCAGAGCTTTTGAATGATCGTGACCAAGGTGATGAAGATCGATATGACCATGCCGATCAATGGCGCCAAGAATATGAATAAGGCAATGATTCCGATCTTGTCCAAATTGATACTTCCAATATCGAAACCTGCACCTGCTAATGCCGCACCGGCAAAACCGCCGATCAACGTATGTGAGCTACTGCTAGGTATGCCGTACCACCACGTGAGTAAATTCCATGTTATGGCCGCAAGCAATCCTGCAAGCACTACACGTAATGTGATGAATTCCTCATGAACAACTTTAGCCACAGTATTCGCAACATGATGCTCACTGAAGATGAAGAAGGCAATGAAATTGAAGGCCGCAGCCCACACAACGGCTTGAAAAGGAGTAAGAACCTTGGTACTGACAATTGTAGCGATAGAGTTCGCAGCATCATGGAAACCATTGATGTAATCGAACACCAACGCCAGCACGATAACGATGATCAGCAACGTTGTCATACCAGCCGAATAGTGGAGATCCGTAAATCGATCATTCGGCCAGTGTCATGCATATTTAAGCATTATTGACTCTACCACGTTCCCGGCATCCTCGCACTTGTCCGTCGCCAACTCCAACGTGGTGTACAGGTCGCGCATCTTGATCAGTTGTATCGGATCCTTCTCGTTCTCGAAAAGGTGTTGTATGGCTTGATCATATACCTCGTCCGCCTCATTCTCCATGCTATTGATCTGGATCACGAGATCGCCGTAGCTGTTGGCCTTGTTCATGTGCCGCAACGTCTGCACGATCAACTGCACGATCTTGGCACCTTCATTCACCAAACGCGCTAATTCACGACAGGTCTCATCCGGCTTTTCAATTGAGAACAGTTTTAGATTCTTTGCAGATGCGAGTATGTAGTCGGCTATATCATCCAAACTGGAAGCCAATGAATGGATATCCTCACGATCGATAGGTGTTATAAAATTGCGCGCAAGATCCGTGAATATGGTATGTGTGAGATCGTCGTTCGCACGCTCTGAGATCTCCAAACGCTCCAGTATCGCATTGCGTTGCGAACCCCGTTCCGTATTCATGATCGCAATAAGATCCTCACTCATTTTCCGCACATTCGCAGCACTTGCCTCGAAGTGATAAAAGAAGATACGATCGCGCGGCTTGAAGATATTCAATAAGGAACCCAATGACATTCTGATGAAGGATTACCGTCCAAATGTACCCCAACCGACCTATACATTTGGGCTGCGCAAAAAAGAGGTTCAAAACACACCTTGGATCAATCTACCTGACACTGTGCGTCCTCGAGTGTAGGAGCGCTGCGCACCGCTGTACCTTGCACCTTCATTCCGCAACAATGGTATACGAATTCAATGGCTTCAGACCTGTAGTGCACCCTAGTGCGTTCGTTCACCCTCAAGCCGTTGTCACCGGCAACGTGATCATCTGTAAAGATGTTTACATAGGTCCAGGTGCTGCTTTGCGCGGCGATTGGGGCGAGATCGTGATACGTGACGGTTGCAACGTTCAAGAGAACTGTACGGTACACATGTTCCCAGGAGTCCGCGTAGTGTTGGAAGAGTCTGCACACATTGGACATGGTGCAGTGATCCACGGAGCGCACATCGGCAGGAATTGTTTGGTCGGCATGAACGCCGTGCTGATGGACAACGTAAATCTCGGTGATGAATGCATTGTTGGCGCACTTGCCTTTTTACCAGCAGATAGTGTCTGGGAGCCACGAAAAGTCATTGTCGGCAATCCGGCAAAAGCGATCAAGGATGTCAGCGATGAAATGATCGCGTGGAAAACGCAGGGCACTGGATTATATCAAAAGTTACCGGCAGAATTGCATGCAACGCTTAAGGAATGTGAGCCTCTCCGGGAAATTCCCAACGATAGACCTGCGATCACTGCGCGTTATTCGACTTGGACCAAAACCCGCAATCCATAATGGCACAGATAAAGAAGAATTTGCTCGCGGTCGAGGAGGAACAGATGAAACAGTTACGCACCATCGTGGAAAATTCCATTCGGGAGGAAGAACTCGTGGTGAACAACTTGCTGCATCCTCCTAGCGAAACCCTTACACGTGGTCAGCGCATTTCAGATAAGATCGCACGTTTCGGTGGTAGCTGGGCGTTCATTCTGATCTTTCTTGCCATTCTTGCGGTTTGGATCGTTTTCAACGTTACCGTGGTATTGAACGATCGGTTCGACCCCTACCCTTTCATATTAATGAATCTGATCCTTTCCTGTGTTGCAGCTATGCAAGCACCGGTGATCATGATGTCCCAGAACCGAAAGGAAGAGCGTGATAGAATGCGCGCAGAGAACGATTATGTGATCAATTTGAAGGCCGAGCTCCAGATCCGCAGTTTGCACCAGAAGGTGGATCTTTTATTGGAGGAGCAGATAAAGACCCTGTTCGAGGTACAAGCCCAGCAAATGGAAGTGTTGACCCGCATCGAAAAACGATTATTGAAGTGACCGGAGCGTCACTCGTCTGCTTCAAGCGTATCTTCCAAATGCAGCGCGTGTTGAAGTCTGTGAAGCAATGGCGCTAAGATCACCGCGACAGTGCTGAGCAAAGCGATACCGCTGTACAACGCATAGATCGACGCAAAATATTTTGCACTCGGCCGGGTCAACTGATCCACTGGCCCCATTCCTCCTAGTATCATGGATGCGTTAAGGAATGCATCCGTGAACCCAAGCTCGGCGAATGCCATGTAGCCCCAGATCCCGACCAAGAGAGAGATCAAGACAATCGCCATTGCCACTGCAACAAATCTTACTTGACGCAATAGGAACTTGCGTCTACCCAAAAGAGGAAGCGACCGATGTTCGAACATGCCACCAATGTATCCGGAACATTCATACGACCTTATGAACAATTGCATTCATGATCAACACGACCAGGTTCGAAATGGAATAGATTCAATAGAATTCTTCTTCAAATACCTGACGCAGTTCATCCATAGTGATGAGCGTCACATTCTCTGGTAACTCATCAATGGCCATAAGGTCCAAGGAACCCATGTAGGTCATGGTGTTGTACTCACCAATGGCATGGTCCATTAGTATGTACATCATACCAAGCCAACGCTCATCTTCTCTGGATGCACCTTCAATGACCAATCCTACGTGGATCAGCTCATTTTCAGGATCATAAGCATATGCCACGTTCACTTCTGCCAATGCAACGATCAGATCGTGATATTCGAATACGGCCAACGGGTCGTTAACAGGCTTTCGGAAGCGCTGCACCTGCCAACCTTCAATGACCGGGTATAGCTCCGTGAAATGCATCACCGGATCCAGTCCTTCATTGCGGCCATCTGCAGTGACTATCAGGATGTAACCACCTGCATCATCCAAACTCAGTTCAGGAAATATATTCGGATGGAAAGCGTGCATACGACGTGTCATTTCCTCATAGACAGGAAGCATGGACCGATCACCTTTTGCCAGACGCTCTATGGACTGCTGATTCTGTTTGAACCAGGTCCAGAATTCAACGACCAATTCCGGGCGTTCCCAGTTCTGTTCAGTTATACGCGCTTTGTTATGTACTGCCATGTAGTGGATGAATTCGTGCGTGGCTTCCTACATTCCCAGTGTTCATAGGTGGATCATCGAACCCACTCATACGGATCAATACATACGCACTTCGCCGCTTCTTGGTTTCACCACCAACACACTAGCCTAGAGCAACGTGCTAACAAGCTGTTCACGACGATCACCCACCACCGGAATTTTCTGTATATCCTTGCATCAAGATCCATGGGCCGAGTTTCATTTAACCAGCACCGTGGCGTTCCAATGAATTCATGCCATGGCCCGACTGCATTCGATCAGTGCAGTTCGGCTGGCATAAACAGGTGATCAATGCACTTCCCATTCTTTCAAGATCTGATCATCATTCTGGCCTTAGCTACAGGGATCCTGTTGCTGTTCCGGCGTTTCAAACTGCCGGGAATACTTGGTTTCATTCTAACTGGCATGATCGCCGGTCCTCATGGTCTTGAGTGGGTAGGTGAAGTGGATAAGGTTGAGGCCATGGCCGAGGTTGGCGTTGTGCTGCTTTTGTTCGTGATCGGCATGGAGTTCAGCCTAAAAAAGCTTACGACGTTAGGTCGTACCGTGCTTATTGGTGGTCTGCTGCAAGCTGGACTTACTACAGCTGCAGTTGCCGGGATCCTGAGCCTGTTCGGGATCAAAATGGAATCCGCTGTATTCATCGGATTTCTGATCACATTGAGCAGTACGGCGATCGTGTTACGTGTATTACAGGAACAAGGAAAGATGGATTCCGCTCATGGGCGTGTCGCCACGGCAATCCTGATATTCCAGGACATCATTGTGGTACCCATGATGTTGGTAACCCCGATGCTTGCAGGAAAAAGCACGAACGTAGGGATGGACCTCCTGCTGTTGCTCGGCAAAATGATCGTATTGCTCTTCGCGGTCTACTTCAGTGGTCGTTTCGTGGTACCACGTTTACTGAAAGCAGCTAGCCAAGGCAAGGGGAATGACCTGTTCATCATCACCATCGTGGTTATTTGTTTTGCCGCGGCATTCGCTACTCAGGCGCTTGGGCTCTCGCTTGCGTTGGGGGCTTTCTTCGCGGGTCTGGTGATCAGCGAGACCGATCACGCGTACCATGCGACCGGTATCGTTCTGCCCTTCCATCAGTTGTTCATGGCGTTCTTTTTCGTGAGCATCGGCATGTTGGTGGATCTTGAACAGTTCTTTGCATCTCCACTTCTTGTGATCGGTCTG
>JAGNUG010000066.1 GCA_017987115.1 Flavobacteriales bacterium | reverse complement strand
ATTGCCCAGAGCAGTATTGACACCTCGGTACGCGTAAAGATCGATCAACAACAATACCACCAAAAAAATAACGAAATTGCGAACCGCTTGTGGGGACATGGTGTAAAGGTAAACTGGAACAATTCGATATTTAAAATGAGGAAATTGTCACGATTGATATTCTGCATATTAGCATATGGTTCATTTGCATTTTCTTGTTATGCTCAGGTGACTTGGAAAAGGACTTTTGGGGGTCTTGGTGATGACCAGGGCATGAGTATTCGAGCTCTTGCTGATGACGGTGCTATTTTTTGTGGCTCCACTGGTAGCTTTGGTGTGGGTGGTGGTGATGTTTATTTAGTTAGATTGGATATTAACGGATCCATAGTATGGTCAAGAACCATAGGTGGTCCGGGCGTTGAGGTAGGGTCTCAAGTATTGGTATTAAATGATGGCGGTTTTTTGGTGATCGGTACGACCAATTCCAATGGAGCTGGTGGTTATGATGGTTTCGCTACTCGATTAACTCCTGATGGAGATATCCTTTGGCAGCATACATATGGCACCTCAGAATGGGATTTTTTCTACGGCGGAGATCTCTTTGACGATGGCTTTTATTTTGCAGGACGAACTTTTGGCTACGGTAGTACGAGTGGTGATTATTGGGTTGTCAAAGTTGATCTTCAAGGGAATGAGATATGGAACAACAGTTACGGACAAGATGGCGCTGAAGAAGCTCGAAGCCTTTTATGTACACCCACTGGAGATTGCATAGTGGCTGGAACAGCGGATCTTGATTCGCCAAATTCAACATCGGTGATATTCCGAGTCAACCAGAGCGGTCAACAATTATGGGCAACTGAACTGGGTGTTGAAGGACAGGAAGTAGCTCGCGATGTTGCATCTATCGCCTCTGGAGGATATGTCTTGGCAGGATATAATGTTGGTCTGGATTCCACGAAACGGATGTTCATGGGGAAAGTGTCAGAGGATGGTGCTGTTGATTGGGTACGCAATGTTTCAAGTGGTGGAAACGATTGGGAAGCCAATGGCGTAATGGAATTGCCCGATGGCAATATCCTTGTTGCCGGATATACTAAGGAATATGGCGCTGGAGATAAAGATTTTTCTCTGCTCTTCTTAGATCCTGATGGTTATTTTATAAGTGGACCAACATATGGTGGAGGTCAGGCGGATGAGGCCTACTCAGTTGATCTTACAAGCGATGGTGGATATTATTTAGTTGGTTCGACAGAGTCTTATGGTCCAGGCACGGAAGCAGTTTATGTAATACGAAGTGATGGCGATACTTTGAATGGTGTAACTGTTGTGAATTATGACCCCGTTAGTGTTCAAGATATTGAAGGAGATCCTACCATTAGCATATATCCTAATGTGACAACGAGCGGTGCACTAATAACATTTACCGGAACAATCCGCCGCTTAAGGTCCGTGGCCATTGTAAATAGCATGGGAATGATCGTTCATTCGACCCTTATGTATGATAATACGCTTGAATTGCCAAGCTTGCCACAGGGCTTGTATTTTGTGAACTGTCGGTTAACGAGCGGTGAACAGTTTGCCCCAATTATGATCATTGAATGATCTCCCAAAAACTCCAATGACCACCACTGACCAATAGTCGTTTAGAACTGATCGGGTCTTCGTAGCCTTCGATTAATAAAAAATGAGTTGCCTTCGAGTATTTCTCAAGATCCTTTTTGGCATCTGCTACGTTCGGATATCCAGGGTATGACCAGCCGAAACGTTCCATTTCATTTAAAGCCCCATTTGTGGTACTGTCTCCTTGAACTATAATACGTGTATTGTCAATTGGTAATTTCAGCTTAAGCGTAGCTCGGTATAAACCCTCCACAGCTTCTTGGGTTTGAGAATAACTATCGGCTTTGTCGTTCAACCTACGGCCAACTTCAGTGTGAGCTAAAACAAGTGCACTAATGGAAAGAGCACCTAAGAGAACTGTAAGAACAAGTTGCGCATTATATTTTTCAAATTCAATTCTTACTCTGTGTACCCCAATCACGGTAATAATGACGAACAGAGGCATAATGGTCAAGAAATAGTAATCATGGTCTGCAAATTTGCGATAGAATAGGAGCACGAATGAGATATTCGCTGCAACAAGGGAAACTAGCATCGTCAACACCGGCGGACGGAGCTTGGGAGCGCGAAACACAATTACAAAGGATAACAATAGTAATACGTGCCAATAAGTAGGATGCAAATATTTGGTCCACCAGTACTGTATTGTCAGTTCTGTTACATTATCCCGTTCGTTGGCTGTCATTTCCCATATTGGTTCCGCCCATGTCATGAAATAGCTTGAGTTATTTGATGCGTTATACCAACGCGCATAAAAGTGCCATACTGCAATGGCGAATATTAATGTCAAGTAGAATAAAGCTGGCTTAAGGTCTTCTCGGACCCTTTTTTGATCCAATCTCCATGATATGATGGTCATACAGAGAAGTGTGAGTAAATGCATTGATGCTGGTGCCTTAATGAGGCCAGCAGCGAAGAAAACAAAGACGGTCACTCGATCGTAACGCAATTTTCCATTTAATACGTTCGGTAGAATTCTTGACCAGCCGATCAATACAAGTCCGTAGACCGCGGCGTCGGGAAGATAATTGCATGAATAATAAGCAACTATTCCTGACCCGAAGATCAGATAAACAACTACAGCGGCTAAAAGTCCATTCTTGTAAATTACAGATAATGTTCGAAATAAAAAGTAATGACCAGCGGCAACGAGCAATAAATTAAACCACTTCAATCCAAAAACAGGCAGATCAATTAGTCTTTCGATAATACCGAATATCCAATAAATAACGGGGAACTCTCCTGCACATTTGCCTTCATTCGGGGCATTGCGAAGATCGAGTACGCCTGGTTCAAATAAGTTATAACTGTAATGCTTAAAGTAACTAATGAAAGAAAGTGAGTCGGTTTGTCTGATATAGTGGATGCCGAACGGAGCACTTGTCAATACTGGGATCCCGTAAAATATGACGAGGAAAATTAGAATCCCGCAGAGTTGAATGAATGTTCCTTTGCTGAATGGTGAGGTCATTATCGCTGATGTCCGGGAATGTGTAAAGGTGCAAAATCTGGAGGTCGTTAGTTCCGTTATAAATTCAGATACATGGTTTCTCAGGTCAATGGCCGATCACATGAACCAAGTTAACTTTCTTGTCTAAAGGCTGTTTTTTCGATCATAGAACCAGTTTGCCATAACTCTTGTAGGCTAAACGTCCAATGGGCATTGTATTGGCCGTTAAGGTTAATGGAAATCTTAAGATGCTAGCGTAATCATTGCGGGATCTAATTCACTTCGAAAGATGATCACGGTGCAGTAAGCTTGCCTATTTTATTACTCTTTTGCATGAAACATTGCTCTTGAACGTACCGAACGGAGCTAATGATCGCGTATTCGTTCATGCCGACAACGCATTGTTGTCAAACAAAAGAGAGGGTGATATACCTTTGTGGATGTTGACGGCTATTTGTGCTATTGGATCGCTTCGACAACAGTACTTCAGAATAGTTGACACCCACCCTGAACGCCTCTCCCCAGCGTTGATGAATGCTGATGAATGAAGGAAAAATACTTTGTAGATCTTTTCTTCGCAATCCACGGCGCAGCAGGCATACTGGCACTGATAGTAGCTCCGGTCGCCATGTACGTTGCTAAAGGAAGCAACCAACATAGACTTTGGGGTAAGGTGTTCTTCTACGCTATGGTGCTGGTTACAATTACCGCAATAGTTCTCAGCATTCTCCACCCCAATCTGGTCATGGCCATGTTGGCCGTGTTCAGTTTTCATCTGGTGGCTTCAGGATATCGTTCGCTTTACCACAAAAAGCTGCACGAAGGGCAGCGTGCCGGCCGAACGGATTGGGTCCTGCAAGGTTTGGCTGGTCTATTCAATGGGGGGCTTTTTCTATGGGGTATGGCGCATACAGTGTTGAAGGACAGTGACAAAAGAGGATGGATCTTCCTGATCTTCGGGGCAATTGGTTTAACCCTGGTGTTGATGAACATTCGCCGTTTTTTCAAGAAAAGCCACGACAAGCAGGAATGGCTCTATGGTCATATGATCGGATTTCTTTCGGGATACATAGCGACATTATCTGCTTTCAGTGTGGTTAATCTGGAATTCATTGATCCCGGATGGTTAAGGTGGTTGTGGCCTTCACTCATCGGAACACCTGTAATTGTAATGTGGGTCCGCTATTATAAAGCACGATTTGTTAACGGCCGTAGACCAAAACATGAGATGGACGTGCGGATCAAAAGCTATAGGTCTTAGCTAACTCCTTTTTATGAATGACACCACAGTGTCTCGATCCGGTACATTTGGTCGCGTTGATCGGCTGGATCCAGCCTTATGACCTTGCCTCCTAGTTCATATCAGATCGGTGCCCCGCGAAAAGTACTTGTGCTCTACACGGAACTTGCACCGTATGTGCTTGGTTGTCTTCAAGCACTCGCAAACAACCATAATGCGCAGGTACACATTGTCCATTGGCCGGTGAATGACGAGGCGCCGTTCAAGTTGAATTATGGCAAAAGCCTTCATCATTACGAACGCAAGGAACTGGGTGAAGAGGAACTTTTGCGACTTGCTTCCCAGGTTAAACCTCATCTCGTCCTTTGCAGTGGATGGATCGACAAAGGCTATCTGACGGTCTGCCGAAAGCTGCGTAAGAAGGGAACAGTAACCGTATTGTGCAGTGACACGGCATGGAGAGGTGATGCCAAACAGATTGCGGCATCCATTGCTGGTCGGATCCTATTCCCGCGTCTGTTCTCACATGCCTGGGTTACTGGCGATCGTCAAAAACACTATGCGCTGAAACTGGGTTTTAAGGACAGTTCCATCCGCACAGGATTCTATGCAGCGGATACGGAACGGTTCCTCGCTTTGGGTGATCAATTCATAGTTGAAAGGAAGGAGAAATGGCCACACCGATTTATTTGTGTCGCACGCTACATCGCGGTAAAACAGCACCAATTGCTATGTGATGTTTTCGCTGAACTTGCCAATGAAGGTCTAACAAAAGATTGGGAGCTTTGGTTCACTGGTACCGGGGAGCTGTTCGATCAAGTATCCAACTCTGCAACTGGTAAGCATTCCAAGATCAAGCACATGGGTTTCGTTCAACCAGAAGCCATGCCCGATGTGCTGAGGCAATGCGGGGTCTTTATTCTTCCAAGTTCTTATGAGCCTTGGGGAGTTGTTGTGCAGGAACATGCCTGTGCTGGGTTTCCGTTAGCACTTAGTAATGAAGTACGTGCTGCGGAACGCTTCCTTCATGTTGGGCTGAACGGAGCTTCTTTCGCTGCGAACGATACAGAAGAATTGGAGAAAGCCATTCTTTCGTTCATCGATTCTTCAGATGTTCAATTGGCTGCAATGGGGTCCAGGAGCAAAGAACTTGGCGATGAATGGGGCCCAACGCAATGGGCAATGGTGGCGGCTGAACTGATGGGAAATGGATAAGCTGAAAGTTCTTGTTTTCGTGGATTGGTACAAGCCCGGTTACCGCGGTGGTGGCCCGGTGCGGAGCATGATCAATATGGTGGATCACCTCGGTGATCAATGCCACTTTCACATCGTTACAACTGATACCGATTACACCCGAACAGAACCATATACAGGAATAGTTCCCGACCAATGGACGGACCTATCCACTGGAGAGCGCGTGTGGTACGCATCCAAGAAGAAGACGAATAGCAAGGTCTGGCAAACTCTACTTAATGGAGAGAAGTGGGATGCGATCTATGTGAATGGGATGTTCTCATTGTGGTATTCCATTTTGCCATTGTGGTTTACTAAAGGAAGCAAACAACGCCGGATCGTGGTTGCTAGAGGCATGCTCCTACCAGGTCCGGTCAAACAAGGCGCTTTCAAGAAACAAGTATTCCTATTTGTTGCGCGCAGCCTCGGGATCTACAATGGGGTCGAATTCCAGGCTACAAGCGATGATGAAACGGAGAGTATCGGCAAACAAATTGGACGTTCCACAACTATCCATTTGGTTTCGAACCTTCCCAGAGAGGTGCCCGACAACGGCATTCCAAAGAGGACCAAGGTTGCTGGGGAGGCGTATCTAGTGAATGTGGTACGCATAGCAACCGAAAAGAATGTCCATCTGATCATTGAAACATTGCGCGGTGTTCACGGTAGGGTGATCTTCAACCTTTACGGACCAGTTTATCACGCGGAATACTGGGCACAGTGCGAGCAAGCGATCAAGACACTGCCAGCAAACATCACGTTCAATTATAATGGGCCGGTTGCTTCTGAGGAAGTGCTCGGTATTTTGAGCGGCCAGCATCATGCGCTGTTCATGCCGAACGAAGGAGATAACTACGGACATACCATGGTCGAAGCAATGACCACCGGTTTACCCCTGCTTCTGGCCGATACCTCTCCGTGGCGAGATCTGCAGGCAAAACATGCCGGTTGGGATATTCCGTTGGATCGACCAGCACTGTTCACACAAGCATTGCAAACGCTGGTGGATATGGACCAAGCAGGATTCGATCATCTTTGCAAAGGCGCTTACGCAATGGGAATGACGCAGGTGCAGGATCCAAAAACCAAAGATGGCATGTTGAAGATGCTTCGCGGATGAACAACGAACGACCGAAAGTTGACCTGAGCCTGTTCGATAATACGGCGACCTTTGATCCTGGAGCTGGCTTCGTAAAACGTACACTGTGGTATTTCACCAATGCCATTTTCTTTCTCAATCCGATGTTCCCGTTCCGTTCTCCAAAGCCCGGTATGCTCCGTTTATTCGGTGCCAAAGTGGGTCAAGGAGTCGTTATTCACCCCGGAGTGAACATCAAATTTCCTTGGAAGCTCAGCATCGGCAGCAATAGCTGGATCGGTCAGCGTGTTTGGCTGGATAACTTGGATTCCCTGACCATCGGGAAGAACGTGGTCATAAGCCAAGGTGCGATGATCATACAAGGAAGTCATGATTACAAGAAGGTCGATTACCCGACATATAGCAGACCCGTTGTGTTGGAGGATGGTAGTTGGATCGGTGCTGGAGCGATCGTTACACTTGGGGTGACGGCTCACAGTCATGCGGTATTGGCCGTAGGTAGCGTGGCAACAAAGGATCTGGACGCTTATATGATCTACCAAGGCAATCCTGCCAAACCAGTGCGTGAACGAGTGATGGAATGAAGGTGTCGTTGATCACAGTATGCCGCAACGTGGCTCCCGTAATTGCAGAGTCCATTGATTCAGTTCTTGGTCAGGAATATTCAGGGATCGAGATCATCGTGATTGATGGTGCGAGCACGGACGGTACAGTGGAGATCTTGAAGGCTTATGGAAACAGGATCGATGTCCTATTGAGTGAGCCGGATAAGGGTATCTACGATGCCATGAACAAAGGTCTCGCGCGTGCGACCGGTGATGTGATCGGGTTCGTGAATGCGGGTGACCAGCTGATGACACCAAAAACCATAGGTCTGGTTGTTAAGGCTTTTGAGCTTCAGGCTGTCGATGCTGTTTACGGGGATATCATCATGGTGGATGAAGGCGATATCACCAAGATCAAACGAACCTGGTTGAGCGGAGCTTATGACCGGAACCGTTTCAAAGAGGGATGGATGCCCCCGCATGTGGCAACGTTCATCCGCAAAAGCGCATATGATAAGTTCGGGCATTTCAGGACTGAGCTTCGTATCGCCGCGGATTATGAGATCCTTTTTCGAATGCTCTACAAAGAGCAGATCAGAACTGTACACTTGTCGGAGATCCTAGTGCGTTTCCGCCTCGGTGGAATGAGCAACGGAAGCGTTAAGCACGTTCTAAAAGCAAACGCAGAAGTACGCCGCTCATGGCGATTGAACGGTTTTCAGGCACCACCACTGCTCGTAACACGCAAGTTGTGGAGCAAGGTGATGCAGTTCTTTCATTGAACTGCAAGCCAGTACTCGTTCTTCTTCTACAAGAACAATCACGCTAGCTGCTGAACTAATTATGGAATGGGACAATAAGATCAGTTCTCATTTACGCACTACACGTTGGCTCAGGATCACTTTGCCGTCAATTATAAGGGTGGTCAAATAGGTACCCGCTGCCACGGAATTGCCTTTCGCATCCTTCCCATCCCATTGCGTAGTGAACCGGCCCTGTGGCACATCCTTATTGACCAAAGTGATCAGTTCTCTTCCGTTGAGATCAGATACGAGAACCACCACCTTGGAAGCCCGGAAGATGTTGAAATGGATGCTCGTTTCATCCGCGCTTGGATTCGGATAGGCCGGCATCAAATAGCCGTCATCACCATAGCGGTTCGGCTTGATCCCGACGTGTCCGTCCAACACGATATCGAAAATGCCTTCCTGCTGTCCGCCACCGATCTGGTTCAACGGGATGATGCGTTCCGCAGCATCTGGCTGTGAGGCCCACGGGTCGGCTGCGATGAATTCATCTCCTTCGAAATAGAGCTGTGTTACTAACGTAGGATAACCCGGTTTGCTCACTTTGTAGTGGATGTGTCTCGGACGATACTGGGCGCCATTCAAGTAGGGTCCGGGCATAATGGTTTCAAATGCATAATGACCATTTTCATCAGAATTCATTGCTCCGCGCAATTCGAAGCTCTGGGCAGTGCTATAAACAGCAGCATCGTTCGCTTGCCATACCTCCACCAAGGCACCGGAGATCGGTGCAAGGCAATCGTTGCTTAACACCGTACCGCTAATGAATAAGCGGTCACCTGGTTCGCCGGTGGCCGCGACCATGGTCGTATTCGGAGCGCCTGCTATGTAGTATGGACCCAATATGTCGTCCGTGGTTGGGGTGCAGAACCCTTGGTCATCAACCGGTCCGTCGCCATTCGCAAGTAAGTTGGTTGGTGCAACCAATGCTCCTAATCCCAGAAAAGAAGAGGCCTTGATGAAATTTCGACGATCAAGTGAGTTCTTTTGCTTGTTCGCGTGGTTTGCTTTTTTCATGATGCTCAAGGAATGAAAATACGTTCAGTTACCGAAAGGTTCTTTTCAGTGCTAATATGTACGAGGTAGATCCCGCTGATAAGATCACCAACGTGAATGCTTGCGTTTATAGTTCGAACGTTCAAGGAACGGACCATACGTCCGTCAGATCCAAATAACTGTATCCCTGTCATACGATCATTATTCGTTGAAGTAAGCTGTAGTTGATCGTTGCTCATCAATAACTCCACTTCAGCTGTCTGGTGCTCCAGGATCGAGTTTGAAGGGTCAATGCACGCTTCGTACCAATTGAACAATAGATCCAAAGGAGTAGAGTCATTCTGAAGAGTTGTATTGGTGCCTATGCTTTGAGGGAAATTCCCGGATATTCCTATTTCATAACCCGGTACGATAGGTGAGAACGGTGAGAAATTCAAGCTGTAGTTACCGGGGGCTAGGCACACAGTATCCAAGTAAGCAGACAAAAGCGTATCGACTTCGAAATAGCCATCTTCCGTCCAAGTGCCGGTTTCATCTGCGATCCACCAATACGCTGTGAAAGGGAAGGGGTTACTGCCATTGAATAGGTAGATCACCGCTTCAGTACAGGGTTCCGATGGGCAAAGCCGTATATCCTGGAGATCCCAACTACAGACCAATGTGCCTGGGTCGAAGCCAGAATAAAGTTCAAGACGACCATCGAATGCGCCGTTCGGTATTTGCGCTGTTGGTCTAACGATCATCCGATGTATTTGCCCCGGACTTGGTGAAAGAACGAACAGATCAACAGTTTCAGCAGCCAGTGTATCACCAGTGGAATTGAAGAGCAGGAATGACGGGTAATCGACCCCAGTTGCACCATTCGTCCATGCCGTGACCTCTATTAACTGATCATCGACAGCATTGTATTGGATATTTCCAACGTAGATGCTATCACAAAGACTCTGTGCCTGTAAAAACGAGCCGAATGGTCCGAATGAACATAAGAGGATGAATTTTCTTAGTGATCGTGTTCTCATGGTGCTTTAATTTGATGATACAAAGGTCCAGCAC
Source organism: Flavobacteriales bacterium (assembly GCA_017987115.1). Lineage (GTDB taxonomy): Bacteria > Bacteroidota > Bacteroidia > Flavobacteriales_F > PHOS-HE28 > PHOS-HE28. The sequence goes on along the minus strand of JAGNUG010000066.1, from coordinate 8,855 downwards.
TAAGGAGTCCACCACAATGGACACATCAAGGCATCACTTGTACTTTTCCCGGATGCGGCTCCGAAATGCTGCCGGTGTGTCGCCTTCCACCTTGTGGAACCAACGCGTGAAATAGGCAGGGTCCTTCATGTTCAGAGCGTAACCAACCTCTTTGATGCTCAGGTCCGCATGTAGCAGCAGGCGTTTCGCTTCGAGCATCAATCGTTCCTGGATCACGCTGCTTGCCGTTCTGCCAAGTCGCTTCTTTACTTGTTCATTCAAATGATCCGCGCTGATTGATAGCTGAGCGGCATATTTCCCAACTTGCCTCTCCTCAATGAAACCGCGCTCGACCAGATCAACAAAGCGATCGACGCTGTCCGATGTATCCGCTTTCGAAAAGGCTTCTCCACTATTCGTCTTCGCCCAATGCGCACATTTGATCAACAGGATACCGAGAATTCCTTCTACAACGTCGCCAACAGGACCAGTGGTCCGCTCCAACTCCGTTTCCATCATTTCTACCAGCGTATTGCTCTCTCTTAATTGATCCCCGTCAACAGAAAATGCACAAGGCCGATCAGCATGCATGAAAAGTTCCGCACGTGCCACATGACCTTGGCCCAATTGCGCACTCGTAGCGAACATAACGACAAGGCCTTGCATGTCAGCGGAACGATCCAATTGATGCACTTGACCCGGAGCCACTAAATGAACACAAGGTGCATTGATAGTGACCTGCTCCAGATCGATCATGTGCTCACCTGAACCACTAGCGAAAAAGAATAATTCATGGAAATCATGACGGTGAACATCATTGCTGACTGCATTGGTGGTTGGCTCGATCCGCTCTATACGTGTAGGAATACGAGAAAGGCCGGGCAGTTGATGCGTTGGTATCGAAGTGGGTTTCACGCCCACAAGATGCGATGGATCACTGATACGTTGCCTTTAAGCTTCGAAATTGAGTGAACGACGCATACGATCTTCAGGATCTTTGGGACCATCATCAGAATTTTTTCTTGATGTTATGTTATGGTTCTACAATAACTCTTGGCCTGGTTTGGTCGAGCGCGCCGGATGTGATCCATGACCTGATCTAACTTCGTGTTCTCATTCATCGTAGATCCGATATTTATGAAGAACCCGAATTTTATGCTGCGTGCCGTGTTCATTTCTTTCACAGCGACGTTCATTTTCCAAGTAACCGCCCAGAATTACATGGATGGCAGTATTATGCACGACGGTATTCAACGCGATTACAAGATCTACGTTCCGGCTATATATGTGCCCGGGGTCGCGGTGCCGGTCGTCTTTAACTTTCATGGATACACGAGTGATAATTTCCAGCAATCACTGTACGCGGATTTCAGGCCCATTGCGGATACAGCCAATTTCATCATCGTACTACCGAACGGAACGCTGGACCCAGCGGGAAATCGCTTCTGGGATACATTCGGACTAGGACAAGTTGATGATCTCGGATTCGTTACGGCATTGCTGGATACATTAAGCCTTGAGTTTTCGGTGGAAGCAGATCGGGTCTATAGCACCGGTATGAGCAATGGCGGATTCATGAGCTATGACCTTGCCTGTTTTCGCAGTGATCGATTCGCGGCGATCGCTTCGGTCACGGGGTCCATGCTTACATCGCGATTAGCGAATTGCAATGCGGTACATCCTACACCGGTCATGCAGATCCATGGCACTGCTGACCCAACGGTGAATTATGTTGGTGGTTCCGGGATCGAAGGCATAGAGGACCTTGTTCAACATTGGGTACAGTTCAACAATTGCAGCGGCACGCCAACGATCATCGATCTACCGGATATCAGTACAACTGACGGTTGTACTGCGCAACATTATGTGTATTCCGGCGGTGACTATGGAAGTACGGTTGAGTTCTTCAAAGTTATTGGTGGTGGCCATACGTGGCCCGGATCACCTTTCGTTGTCGGTGTTACCAACCAGGACTTCAATGCATGTAGAGAGATCTGGAGGTTCTTCAGTCAGTATACGCTGAGCCAATTCGTAGGGGTCGAGGAACAGCGATCCGCGAATGCTTCTTTTTCTATTGGTCCGAATCCGACGAACGGCAGCTTCGTCCTACGCTTTGAGCGACCTACCTCGCGAACAATTACGATCCATAATGCAACCGGTCAATTGATACAGAACGTGGTCACATCAGCAACTATCATGGAGTTCACGTTGGAAGCCGAGGGAGTTTATTTTGTCCATATGCAAGAAGGTTCCACTAGTTCCATTCAGAGAGTGGTGATCCTGTAAAGTGCAAGACGTACTTCGTTCCCACGTACATTTTACCTGACGATCGTTAGTTAAATCCGTTCAATTTCCATGCGATCGCGCGCGTTATCAGTCCCACGCTATTGCTACCGGTGCGTGTTGATCTAGCAATGGCGTTATTGCAAGGAAAAGAAGAAGAAGTGAGTAAAAATTGGGTTGTGCTCAGTCACTATCGATACGAAACGACGTCGCACGCGACAGACTATGGTCTTGTTCTGATATCGATCAAGTAGGGCACGAGATGCTGTCCGTTCAAGTTCCTAAAACCGGGTGCTACCAATAGTTGTAGTTCCTTTTCAGGATGCAGTTCTATTGCTAGGTCAACCGTTCTGCCATCCTCAGAAAGACCGATGAACTCGGTCACACGTAACACGTTTTCTTCACCTAACGGGCCATAGTCGAAACTGCGAAACTTCGGATCCATCGCCTCGCTGAATTCAATGGTCATATGTGTTATGGTGGGGTCAACATCCATGGCGCCGTTAGCAAATTCTACAACTTTTACCACATGAGGTCGCGCTTGTTCGAGTTCGGAATGAAGTACGCTCATTGGTTTCGTGAAGTATCCTGTTTTTTCAACGAATAGTTCGATGCTGCTGGAGTCCGCGTAGTTCAATTCGATCAGTTCCTTTATGGCCTTGATCTTATCCGGAGAAGCAGCATAGTATTTCGCGCAAATGGCATGACCCACATAATATCCGAGGTCGCGCATATTGAAGGGGTTGTCCGTGTTATTGTACAACCACTCATCGTAATTCGGAGAGAATAGTTGCATCTCGAAACGCGCTTTGAGCTTATCATCATTGGCTTTCCCGTAGGCAATGCACGGTGCAAGTGAGGCCTTGTCCAACGCCTTTTCGGCAACGAATTCCGCAACGCCCTCATACAAACACTGGCTCAACAGGTCATACCCACCCGCTGCCGATTGCTGCGTGTGCACGTATTCATGAACGTTCAAGAAGGTTAATTCGTTGATCGGGTTAGATGCGAAATAGTTGCGCAAACTTTCTTGGAACCATTCCGGGAACTCACTGGATACGGTGTTCTCATCAGCCATAGCAATCTCAGCGCCTATCAATACGCGATCGTCCAACGTGGTTCCGCCGCTCATAAGTGCACCAATCGTGAAATAGATCTCTGCGGGTTTCAATTCCGGATACAACGCCTTCAGTTTCGCAACGCCAGCAATGATCTCCTCCGCATAAACGCTGCTCTTCAACGTGTTCTCTCGAACGGAACTCCAGAACCTCGGATAGGCATTGATGGCCTCGATGTATGAACCTACATCATATCGGCGCGCTTCCATGAATGATCGAAGTCCGGGCGTGGCTTTACTGAGAAAGTACTGCTCCAAATAAGCAACTTGTTCTGTGCTGTCCGTGGTTGTCGTTATGCTGTCATACGCTGTCCAGAAACGCCCAATATCATCACTGATAACAAGGCTGTTTGGTGCTTGCCCGAATAAGGATGATGAAAGGAGAAGTGCTAAGAAGGAGGACAGACGGAGCATGCTATTTATCTGGATCGGCAAATGTAGATGCTGCGTTCTGACGATCGGCCTCCACCCAAAAAATCACAAAACCATACGCTGCTTTTATTCAGCACCGTTGTCGATGGGACCGGCCTCAAAAACTTCGGTCGCCCGCTCATGAACAACGAACCACCCGTTACTCCCGAACCTTCCACTCCACCAATTCCATCCGTTCAAACACCGCGCACGTCCCGTTACGCATGGATGCGGACTTCTCTGACCTTTCGAGCCATTGTTGTTGGCATACTCGCATTATTATTATTGATCCCGCTCGGTATGGTCAACGACCTGATCCGCGAACGTTCCTATCGAAAACAGGAGGCCGAGCAAGGCATAAGCCGAGACTGGGGTGGGGAACAGACCATTCTGGGGCCGGTGATCGATGTGCCCTATGAAGTTCCTGTACGCGTCCCTGTGGGCGATGGTAGCGGTAGAATGGAAGATCGTGTGGAGATCCATCATGCGCAATTCCTGCCCGAAGCGCTGAATGCGGAAGTGGTCTTGGATCCCTACAAAAAGCACCGCGGCATCTATGACGTGGCCGTGTACGGTTCCAAAACCCATCTCACGGGATCGTTTGCTTCCATAACCGATGATCGCTTGAACATTGGATACAAAGTGCTATGGAATGATGCGAAGCTGGTTCTCGGCATTAGTGATCTACGCAGCATCAAGGAGCAGGTCTCCATGGAGATCGGAGGCCATACTGTTCAGTTCGAACCAGGCCTTCCCAGCAATGACGTTGCCAGTAACGGTCTAAGTGTGGCTTTCCCATTGGATAGTTTGCTCGGAGTGCCTATCACTTTCAATGCAAAACTCAATATGAACGGCAGTGGCAGCTACAACTTGGTGCCAGTGGGAAAGGTGACGAAAGCACATTGTACCAGCACTTGGAAAGATCCAAGCTATCACGGTGCTTTCCTGCCGGATCCAGTCGATACCCTCGCACAAACAGGTGATGGCTTGAACGCCAATTGGACCGTGCTCCATTTGAACAGGCCCTATCCGCAGGAATTCACGGGCAACAGACAAGCACAGATCGAAGGCAGTGCGTTCGGCGTGCGCCTTATGCAACCCGTGGATGAGTACCAGAAGAATGAACGTGCTAGCAAGTATGGTGTGATGCTGATCGTGCTGGTATTCCTTGTGTTCTTCTTTGTTGAAGTATTACAAGCGTTGCGGATCCATCCCATCCAATACCTGCTTGTGGGTTTTGCATTGTGCATTTTCTACACGCTGCTGATCGCGATCAGCGAACACCTCGGCTTCGCGAAGGCGTATATTATTTCCGCTGTCTCGGTGATCTCGCTCGTTGTTCTGTATGCGCACAGCGTCTTCAAAGTAAAACGCGCATCGCAGTTGCTCGGGCTGATCATGTTGCTCGTTTTCGGGTTCATGTTCGCGTTGATCAACGAGCAGGACTACGCGTTGCTCTTCGGTAGCATCGGCCTCTTCATCACACTGGCACTGGTCATGTGGGTGAGCCGCAAGATCGATTGGAACGGGGAAAAAGCAGTGGAGTAGGGCATTGCGTTCGAAAGTAATTTATTGCATCATCCAGAATGACCCTGCCTCGACGAAGTAAATTTCGAGGCAGGGTTATTTGGTAATAGATGGATCTAGGCAATACGCTTAGGTAGCGTTGAGTTGTTCAGGTTTTCCAGAAACGCAAAAGCAACCCGTCTGGATCTTCAACGTCTTTATCCTGAACTATCCAACTTCAACATGACCAGATCCTACTCCAAGCGATTGTTACTCCTGTGTAGTTCATTCGCAGCAACGGCAGCGCTGTTGGCTCAAACTATTTTTATTCCGGATACGAATACACAGGCCATGTACAATACATGGGTGCCTGGTTGTGTGGATGCAAGCGGTTATTTGAATACCCAAGATCCCGGATTACTTGCGTTGGATTCCGGACAATACATTGTGGATTGGGATAATGCCGTTATCAATGGGCTGGATGCGTTCACGAACATGGTTGCCTTGGACATGTCAGCCACCCCGGATTCTGGTGGCACCTATTATTATGGTGGTGTGTTGGAAACATTGCCTTCGGCGCTTCAGTCATTAAGGATAAGGGGTAGTCTTGCAATACAGCCATTGGAGTTTCCTCTTGGATTGTCGAATCTGTATATTATTCAATCTAATGCTGCCACGATACAGGATTTTCCTGTTGGTCTTGACACACTCTATCTAGGTTTTATGTCAGAGCTATTGGCAATACCTGTTCTACCCGAAACCATTACCACACTTGAACTCCGGGAATTGCCATTAATTACCGTTATCCCAAATATCCCAACTAGTGCAGAATGGGTGAGTTTGGTAGATCTGGATGTTACCTCTTTGCCCGCATTTCCTACGACTCCAATGGGTAGTGTCCATCTCTTTGGGATGCCATTCGTTACGGAGTTACCCGTGCTGCCTTCGGACGTGGGTTCGTACGACGTAACTGGTCTTACAGCTGTAACAACAATTGACGAATTTCCGGTGACGTGTGTCTCGTTTACTCTCATATCAATGCCCGGCCTTGTTTCATTGCCTCCTTTTCCTGCGCAATGCACTACTATGCGTGTGGAAAATTTGAGCCAGCTTGTTTCACTGCCTCCTTTTCCTGCGCAATGCACCAACATACGCTTGCAATATATTGATCAGCTTGTCTCAATACCCGATCTGCCAAGTAGCCTAGGCGGGGCAACGTTCAGGTTTCTGCCTAATTGTATGTGCCTACCGTATCTCCCCAATTCGATTGGCTATTTGTATTTGGAAGGAAGTGGATTTACGTGTTTACCGAATTTCCCTACCAACCCTGATCTTTTATTTTATGGCGATATTGATGAAAATGAACTGTGTTCGGTCCTAAATTCAACCTGCCCTACAACACATCGGGCCGTTGCTGGTAAGGTCTTTATAGATGCGAACGCAAATGGTTCATATGACTCAGGAGAGGAAGGCCTTGCTGGGAGCACCATCCAATTCAGCCCGACCAATATCACAAACGGGTGTGATGTGAATGGTGATTTCGATCAAGGTCTGAATGCCGGTACTTATACGTTCTCAGCCACACCTTCGGTACCATATTTTACTTCCGTTTCGCCGGCTGTACGTACTGCTACACTTGTTGATACCTCCGATGTGGATGCAAATAATGATTTCGGTGTAGTGCTGGAACCGAATGTTCAAGACCTGCAAGTTTTTACGGTCAGCACTCCACAACGGCCGGGTTTCGACAACCTTGTTTGGCTTACCTACCGCAACAACGGAACCATGGTTATGGACGGAACAGTGTCCTTCACTTTTGATACGGACCAGTACTGGATATCAAGCGATCCTGCACCCAGCTCTGTAACTGGCAATACAGCCGTCTGGAATTTTGCCGATCTCGGCGTCGCAGTCAGCAAGAAGATCACCATCACCATGCAAACGGCCTCGACCGTTAATGTGGGTACGGAGATCGAGCAAACAGCCATTGTTGGACCCACCGCTGGTGATGAATTTGTAGATGACAATACGTACGTTTCAATATCGCAGGTCGTCGGTAGCTACGATCCGAACGATAAGACAGCAGATCCCAGTGAACTTGCGTCGAATGAATTCGGTGTAACACCGGTGGCGTACACGATCCGTTTCCAGAACACAGGCAATTACTTGGCCGAATTCGTGATCATCTCCGATACGCTTAGTGCTGATCTGGACTGGACATCAATACATGTTGGTGCAAGCAGTCATCCCTGCACTTGGTTCATGCATAATGGCGTGCTCCGCTTCACCTTCGAGAACATCATGCTACCGGATAGCACAAGTGATGAGCCAGGAAGCCATGGCTTTGTGCAATTCACGATCAAAACCAACAGTGAGCCACTTTCATTGCCCATTGTCAATGTGGCCAACATCTATTTTGATTACAATATTCCTGTGATCACCGAACCCGCTCTGTTGGATCTCGTTACCGGTGCTGAAGAAGAGTATGCTCAAGGCTTACGGGTATTCCCCAATCCGGTACAGGACCGTTTGTGGGTAAGTGTTCCAACTGCGCACTTGGAGCGCATGGATCTTAGCGTTATGGATGCCACAGGCCGCATTGTAATGCGTGGAACAGGCACTGCTCCGTTGCTGGAGATCAACACACATGGGCTGAATGCAGGGGCCTATGTATTGGTCTTGACGAAGAGCTCGCAGAGGGTGAGCCATCGGTTCATTAAGCAGTAGGACCTTCCGTTAGGTGAATGACTGGCACTTCATTCAATCATGAAAGATGCGCGCATAACTGCACCATTATTGCCGATGGAGCGCAACCAATAGCGCCCCGGAGCCAAGCTGGTCGGAGTTTGAATTATTCGATCCTGAGCCTTCAGATTTCCGAGAGATCGACCGAACACATCGTATAGGGTGACAAATTGAATTGCGTGACTGAGATGCACGGTCTGCCCGGCACTAAGTATCGAAGGCCAGATGGTTTCTCGTTCAATAGCAACAGCCGGATCAATGCCAGTGGAGAGTCCAAAATTGTCCTCATAGACCTGCGCATATTCATCGCTCGTCGCGTTACACGTGCTTACCGCATCCCAATTGATGCTCCAGGTCATCAGTCCTCGAAGAGCAGGGTAGGTCGATAAACGTGTGTAAGCACCGGGCTGTGGACCAGTTCCGCGTAAGTAGTTCACTGCTTGTGCCAAAGTCTCAGGACCAACATATCCACCACCTGCAGCATTGGGACAGGCCGGAAGTCCGATCGCGATCTTCTCCGGTGGAAGCGCCTCGAAAAACCCACCGGCCGTATTGAATCCCTGTAACAATGCTTCCGTCTGGCTCACAATGAAATCAGCAGATCCCTGTTCATAGATCCCACCATCCGGACCGAACATGCTGCCGCTGTTGTACAACTGCACCTGCAAGATGTCCAACCGGTCGCGCAACGCATCGATGAGCGGTAAATACGCGCCCCATATTCCGCCGAAGGCACTTTGACCGCCTTGCACGTATGCGGTCTCAGGAGCCATGGTCAACATCATCGGTACGCCGTTGCTTGTTTCGAATTGAT
>JAGNUG010000065.1 GCA_017987115.1 Flavobacteriales bacterium | reverse complement strand
CGTTGATAGGCTACAGGTGTAAAGTCAGTAATGGCAAAGCCGAGTAGTACTAATTACCCGTAGACTTTCGATCGGAAAGATCGGCTCCTAAGAACGATCCTCGGCTGTTTTAGTTCTATCCAACAACACGTCTAAGCTTATTAAAGCTTTAGGTGATAATTGCGGTGAGGTCCACCTCTTCCCATTCCGAACAGAGAAGTTAAGCTCACCAGCGCAGATGGTACTGGGTCAAAAGCCCGGGAGAGTATGTCGTCGCCGATCTGAACCCCGTACAGAAATGTACGGGGTTCTCTTTTTTGTACCCATCCAAGATCAGGACAGAAATGTACGGGGTTCTCTTTTTTGTACCCATCCAAGATCAGGACAGAAATGTACGGGGTTCTCTTTTTTGTACCCATCCAAGATCAGGACAGAAATGTACGGGGTCTCTTTTTTGTACCCATCCAAGGTCTGGACAGGATCTTTCGGAGCTCGCTTTTGTACCCATCCACAAGTTGGATAGAAAAGTCATACTTCGTTTTATGATAAGGTCTGTTCAGCAAAGCACCAAAGGTTAAGTCATTAATGCGATACGGATCTTCGCACGATCTTTGCACAACCGGTATGAATTCCGAACTGAAATTCCGTATCCATATGGTAATGACCTGGTCCAAAACAATTCATCCATTATGCATCTGTGCTCTTCTATCGTTATTTTGGCATAGCGGTTCAACGGTCTTTAGCCAAACGATCTCGGGTTCTTTCGAGTTTGAAGCCAGTAACGCATTGCCAGAGCAAGTGGTCCTATGGAATACCATCGGAGGTGAGCATACCAGGATCGATTCAGCTTTGGTGAGAAAAAACGGGACGTTCCGTTTTATGGACCGAGCATACGCCACTGGTTTTTATCAGCTTACAGTAAATGATACCGATCTGGTGGATATCATTCTCGACCCACGTGAAACAGATCTGAACATGCGCTTCAATGGTAGGCCACTCCAGGAATACGTACAGATCATCACTTCGTTGGAGAACCAGCGTTTGTGGGAGTATAAGGCGATAAGTAGGGATAGTCAGGAAAGAGCAAGGGACAATTTGAAGGCCCGAAGCGGTTCTTCATACAATGACACTTTGGCCAGGCAACGATTCGATAGCATAGATGCGGCCATCATTGCAGCGAAACAAGCAAGTTTGGATCGTTTGATCGAACAGGATCCTTCGAGTTATTTTACGAAAATGGTGGTGGCCGATCGCCAACTTATGACCTCGATACCAATGGGATCCGAGGCCATTCGAGATGCATTCGATTGGACGGATGGTGAATTACTGCGAAGTGCAATTCACGATAAAGCCGTTATTGCCATTCTACAAAGTGTTCCAGTGGATATGGAGAATGGTTTGGTCAGAGCTTGTGATTCGGTGCTATTCTGGAGCGAACCTGATCTGGAGTGTTGGTCCCGAACACGTGCGTTGCTTATAGAATTGTTCGATCAATATGGACCCGATCATGTAACACAGCATTTGGTCGATAGCTATGTGGTCGGCGAAAAGGTGCTGGTTCCACCGGATAATGGGTCTTTGCGAATAGTAGCTGAATTGCTACGCGTTACGGTTGGCGCAAAAGCACCGGATGGGAAATTGCCTGATCCTTTGGCTCTGGATACCACGGATATTGCAACCGTGCTTTCCAAAGCAAAATACACCGCGCTCTTCTTCTATTCCAGTACGTGTGATCATTGTCATGATCAAATGCCCGGTCTTAGCCAGCTATACTCCGATGAGCGTGGAAAGGGGTTTCAGCTCATAGGGATCGCGTTGGATGCGGATACGATGGAGTTCAAAGAAACCATCGCGGTGGAAAGGCTGAATTGGCCGTGCTATTCGGAACTCATCGGCTGGGGTTCTCCGCTAGCGAAAGCTTATGCCGTAAGGTCTACACCAAGTCTTTTCCTGTTGTCAAATGAAGGTGTCATCGTGGCGAAGCCAAATGACCATTTGGAATTAAGGGCGCTCTTGGATGAACTATTGTAGTGGTGTTCAGAACTGAAAGCTCCAGGTCTTGAAGTCATTAGGCCATTCCATGGACGGTGGCGGTGCAGTGAACAAACCAAAGACCGTTGAACCTGATCCGGACATTGCTGCGTGAAAAGCACCGGCATCGATCAATTTATTCCAGGCCTGTTGAACTTGCGGATACGTTCTGAAGACGTGATCCTCCATTACGTTCGGGATCAACTCCCGGATCGAGGGGTCAGAAAAGGATTGATCATGCCCGTTGTTCAACTGACTTATCGCTTTATCCCAATTTGCTCCGAAAGAACGACCTGTCGGTCTGGTATTGCGGTACACTTCCGGGGTTGGAACATGTACACCAGGATTGACAATTAATACCCAATGACCTTTAAGATCCAGCTCCAGTGAACGCAGTATTTCTCCGCGCCCTTCCGCAAGTTGAGGGCCATTGGTCAAAAAGAATGGGCAATCACTTCCAAGGGATGCAGCCAAGGAATGAAGTTCATTGGTACATATGCCGAGGTCCAACAAATTGTTCAACAATAGTAGTGTATGTGCAGCGTCGCTTGAACCACCTCCAAGGCCAGCCCCTAATGGGACTACTTTGTGTAAGTGCAGTCGAATACCCGGCATTTTTCGCGTAGCATTAAGTTTCTGGGCGGCACTCCAACACAGATCGCTTTCCAAGGTTCCGGCAATGGAAATACCCGTTCGTGTGTAGGATATTTCACCCTGGCCAAGACCAGGGTCCTTCACAGCTTCCAAAATATCCTCCAATGGAATAGGCACCATTGCGGTCTCAATATCATGAAACCCATCTTCGCGTTTGCGCAAGACATTCAAGCCTAGATTGATCTTGGCATGTGGAAAGATGATCATAGCGGGTCGCTAAGGTATTAGAGGAAATGATGGTCGGAATAAATTGGTATGGTCGGTTGTTTTCATCCTCCTACCTTCGCTCCTCTTAACCAGTCCCAGCATGCAGACATTTCTGGAGTTTGAAAAGCCGATACAGAATATCATGGAGCAGATCGAAAAATTGAAGGATGTGGCTTCACAAGGTGAGGTGGATGTGAAGTCCACCTTGAAGGACCTTGAAAAGAAATTGACGCAGACACGTAAGTCCATTTACACCGACCTAACACCTTGGGAACGTGTTCAAGTTAGCCGCCATCCGGATCGGCCATATACGTTGAAGTATATCAATGAAATGAGCGACGGTACGTTCATTGAGCTACACGGTGACCGAACAGTGAAAGACGATAAGGCCATGATCGGTGGCTTCGGCTCCTTGGACGGACGTACGGTCATGTTCATTGGCCAGCAAAAAGGCGTGAATACGAAAATGCGTCAATTCAGGAATTTTGGAATGCCGAATCCTGAAGGTTATCGAAAGGCCTTACGGTTGATGAAGTTGGCTGAAAAGTTCAATAAGCCCATAGTTACATTGATCGATACGCCAGGAGCATTCCCCGGTCTAGAAGCAGAGGAACGCGGACAAGGAGAGGCCATTGCTCGTAATTTGATCGAGATGATGCAATTGCGGGTTCCCGTGATCTGCGTTATCATTGGAGAAGGTGCTTCAGGAGGTGCATTGGGGATCGGAATCGGAGATAAGGTATTGATGATGGAGAATACATGGTACTCGGTGATCTCGCCGGAATCATGCTCTTCCATCCTTTGGCGATCATGGGATTATAAGGAGATCGCAGCAAGCGCATTGAAGCTCACAGCAAAGGATATGCTGGCGAATAAACTCATTGATGGTATAATCAATGAACCGGTCGGTGGTGCACATGCGGATCCGGATGAGGCTTGTAAAAAGGTGCGTACCGAGTTAAAAAAACAACTCGATCAATTGGTGAAACTCACGCCGGAAAAGTTGGTGGATCGCAGGGTCAAGAAATTCTGCGATATGGGTGTGGTATTAAAAGGCAAGCCCTTGCGCAATGCGAAAGGCCAAGCGATCTAATACGTGTCACGGACGGAAATGGATCGAAGATCAACGGTTGTAAAGCGGTAATATCTTTCCGATCTGTAGTGGAATGGTAACCGTTCCTAGAATAGCACCGGAATTCGGATCCAGAGTGTGTAATTGATCTCCGTTACCAACCAATACAACTCCGGCGGCTGCATCATAAGCCAAGGCATCGGCGGGCTGAAGTGCCATCGTGCTCAGAATACCGGTGGTCACATCAAATCCTTTTATTTCACTCCCAACAGCGATGACGAATTGGGCATCATTGATCCGTGTTGTAGCTGTGATCTCATTGCCTGAGAATACTTGCATTTCATACGTTCCACCCAATGTAGCATGACGTTCAACGATAACTCCATCGCCATTTCTGTTGCCGATAGTGAGGAATGTCTGATCCGTCCTTCGGTACATATCGATGAGGTCAACGTCCAGTGGCCACTGCTCATAAAGTGCTCCACTACTGCTGGCATATGTGACCAATTTGCGTTGAGGTAAGGTATTGCTGCGTTGTTCATTCACAAGAATATCGCCGAGTACAAGTGTCTTGTATGGTCGGAAATCTGGAATGGAAAGCGCTGTGAATTGTTGTGTCCCATTGCCGGAATATCCTCGGATGAATTGATCGTTGCTGCATACATAGACCTTATTGTCCGTTGGGTCAAGGTCCAAACCAGTGAAATAAGGGTAGGGCAGTGCATTTGAATTATTCACTTGCCACTGCGCGCTGGTTCCCGAGGTGGCGTAGGCGATCACCGGATCGTATTGACCTCCAGCTATGTAGAGATGTTGAGTGCTACCATCGATGGCGGATCCATGGAATTCATTGATCGTTGCGAACGTGGAGATCACACCGATGCTATCGATCTTAGCGATAAGAGCAGGGCTACTTCCGTTCGATGGTGTTAAATAGATGGCACGAAGTCTAAGCGGAGCAGCATTTATGTTGAACGAATGGAATGCGCGTCCTTCATTGGTACCATCGTATGCGCGAGCGACCAACTTATAGGGTCCGCTTAAAATGCGCTCGTCGGTGATGGTCAGTTCACGCTCGATCGTTGAGTTCGTGCCACTAAGATCTGCGGTGAACCCTGGAGATATCGGAACATTGTTCTCATCCACGATCATCACCGATAAACTCACCAATGCCTTGTCATCCGTCACTTTTACGCGTACGGTGAATGCCGTAGGTATTTGTGCGCTGAATGCATTGCCCGGCAATTCGAATTCAACTCGCGGTGAATTCTTATCCGTTTCCTTACTGCAACCGATCGACATCAACAACAGAATGATCGATATCCACAAGATCCCGTGCGTTGGCATTGCCGAAAGTTACGGTGGACCGCATTATTCATTTCAGTGATCAAAGATGTACACAGCTTTTTTGTTGATCGGGCAATGATTAGTTGTGAACACTCCTTGTGGATCGACAGGAGTATGGCTCTACATTTGACACCCCAATTCCAAGAAATGGTTCTGTTCGAAAAAACGTTCGCACAAATGCCGAGCGACACTGGATCCGTTGGTTTGGTCGAGCAATGAATGGCTGAGATATCGACACCAAGATCATTTGATAAGCAACGCGGATTAGCGCGTCGTCAAGCATCTTCTTTAATGGATTCGGCGATGGAGGCTGGTAAGCTTCCGCCACAAGCTCCGGAATTGGAACAAGCGGTTCTGGGTGCATTGATGCTCGAACGTAATGCTGTGAACGAAGCGATCGATATTCTTCAACCGGAGAGTTTCTACGTTGAAGCACATCGCAAGATCTTTGATGCCATTCTCGGTCTGTTCCGGAATGATCAACCGATCGATATCCTTACGGTTACTGAGGAACTGAAAAAGCGAAGCGAGCTTGATGTCGTTGGTGGCCCTTTCTACATCAGCCAACTGACGAACAAGGTTGCAAGCAGTGCCAACGTGCAGTACCACGCGCGCATCATCAGTCAGAAACACATTCTTCGCGAGTTGATCCGTATCAGTTCCGATACGATGCGCGATGCGTACGAGGATAGTGCCGATGTCTTCGATCTGCTGGATAAGACGGAGCAGGACCTGTACACGGTTACCAGCGGAAACCTGAAGCGGAATTACGAGCCCATGAGCGACCTGATCCAGGGAGCCATTGAGCAGATCGAGAACGCGAAGACCAAGACCGGTGGCGTGAGCGGTGTTCCCACGGGGTTCGTACAATTGGATAAACTCACCGCAGGTTGGCAACGCAGTGACATGGTCATTGTGGCGGCACGACCAGCTATGGGTAAAACGTCCTTCGTGCTCAGCATGGCGCGGAATATTGCCGTTGAGCACAAACGTGCCGTTGCCGTCTTCAGCTTGGAGATGAGCAGTACGCAGTTGGTTACGCGTTTGATCGCAAGTGAAGCAGGGATCAGTTCGGAAAAACTGAGGAAGGGAGATCTCACGGACAGCGAGTTCACCATCCTGCATCAGCATATTGCACGTCTTACCAACGCGCCGATCTTCATAGACGATACGCCAGGTCTGAACATTTTCGAGCTACGCGCCAAAGCCCGAAGGCTGAAGAGCCAGCACAATGTGGACCTGATCATTATCGATTATCTACAGCTCATGACCGCAGGTGGGGATAGCAAAGGAGGTAACCGGGAACAGGAGATCAGTAGTATTTCTCGTTCAATCAAAAGTATCGCCAAGGAATTGGACATTCCCATTATTGCACTTTCTCAGCTTAGTCGTGCCGTGGAAACACGCGGTGGTGACAAACGACCGATGTTGAGCGATCTGCGTGAATCGGGTGCTATTGAGCAGGACGCGGATATCGTTTGTTTCCTGTATCGGCCGGAGTATTACAAGATCTATGAGGATGAACACGGTAGTACGCTTGGCGTGGGTGAAGTGATCGTTGCCAAGCATAGGAATGGTGCAATAGATACCGTTAGGCTTCGTTTCATTCCTGAGTTGGCTAAATTTGCTGACCTGGAAACCATGTCCGGTGGTTTCGGGAATGACGGCATGGGAATGGATGAGGATGGTGGAAATGCTTTCCGTACTGTTACCCGCCAAAGCCGAATGAACGATGAAAACGATTTCGACGACGCTGCACCGTTCTAAATTCCTTCGGGTTTTCTGCGTGCTTTTTTTGTTATTGGTCGGAGGGCAGTCCTTCGCCACCAAGCTGTTGATCCCAATGGACAATAGTCAACGGGATCACCTCAAAGCTTATGGTATCGCGTTTTGGACCTTACAACAGGATCTTCCGATCGATTGGTTGTTGAATTACAGAGGTGGCAGCTTTTTGATCGATCATTATGTGACCCTGGAACAGGAATGCACCATTCGCGGTGTAACCTACCAAGTGATCGCCGATGGCCAAGCTGCACTGATCCTGCAGGAGATCAGCGACCCTGAGGTGAACATGGAAGCCGTGAAATTGGAGAAAGTCCCTAAGATCGCCGTGTATGCTCCTGAGTCATTTCAACCCTGGGACGATGCTGTAACCATGGTCATGACCTATGCCGAGATCCCGTATGAACGCATTTATGACAAAGAGATCATTGGTGGTGTGTTACCACAATTCGATTGGCTCCATCTGCACCACGAGGATTTCACAGGCCAGTATGGTAAGTTCTATCGTACATACCGTAACGCACCCTGGTACATCGAGAACGTTCGGGAAAGCGAAGAAATGGCGGGTGGACTTGGGTTTGCCAAAGTGAGCGAAATGAAACTTGCTGTGGCGTTGAGGATAAGGGACTATGTGAGTGGTGGTGGTTACCTCTTCACCATGTGTTCTGGAACGGACTCATACGACATTGCTTTGTCCGCAGAAGGTGTGGATATCTGTGCCCCGGAATTCGACCATGATCCAATTGATCCGCAAGCGCAGCAGAAGATCAACTTCGACAAAGCATTCGCCTTCAAGGACTTCAAATTGATCGCGGACCCAATGGTCTATGAATTCTCGGATATCGATGCTACGGATATCCATAGCCGGATCGGCCAAGAACGTGATTTTTTCACGCTCTTCGATTTCAGTGCCAAATGGGATGTTGTGCCCACGATGCTCTGCCAGAGCCATGAGCAGGTCATCCGTGGTTTCATGGGCCAAACCACCGCATTCCGAGGCAACTTGGTCAAAACCGGTGTTACGGTAATGGGTGAAAATAAAGCACAGAGCACGGTCAAGTACATCCACGGAGAATTCGGTCTTGGCCAATGGACGTTCTATGGTGGCCATGATCCGGAGGACTATCAGCACATGGTCGGTGATCCACCCACGGATCTGAGCCTTCATCCCAATTCCGCGGGATACCGTTTGATCCTGAACAACATACTTTTTCCCGCTGCACGGAAGAAAAAGCAAAAAACCTGAAGGGGGGCGTACTCCGCGCAATTGATCTCGCTCGTTTGAGCGATCAGCACCTATCATGTAGCGCCGGTTTTGTAGAGGGTTCTGATAATGATCGGGATCATTGTATCTTTAGCAGTGAACCAAACCCTCATTCAAATGAAACGAACACTACTCTTTGCTCTTTCTGCAACCCTACTGCTTGCTACCAATGCGCAAACAGTGATCTATTCAGACGACTTCGAGTCGTTCACAGCAGGTGACATGGTCGCCGCAACTGATCCTGTTAACTGGGCAATTTGGCCAGGTGGAGGAGATCAGGTTATTACTACAGCATTTGCAAACAGCGGAGCTAATAGTATTGCTTGTATAGCGGCTACAGCAGCTGGAGGACCCGGAGATCTGTTGTTGCGCTTAGGCGATAAAACTACAGGTTCTTATACCCTTTCTTGGAATATGTATGTTCCAGCTGGCAAAGGTGGGTATTTCAACATTCAACACATTGAAATCCCTGCGGCTGGTTCCTTCGCTGCGGAAGTGATCTTTGTGGATGGAGGCACTATTTCAGGCATGGCCGCTGGTGATTCCATAACTGGAACTTTTCCACAGGATACATGGTTCAGTGTTGGGATGTTATTTGACCTTACGGCTATGACCGCTGTGATCACGGTGGATGGGAATGTGCTTTCATCTTTTGCCTTCAATACTCTAACAGATGGAATGGCTGGCCCTAATCAATTGGGGTCGATCGACTTCTATTCATATGGTGGAGGTGCGCCAGCGCTCGGGGAGTTTTACATAGATGATGTACTTTATGTAGATCTTGCCACTGATATTAGTGTGGGAGAGAATTCGGCAAGTAATACGATCAGCATTTATCCTGTGCCGACGCATAATTTGTTGTCCATCACCAATGGAAATGCCAACGGTGCAGCTTCTTGGCAATTGGTGGATCTCAATGGTCGGTTGGTGATGAACGCAGTGCAGACGATCGCAGCTGGTACTACCGACCAAGTTGATATCAGCGGATTGGCTTCCGGTATCTATATGATGGAGATCCAATCCGGCAATACACGCGAAAGACATCGTATCGTGCGCAATTGAGCTATTTCTCATGCCTTAACAAAGGATCCCGCCAATTGGCGGGATCCTTTGTTAAGAAAGTTCCCTTTATACTTGGGATCTGATGAGTTGGATGGGAAATAGAGATCAAAGAATTCAGGTCGATCACAATTCAAAGCAATTTTCCCAACCTAACACGCCGTGTTCATTAGATTTGTCCCTACAACAAACAGCATGGACCTTAGTAAGATCATTTCCATTTCGGGTAAACCCGGTCTTTATCGCATCGTAGCACAGGGCAGACAAGCCCTCATCGTTGAATCGCTGACTGACGGTAAGCGTGCTCCTGTGCACAGCAGTGTTAAAGTGAGCTCGTTGGATGAGATCAGCATGTTCACGACCGGTGAGGATGTGCCATTGGCCAAAGTGTTGGAGAGCTTGCATAAGGTAGAGGATGGTAAGGCCAGCTTGGATCCGAAGAAAGCGGACGATGATAAATTATTCAAGAAATTGGGTGATGCACTTCCGGAGCACGATCGTGATCGTATTTACCCAAGTGATGTACGCAAGCTGTTCACATGGTACGGTCAATTGCTGAAGGCCGGTGAATTCGACAAGAAGGAAGAGAAAAAGAAAAAGGGCGATGCCAAGGACGGGGACAAGAAGACCAAGTCCAAGAAAGCTGTAAAAAGTGCCGACGAACCGGTAATAAAGAAGGCGAAAAAGGCTGCAGCCCCGAAAAAACCAGCGGGTACTTCCAAAGCTAAGGCTACTACCATGCGCAAATCCGCACAGCGCGGCGGTTGAATGACTCCGGTTGCAAGTGCCGCCCGTACGTTCCTGCCGGTTGCGCTACGGATAGAGGATCGGAATTCCGTTGATGCTTATTTCAAGGAATTGCATGAGCGAAGTATAACATCGCGCCATGAATTGGAACGATGGTTGAAGGACCTGAGCGAACTGGATGCAGCACTATCAGAAGAAGGTGCTTGGCGGTATATCCGCATGACCTTGGATACGCGTGATGAAGCAGTGAGCAAACGCTACAATGCTTTTGTTAGTGAGGTGCTTCCCGAAGTGGAGAAATGGACCGATAAATTGCAACGGAAGCTCATGGCCGACCCCCATGTGAAAGGGTTGACCGGCGACGGATACCCTGTTTATCTCCGCGGCATTCGCGAACAGTTGCGCATTTTCCGTGAAGCGAACGTGCCCTTGCAAGCCGAATTGCGATCCATGGCACAGGATTACGGTACCATCATGGGAGCCATGAACGTGCAGTGGAACGGAGAGACCATCACCTTGCCGAAGGCAGGTGCTATTCTTGAAAGTACGGATCGCGACGAGCGCGAAGCCATTTATCGCTTGATCGCTGAACGTCGTGCGAAGGACACTGATAAATTGGATGAACTCTTCTCATCCATGGTGAAAAAGCGTCAGCAAGTTGCGGTCAATGCTGGCTTCGCGGATTTCAGGGACTATATGTACAGTGCTTTGGGGCGATTCGATCACACTCCTGCAGATGCTCTTGCGTTCCATGAGAGCGTTGAAAAGGAAGTGGTTCCGGTCATGGACCGGATATCAAGAGAACGCAAGGCCGCTTTGGGCGTTGCATCCTTGCGCCCATGGGACCTTGCTGTGGATCCTTTGGGTAGAGCTCCGTTACGGCCATTCGATTCGCCGGATAAATTGGCTGAACTCGCTATTTCAGTTTTTGAAGTATTGGATCCGTACTTCGCCGAGTGCTTGCGGGAGATGCGCACAATGGGGCGTTTGGACCTTGGATCGCGCGATGGAAAAGCGCCGGGTGGCTATAACTATCCGCTCTATGAAACAGGTCCGCCGTTCATCTTCATGAATGCAGTTGGTACGACGGATGATGTGATCACCATGGTGCATGAAGGTGGGCATGCTGTCCATTCGTTCTTAACGCATCCATTGCCTATCACAGGTTTCAAGAACTTCCCGAGTGAAGTGGCCGAGTTGGCAAGTATGAGCATGGAACTGCTTACCATGGAGCATTGGCACCTGATCTATACCGATCCGGAGGAGCTGTTTCGTGCAAAGCGTGATCAATTGGAACGTGTTCTTTCGATCCTGCCATGGGTAGCAACCGTGGATGCTTTTCAACATCAGATCTATACGCACCCTGAATGGTCCATCTCGGAACGGTCCAAGGCTTGGGTGGAGATCCATCAACGTTTTGGTGGCGACGTTGTCGATTGGAGCGGGCTGGAAAAAATACAAGCTACACTTTGGCATAAACAGCTGCATATTTTCGAAGTGCCGTTCTACTACATCGAGTATGCGATCGCCCAATTGGGTGCAATTGGTGTTTGGCGTAACTATAAAAAGAATCCTGCTGAAGCGTTGCGTATGTACACCGAAGCGCTGAAACTGGGTTATACCCGAACGTTGCCGGAGATCTACGCTAAAGCCGGTATTTCATTCGACTTATCCGTAACCAACGTCCGCGAACTGATCTCCTTCGTCAAAGAAGAACTGGATCGTATCTAGTGGTATTCGGTCATCATCCGTTCCGCGATATCAAGAGTAGGGGTAAGTGAGTTGGCGACCGGCGGCGTTTCGCCCTAGATTTGCAAGCATCCATTTCTGACACCTTTTCAATGCTGCAACGCTATTCTTCGGTATCCCGTATTCTGATCTTGGCCCTGTTAGTGGGTACGGTCGCCTTGTTCGTAGCTTGGAAGGAGGGTAGGCTGCCGGAAGCCAAGGCCTATCACAGTGCAACTGAAATGAAGGATTTTCGTGATGCAGGCCATCCTCTTTCATTAGCAACGAATGACTATTTCGCTGCAAGCGGAAAGTGCAGCGGTTGTCATGGAAAAGACATCGTCAATAATTATGCGGGCGTTGATGAGGATGGTAACGATGTGAACGTCACTGATGACTGGCGTAGCACAATGATGGCGAACTCAGCGCATGATCCATTTTGGCGCGCCAAGGTCAGTCATGAGGTAACAGTGAACCCGGCACATCAAGAGGCACTGGAGGATAAATGCACGAGCTGTCACGCTCCCATGGGTCGCTACGATGAATTCTTTCGGACGGGTGGTCATTATACCATGGATACGTTGGCTGTGGATTCCGTTGGTCTTGATGGTGTAAGCTGCTTAGCCTGCCATATGCAGAGTCCGGACAGCATTGGACTCCACTTTTCAGGAAAGATCCTGTTCGATACGAATCGCGTAGCCTATGGTCCGTATTTGGAGATCTTCGGTGCTCCAATGACCAGCTTCGTTGGTTATGACCCGCTGTACGGTGCTCATATTAATGATGCTGGTCTGTGTGCGAGTTGTCATACGTTGATCACGGAGACAGCAGATCTTTCCGGAACACCTACGGGTGATGAATTCGTGGAACAGGCAACGTATCATGAATGGGTCAATTCCGTCTATGATACGGATGGTAATCCGGAAGGAGGGATCACGTGCCAAGGTTGCCACGTTCCGCGAATTGATGATGCCGTTGTGATCTCTGCGAACTACCTCTTTCTGCAAGGCAAAAGTCCTTATGGCCTGCACCATTTCGCAGGTGCGAATACGTTCATGTTGGGTCTGCTCCGCGATAATAGCGCGGCTTTGGGGCTCACGGCCAGTTCAGCCCAATTCGATAGCACGATCGCACGGACCGATAATATGTTGAAGCAAATGTCCGCACTGCTTAACCTGAACGTGATCTCACGCGATGCCGATACAGCGTTCATTGATGTGACATTGACCAATCTGGCGGGACATAAGTTCCCGTCCGGTTATCCGGCGCGCAGAGCGTTCGTGGAATTGATCGTACTTGATGCTCAAAATGATACGCTTTTCCACAGTGGAGGATGGAACGGCGCGTATGACGTAGTTGGTCATGATACCAGTTGGGAACCGCATCATGATGTGATCATTTCGCCGGATCAGGCCCAGATCTACGAAATGGTGATGGGTGATGTGAACGGTAACAAGACCACGGTGCTTGAACGTGCAAAAGAACCGTTGAAGGACAATCGCTTGACCCCGATCGGATTCACAACGACTCATTATACCTATGATACCGTACTGATCGCAGGAGTTCCGGCCAGTGATATCGACTTCAACAGATCCAATGCTGGTGTGGAGGGTAGTGGTACCGATAAGGTGCATTACCATGTCCCGATGAATGGGCACACTGGGCTCATCCGAGTAGTGTCGAAGTTGTGGTATCAAAGCGCACCACCGCGTTGGATGGAAGAGATGTTCGCGTTCAACACGGCCGACATCGATACGTTCAGGAATATGTATGAAGCGGCAGACCCTTCTCCGGTACTCGTGAAGGACGTAGAGGTCATTGATCAGACCATTGCTGTGGATGATCTAGCGGAACTTGGGGTGCGGATCTTCCCGAATCCGGTCAGCAATGGCCTATTGCGGGTCGAAGGCATTTCCGGAAATGTGATCTCCATCGATGTGTTCGACATGAGCGGTGCGCGTGTGGCCGAGCATGTTCCGAATGGCTCGGGTAAATGGCAATTGCAAATGCCGAAGAATGCCGGTACCTATCTTGTGATCGTGAGAACGAGTGCGCGCAACTATGTTGAGCGCGTAGTTGTGCTCTAGGAACCAAACCAATTGAAGAGCATCAGGTCGACCAACGGCCGGTTTAACTTGAACGATCTTTGACCATGCGTAAATTACTTGCTGTTGTTCTTTCAATATCCGCCGCTTTTCAGCTTTCAGCACAGGACCCGGTGGTGCAATCCGTGATCGATGCGTTGCAGATCGATTCCATGATCCATTATGTGGAAGAGATCAGTGGCGAAACACCGATCGATATCGGGAATGGGCCGGAGTTGATCGTGAATCGGAACAAGTTCAATCCTGGAAATGCCGTTGCACAGGCGTACATCGAACAGAAGCTTGCGCAATTCGGCTATGCTCCAACTGTTCAAGTATTCAGCGCAACGGGTGGCAATGTGGTAGCAACCAAGGTGGGCAGTTTATATCCCGATGAATACGTAGTCCTCTGTGCGCATTTCGATGCGTTGCCCGCTGGTACGGGACCGGCGCCGGCAGCGGATGATGACGGTAGCGGAACGGCCGCATTGTTGGAAGCCGCTCGTGTGCTTCATGATATTCCGTTCGCCTATTCCATTGTCTTCGGATTTTGGGATGAGGAAGAGCAGGGTTTGGTTGGCAGTGCTTTCTGGGCAGGCTCACAGGCAGCGAATGATGTTGTTATCAAAGGCGTTGTGAACATGGATGCCATTGCTTATGACGGCAATGCTGACCGCAAAGCGCGTGTTCATGTGCGACCTATAGCTAATTCGTTGGACGTATCAGATACGGTGGTAGCTGTGTTGGACCGCTACAATTTCGATATCGACCTGATCGTCACCAACCCAGGAGCAACCTACAGCGATCATGCATCATTCTGGAATGAAGGATACGGTGCAGTGTTGATGATCGAAGAGTTCACCGGTGATGGAAATCCGACCTACCACACTGCGAATGACCGCGTTGAATTCTTCGATGTGCCCTACTATGAAGAGCTCGCGAAACTTTCGATCGCTTCATTCGCTACGCTGGCTGTTCCTTATGCTATTGAGCAGGCACTAGGGGATGTTGTTTTGCAGGATCCGAAGTTGTTCGCTTTCCCGAACCCCGCATCAGCGGATTCTCAATTGTGGATCGATGCACCATACACTGACAGGTATTCGATCCGGCTTGTGGATGCCTTGGGCAAGGAAGTTGCACGCTTACACGATGGAGTGCTGGCACAAGGAAACCACGTGATACAGCTTCCGATGGGGTCGATCGCACCCGGAACATATTCCGTTCAAGCCAGACCGGAGAATGGAAAAGCGACCAACCTCCGCGTAATGCGGGCGTTCTGATCACTGCTTCGAGAACGCGCGTGCTGATCTTATTCCAGAATTACGCGTCAGGATCAGGAGATAATTTCCCGCAACCAACTCGTGAACATCAAGTTCCAATGCGCTGGTTCCGTTTACGGTGTGTGATAACACGATCCGGCCATCCAATGTCAGTACTTCGGCTAGTTCAATATCGGGGAAAGGTGTTGAAATGTTCAACCTATTTTCCGCTGGTATCGGAAAAATGGAAACTTCAAGATCATCTTGAATTGCATTGATCCCGTTGGGGTCCAACACGGTAATTGTTCCGAATTGCGTTGCACTATGCCCTGTTTGTGTGCAGTGATATTCATAGAACCCGGGTATGGTGAACGTGTGGGAATACGTCCATGTACCCTGTGCTGGTTCGCCGGATGTGAACCCTTCCGGATTGTCGGGATATAGCGCCGTCGTCCCGGCCACATTATGCCAACCACTCACCTGGTTCCATTCAACGATATCATTTACATTGATCGTAATGAACTGGGGTAGATAGTAGGGTGCTGGCCCACTCAGGGAGCTACCGCCAACTTCTACCTGATGGGTGGTTTGCCCAGCTAGCGTGTATGGCAGAAGGCAAGCAATGATCAGAAGTTCTTTCATGGTTCATAGTGGTCAACGGTAGTTCAACATCCGTGCGTCGATGTAATGGAGAACTTTCTCCATCAGATGCACCCTGTCCTTACCACGCACGTTGTGTTCATGCCCGGGGTACTCGAAAAAATCCACTTGGGTCCCGGTATCAACGCAGGCTTTTATGAAACTTAGACTATGCTCTGGCAGAACAACAGGATCAACACCGCCAGTGATCAATAGGAGATCCTCTTGTAACTTATCCGCAAGCAATGGTAGTGTTGTTGCCTCATAGCCTTTCGGATTTTCTTTTGGTGTATCCATGTAGCGTTCCCCGTACATCACTTCATAAAGGCTCCAGTCCATAACAGGGCCACCAGCCACACCCACCTTGAAAACACCCGGATGCCTTGTCAGCATCGCGGTGGTCATATGGCCTCCAAAGCTCCATCCATGCACTGCGAAACGCGTGCTGTCCACATACGGCAATGCTTTCAACCAATTGACACCGCGCATCTGGTCATTCACTTCGGTAATACCCAATTGGCGATGTATGATCTGCTCAAAATCACGCCCGCGTTCGCTACTACCGTGCCCATCGACCGTCCACACCAAATAACCCCGTTCAGCTGCTTCGATCATCCAGAGCGAGGCACCTCCCAGGAACGAATTGCGGACCAATTGCACATGCGTGCCGCCGTAAACGTAGATCAATACCGGGTAGCGTTCGTTCTCATTGAACGTACTTGGTTTGATCAAGCGCGCGTTCAGCATATCGCCATTTTCCCCGGGGATCGTTACAAGTTCCATTGTGCCCTTGGTCACCCCCGCAAGCGGATCTTTGGAATTGATCATTGTCTTGATGACAGAGCCGTTCTTGGCATCGATGAGTTCCGTCCGTCCGGATACGTTCAAGCTGCTCCAAGCATCGATCAACGTAGTTCCATCACTGCTCAATTCACCGTGATGACTTCCAGCTTCTTTGGTAAGCCGAGTGGTTTTTCCGCTACGCAATTCCACACGGTACAAATGGGTGTCCATCGCACCAGTGGGCCTGCCAGCTTCAATTTCGCCGGTGCCTTCCACAATGACGAATGTCTCAAGCGGGTCCATACCAACGATGTTCTTCACTGTCCAATTCCCTTTGGTCAATTGGCGGACCAGTCCTTTGTTGAGGTCATAGAGATAAAGATGCGGCCACCCATCGCGCTGGCTCCACCAGATGTATTGGGTAGGGTTCGTTTTCAGGAACTTCGCAGGATGTTGCGGCTCCAAGTATTTGTCATCATGTTCCGTAAGAAGCGTACCAACAGGCTTCCCGGTCTCAACGCTGTATCGGACCACTTTCAAATTCTCCGTTGCACGATCCAGGTGAACAACTTGTAAATGGGCTCCGTCGTGTTCCCATGCAATGTTCGTAAGATACTGGTCCTCGGGAGCGCCAGTATTCAGCATGATCTTCTTACCGGAACGTAGGTCGTAAACCCCGATCGTAACATGATGGCTTGTTTGACCGGCCATGGGATAACGGATCGCATTGAAGGTGCTTGGTTTCGTGCTGATATCCTCCAATAAGTATTCGCTGACCATGCTTTCATCCATCCGGTAAAAGGCAACCACATTTCCCTTCGGACCCCAGAACGTGCCTTTCGTTATGCCATATTCATCCCGGTGTACGCTTTTGCCATTCACGATCCCTTCTCCACCATCCGTTGTAATGCGCACGCTGCGGCCGCCACCTTTGCGGACTACGAATAGGTCATCATCCACGGTATAGGCAATACTTCCTTGCCTGGGTTCATAGTCTTGGTTCTCCGCCTCTGCTGGCAATGAATGTGTTACCTCGATGCTTTTGGCTCCCTGTTCGTAGCGGAACATTTTGCCATCATGCATGAAGTGGAAATGGGTTCCGTCCTCCCAGGTCACTGAAGGTATCCGGCGTAGTTCAGTACTGTCCGGAATTGTTGCGTTAAGCTCGCTCAACGTAACAAAGGGACGATCCATGCTCTTCCCCAGCGTTCCGATCATCAGGGCACTGTCATTCACGTAACTGTAAGTGCTGGTTCCTTCAACCCATTGCAGTCCGCGCAGGCGTTCCGGCGCGTAGTCCGTTCCGGCTTTCAGTATGGCTTCGCTCAAGGTTAGCTGGTGTTGCGCGCTGCTGAATGTGGGTGTGAAGAAGGCAAGAAGTAGGAAGAACAGAATGGTGCGTGGGGTCATGCGAAGTGAATTGGGTCTCTATGTTGAATGGCCGGTGCTGCGAAGATGCACAAATGCGCAGAGAGGTCCGCTATTGTTGTTCTACCAATGTCCTGAATTGTCTTCGATTCCGAGCATGATCCATGCCAAGGCGTAACCCTAAGATGTTGTTCAAGCGATCGGCAAAGCCCCAGCGGGGCGTAGCAACGATGGGTCTTGACCCATCGCTCGCGGAAAACCAC
The DNA here is from genome assembly GCA_017987115.1 of Flavobacteriales bacterium. Classification (GTDB taxonomy): domain Bacteria; phylum Bacteroidota; class Bacteroidia; order Flavobacteriales_F; family PHOS-HE28; genus PHOS-HE28. The sequence continues at coordinate 839 of JAGNUG010000065.1, read as the reverse complement.
GCGGTTCAAGCCCTGAAGGGGCGCAACAGCAAACGCCCACACGGTTCGAGGCATGTTTCGATCGTGTACTATTTCGCCCTTACAGGGCTTTAATCATTCTAACATTCACATCGTTCGATGGGTCTGGACCCATCGCTTTGCAATACCGCCCTTTCAGGGCTTAGGTTTTTGCGGCATATATCAGTTCAACGACGTAACGCAATTGCACCTGATCACAGAATATTTACTTCACGTTCCAGATCAACTCCGAATTTTTCCTTTACGCTCAGAAGAACCTTGGTACTTAGGTCGAAAATTTCTTTGCCAGTGGCGTTGCCTTTGTTCACCAACACCAACGCTTGCTTGTCGTGTACGCCATGTGTGCCGGCGTCGTATCCCTTCAGACCCGCTTTTTCGATCAACCAACCCGCAGCGAGTTTCACCAGCCCGTCGCCAGCGGGGTAGACCGCAGCATCAGGAAAGTCAGTCTTGATCTTTTCCGCTAACTCCTTCGCAACGACCGGGTTCTTAAAAAAGCTGCCTGCATTGCCCAATACGTTTGGATCCGGCAACTTGCTACTGCGAATGGCGATCACCGCATTGCTAACGTCGCGTATCGTGGGTTTGGAAATGCCCATTTGCTCCAATTCCTGAGCTATGGTGCCGTAGCTCGTATTGAGCGTATGTACTTTATCCAATCGGAAGGTGACGCTCACGATCACGAACTGGTCCTTCCCCGCACGTTTGAAAAAACTCTCCCGATACCCGAATTGGCAAGCTTCACGATCGAAGGTGATCAGTTCACCATCGGCAAGGCGATAAGCTTCCAGCTCCACGAAGTTGTCTTTGATCTCTACACC
>JAGNUG010000175.1 GCA_017987115.1 Flavobacteriales bacterium | reverse complement strand
GCCTAGTGGAGAGCACCGCGCGACAGCTACCGGACAGCAGTTATGAAGTGATCGTGAAACTGACCTGCGAGAAGAACCATGCCGACAGCCTAGGCCGAGAAACACGGGTCCCGGTGAACGACTGGATCGACGTGGGCCTCTTGAAGGAACCGACCGACGACGAAGATGAAGGTGCCGTGATCACCCAGCAGCGTGTGCGGATGAAGGATGGCGAGAACACCATGGTGTTGCACAGCAAAGAGCTTCCCGCGAAAGCCGCGATCGATCCCATGCATCTGTTCTTCGATCGCGTGCCGGATGATAATGGGAAGACCGTGGTGGTTAAGTAAAGCTGCTGAAGATCGTGGCTCCAAAAATGAGCCAGAACTGGATCTACAAACTGTTATGTGACCATTATTGGATGTCGATGCTGTTGATCCAATTGTGGATCCTGCATTTTCCTGCGGGGTATGAATACCGCACATTGAATAATGCCCTCTCCTATTCTTGGACCAACCGTTCCTCGACTACCGGAACTGTTTCTACGTGAATTTTTCTTATTTCATGTCCGGATCATTAATTAACCCGCTGAATGAAACACATCTACACGGTCATATTCCTCCTATTCACCACATGTTCATTTGCCCAGATTGAAGGGATCTATGTCAGCGACGCAGGTAATTTCAACCTACCTCCCTGGCAGATCATCAAGTTCGACGAGAACGGACAGAACCCTTCACAATTCATCGGTACGAACCTGAATTGGCCGCAGGACATTCTATTCTTAGAGGATAGTAATGTGGTCCTGATCTCGAATTTCGGAACCAACAAGATCAATCGGCATAATGCTTCGAACGGTGCTTACATCAATGACTTTACGACGGATGTTGTTGCACCCACGCGCATGAAGATAGGTTCGGACGGAACGATATACGTGCTGCAATGGGATGGAACCGGACGTGTAAAACGATACGCGCTGGATGGAACTTCACTTGGCGACTTCACGTCTGTTGAAGTGCCCCAAAGCATCGGACTTGCATGGGATACGAGCGGCAACCTCTACGTTTCATCCTATACCGCAGATCTTGTCAGGAAGTTTGATCCACAGGGAAACGATCTCGGAATTTTCATTGACTCGGATCTGGTGGGACCAACGAACATTTGGTTCAATTCAGATGGCAATCTTCTCGTTGCGGATTACGATGGTGGCGCAATTAAGCGCTTTGGTCCGGACGGCGAATATTTGGGGATCTTCATTCCCGGACTGGCCAATACTGAAGGTGTCGATCTCCTTCCGAACGGTAACCTGCTTCTAGGTGATGGCGGCACACATTCAGTGAAGATGTTCAACGCGGATGGCGACTTTCTTTCTGATCTGATACCGAGTGGATCAGGTGGACTGATCACACCCAATGCCGTAGTGGTCCGCCAAGTATCACAAGTATCCGTAGATGAGGAAGGACCCACCGAAGAACGTTCAATTGTTCGTTCAGCAACAGTTGGCACATTGTTCCAATTTGAAAATTCCGTGGACCTGATCTCCATTGCGATCCACACGATAGATGGAGCCCTATTAGAAGAGGTCAATGGAAATTCGTGGAACGCCAACGGCCGAGCTGAAGGGGCGTACATGGTGATCGCAACCTGGAAGGATGGAACGCGAACAAATGAACGGATCGAGGTGGTGCACTGATGATGAGTTCATCAAAGAAATGGACATCTTCGACCTTAGCGGAAAGCGCATGGTCACGCGCACAGGACGGTATGATAAATACTGTCGTTGACTTGAACAATGAATTGGCAAGTGGTATGTACATGGTGCAGATCACTGCCGGTGATGAGGTCTTCAGTCAACGTGTTGTGATCCAGAAGTAAGCTCCATTCTGCTTATTGCAAAGAGCCGCTCCTTAATTGGGGCGGCTTTTTGCGTTAGAGGCTTTTCACATTTCTCGCCCCTTTCACTTTTTCACGATGCACTAATATCGAGCAAATGACCCTTCTCCCTTATACGATCGATCCACATGATCAAACCAGAAGGTCGATCGACAAGATCGCCTATATTATAGCCACGCGATCGACAATATTTCCGTCGGCACGTGGAAATGCTACTCAATACACACAGTTGGTTCAGTCTGAATCATGGCGTGCTTTCGCCCGAGCAGGTGCTGCAAGAAGTGCATGATCTGGGACTGCAACAAGTAGCACTTACCGATGTCAATTGCACTGCCGGTTGGAGCGATCTGTTCCGCTTGGCCGATAAGTACAAGGTGCGTCCGTTGGCGGGGATCGAATTCAAACGCGGTGCACGAACGCTGTACATCGGCATTGCGCGCAACAACTTAGGGCTGCATCAATTGGCCAGCTTGCTTACCGATGAATTGTTGGATGACATGCCCCTGCCCGACCGCGCGCCGGAGATGCCCGATGCATTCATCATCTACCCGTTCGGTGCGCCCAACATTCCGGAAAAGCCGCGACCGAACGAGTACATCGGTGTACGACCGAGCGATGTGAACCGCTTGCGCTTCTCACCCTTCATACGCCATAAAGAGCGCTTGCTCGCATTGGCCACGGCAACTTTCCGCAGTGACCCAAAACTGGCGAAACGCGACTTCAACGTTCACCGGTTGAAACGTGCAGTGGATACCAACACGCTGTTGAGCACCACTCCGCCAGAGCATGTCGCAGCGCCCACGAACCGCTTCCTCAGCGAAGAACAGATCTGTGCCGCCTATGCCGATGTGCCCGAGATCGTTTGGAATACACGCCGTTTGATGGATCGCTGCGATGTGCATTTCGCACACGGAAAAAGCAAGAACAGACGTACATGGAATACCGACCCCGTTACCGACCTGGAACTCCTGCGTACCGAAACACACGCCGGCATGATCCGTCGCTACAACACTCCATCGCAAGCCGTGATGGATCGTGTGCAACGCGAATTGACGGTGATCGCACAAAAGGATTTCGTGAGCTATTTCCTGATCAACTGGGACCTGATTCGCTTTGCGAAACACAAAGGTTTTTTCCATGTGGGGCGCGGCAGCGGGGCCAACAGCTTGGTAGCGTACTGCTTGGGCATTACCGATGTGGACCCGATAGAACTGGATCTGTACTTCGAACGCTTCATCAACCCCAGTAGAAGCAGTCCGCCGGATTTCGATCTGGACTTCAGTTGGAAGGACCGTGACCATGTAACGCAATACCTCTTCGATAAATACGGAGCAGAAAGGCGTGTGGCATTGTTGGCGACGTACAGCACGTATCAACGTCGCGCCGTGATCCGCGAATTGGGAAAAGTGTTCGGCCTACCTCCGGATGATATTGATGCACTGGCCAACGATGGTCGCATGCACTCGCAATGGGTGGGCAGACATGCCAACGCCATGGACAAAAACACCGGTCCTGTGGTGGAACACGACAAGATCGTGCGCACCATACTACGCTACAGCGAGCATTTCCACGAGCATCCGCATCACCTGAGCATCCACGTGGGCGGTGTGTTGATCAGCGAAAAACCCATCACCCATTACACGGCCTTGCGCATGCCACCGAAGGGTTTCGCCACCACGCAATTCAGTATGCTCGAAGCAGAGGATCTCGGCCTGTACAAGTTCGATATCCTTAGCCAACGCGGACTGGGACACATTCGGGATGCGGTTACGCTTGTTGAAGAAAGAGAAAAAACAAGACTCAAGAAACAAGACTTAAGCAAGACCCAAGTCACAAGTCACAAAAGAAAAGACTTAAGAGGTACCGCACATTCCCTTGAAACTTGTGACTTGAGACTTGTGACTTGCAACTTGGGTCTTGAGACTTGTGACTTCCGCGCAGCGGTCGATATTCATGCCATAGAAAAATTCAAACATGATCCCAGGATCAACGAACTCTTGCGCACCGGCGATACCATCGGCTGCTTCTATGTGGAGAGTCCCGCTATGCGGATGCTGTTGAAGAAATTGGGTGTGCAGGATTATTTGACCTTAGTGGCCGCCAGTAGCATTATCCGTCCCGGTGTGGCACAAAGCGGTATGATGCGCGAGTACATTCTACGGCACCGCGATCCCGAACGGCGCAAGCAAGCGCACCCTGCCATGTACAAGATAATGCCCGATACCTACGGCGTTATGGTATACCAGGAGGATGTGATCAAAGTGGCGCATTTGTATGCAGGCCTAACATTGGCCGAAGCGGATATTCTGCGGCGCGGTATGTCCGGAAAATACCGCAGCAGAGAAGAGTTCCAACGGGTAAAGGACCGCTTTTTCAGCAACTGCAAGCGCAAGGGCTATCCGGATCATGAAAGTGCCGAGATCTGGCGGCAGATCGAAAGCTTTGCGGGCTACAGTTTCGCCAAAGGACATAGTGCCAGTTACGCGGTAGAGAGTTACCAGAGCTTGTACCTGAAGGCGTATCATCCACTGGAATTCATGGTGGCCGTTGCGAACAACTTCGGCGGTTTCTACCACACCGAATTCTACCTGCATGAAGCACGCCGCAGCGGTGCCGTGATCGAAGCGCCATGCGTGAACCGGAGCGAGGAGTTGTGTTCGCTGATGCGATCAGAAAATTGCACCGACCCAGCACAGCGCACCCGTAGCGTCGACCCACTGGGTCGACCTACACAGCGTGCGGCCTGTGCGACCGACAACCAACAACCAACAACCATCAACCACATCTTCCTCGGCCTCCAGAACATCAAGTCCCTTAACACGGAAACGGTGAATACGGTCCTGAATGAGCGACGCCGCAACGGACCTTTTACCGGGTTGCCGGACCTGCTGCATCGTGTACACATCCATGTGGAACAAGCGCGCATGCTGATCCGCGTTGGTGCGTTCCGATTTACCGGTAGGAGCAAACCGCAATTGCTCTGGGACCTCACCTTGCTACATCCAGGCGCCAAGCAAACCGATCATACCAACGACCTCTTCATCACCGAACCACCCAAGACCCGGTTGCCGAAATTGCAGCACTTCGACCTTACCGATGCATACGATGAATTGGAGTTGCTCGGCTTTCCGTTGTGTGATCCGTTCTTGTTGGTGGATCATGGGTCAGCAAATATCCCAGAACTTCAGCCACCGATCACTGATGCACATGCGCTGCCAAAAGTTTCCGTGCATAAGCTGGGCG
>JAGNUG010000174.1 GCA_017987115.1 Flavobacteriales bacterium | reverse complement strand
ACAGGTCTTCAGGAAACGATTGCCGCTCCAACTGGATCTGCGAGGAATGCATGCTGCACTGATACTTGTATCGCTTTTGTTCTTTGTCTGGGGTAGGGACTTTAATGTCAGTTCGGACCTGTTCACCGGTTCAGCAGCGCAATACGATCATGAAATGCTTGATCGTTTCAAACGGATAGAGCAAGCGGTTGAGAACGGGAATGCCGAATTGAGGCTACCGCCTGTTACGCAACCGCGAAGTCTGGTGATCACCCAACCCGGACCAGATCCAGATCAATGGATGAACAGATCACTGGCGGAATTCTTCGGCAACAAGGATCTGGAACTTCGCGTGGAGCAGTCACGGTAGATCCAGTTCCTCCGGTAGTGGAGGCGCAGCAGGGGCTCCAACGAAGATCTCTTTTGCCAATCGTTCGTCCTGACCATAAATGTCATCCCGGAAATTCAACCCGCTTTCCTTATCGACCCACGCCGTGAAATACCCGATCGTTACCGGTCTTCGATCTTTCAAGGTGACGTATTGTTCTTTCCCGCTGTGCATCGCCTTATCGATCTTTTCAGAGGTCCATGTCGTATCGTTGCGCAAGAGGTATTCGGCCAACTCTTTCGGCTGGCTTAGGCGAATACATCCATGACTGAATGCTCGTTGCTCGCGCGCAAATCCACCTTTGCTCGGTGTATCATGAAAATAGATACTGTAGCTATTCGGGAATAGGAATTTCACCAACCCTAGCGCATTGCCTGGTCCCGGTTTTTGACGGATGATCGGATTCGCATCGGAACCACCGATCCGTTCCATTCCTTTTCGTTTCAGGTAGTTCGGATCTTTGGCAATGGCCGGTAGGATCTCGCCTTGGACAATACTCTTCGGTACACCCCAATATGGACTGAACACGATCGTGCTCAACGTATCGCTGAAGATCACGGTGCGCGTTGCGGTGTTACCAACTACCACATCCATGTTCCACACCTCTTGGCCATTCTCGAAAATGTGCATCCGGAACTCCGGAATATTCACAAGGATCTGGTCAGGTGCGTAATTCCGTGGTACCCAACGCAACCGTTCCATATTCACCAATAGGCTCCGCAATCTGTCGCGTGGTGGTACGTTGATCGCTGCCATGAAACCGTTGCCGATAACACCATCCGGGTGCAGTCCGTGTCGTGATTGGAAACGCTGTACTGCGCTAACCAACGTGCTGTCGTAATGTGGGTTGTTCAAGGATATGGTGTCCTTTGCGTAAACGAAATCACCTAGCATTGTCAAGCGTTGGCGTATATCTCCGATCAGTTGCAATGAATCCAACGGTTCGATCTTTCTGCGTTCACCCAACGAAAGTTCCGGCCAGTAGCCCAAGCTATCCAGAAAATGGTACTTCTTCAATTGCGCTTTGAGCAGTGCATATTGTGGATGCAAGGGTTCGATCGGTGAGAGGTCCATGTGACCGGCTGCCATGGAATCCAAAAGCTGGGCATAGTCCTTTTTGCTCCTTGGGATGAACCAGTCCAGTTCACGCAGGTCCTTGCTTACGGTTCCACCATATTGCTTGTCAGCAAAGCGAAAGAATTGGGCTGTGAGTGAAAGCTCAAGGTCCAGTTGGCACGTGTCGCACATCACCGCAGGACGTCCATCCACTTGCGTACTGTTGATCAGCATTTCGATGCGGTTCCGGAGCTCGTCCAAGCCTTTATACGCGGCATCTGCCGTTGTGACCAAAGACAGGAACCCCGCTACGCTGTGCGAAAGTGAGTCGTTCGCGAACCATGCAAATTGAAAGTTCCTCCGCGCATAGAAGTCATTGATCCCAGCGGAATCGATCCTACTTTCAGGATGCGCGGTGAGGTACACTTCGATATTGTCCGGAGCCAGTGTGCGTATGCTATAGGCCTGGGGTGTTTCAAATACTTCCGTGATCTCCTGCGTTACCTCAACCAGTGTAGGCTTGGGCTCGGGTTGTTTGCACGCGAACAAGGTCAACGACAATAATGCAACAACGGAGTACGGACGGATCATGCTCGGGATACGGAACGCGGAAATGGACGCTTTTGTTACTTCCCGTAGACGAATAGCAGCCCGCCGTCGGCCAATAGGTCCAGCATTTGAGGCATGTGTGCTTTGCTCACAGTTGGGCAACCCCAGGATCTACCCAAACGACCATGCTTTTCAATGAATTCAGCACTGACATAATCGGCTCCATGCATGATCACTTCACGTTCCAATGCCAGACCATTCAAATTGCGATCAAGGCCGTGTAACAGTAATGCTGCACCGTGCTTCGGGCTTACTATCTCCACACCGACGCGATATAATCCTAAGCTGGTCTGGTGCGATCCACTGATGTTACTGAAGTGTTCTGCATACAATTCACCGGTCGCAGAACCATGCGCTACCCATGTACGCAAGATCAATTTCTTCTTGTCGAGATCAATGAGGTACAACCGTTCATCAGTGCTGGGCTTGGTCATATCCGCTATGGCCAAGATCCGATGCTGAGCCTTATGTGCCGCTACGCTCTTGTAGCCTGCAATGAATGCATCACTGGTCATTTGGCCATACAGACCGATCTCATCAAATAGCTCTTCAGCTTCCAAACTCACCGCATCCAATGCATAGTTGGCCGTTAGAGGTGCTGTTTCAACAGGCACTGCAACCACCATTGGTTCGGTTGGTGCGGGCAATACGCTTGGGCTGAGCCAAGACAAAAAAATGATGAATAGAACGGGTACGTTTACCATTCTTTGGTCATTGCAGGTTTCCGTTCAGTTCTGCGATGAGGTTCCAGTTCATCTCCCCAAAACGGATCGTGAATCTAACGATCTTTTCTGATCTGAAAGTGTATACGACGACGGAATGGATTAGTTGTCCGACAGATAGGATCAAGAAGGCAATGAAGGCAATTGGCCTTCATTGCCAGAGGCAATGTTCACCCGTTCAGCACTGCCTTCGCATAATTAGCCCAACTCATTTCCTTGGTGGCTTCAACCACATTCTCGCGTGGAATGGGCTTTTCGATCATTGCGTTCATGGCGCGTACCATGTCGGTAATGTTCTTCGGTTCGGCCATGTAGCCATTGAAACCGTCCTTGATCGTTTCCGGGAAATGACCTACACGGGTTGCTACTGCAGGTAGTTTGAAGTTGTAGCTGAGGCTTTCTACACCACTCGGTGTCGCGGTTTCATAGAACAGCACCACGGCATCCGCCGCTTGGAAGTAGGGCGGTACGTCCTCGTTCGGTACGAAGCGGTCAACGACCAACGTGCGATCCTTCAATCCTAGCTTTTCGATCATCGCCAGCGGATCGTACTCGCGCTCATCATCGGCTTTCTTCAGGAAGAGTTTCTTCATCGTTCCGAAGATGGCGTTCTTGACCTTGGTGCTGAACTTGCTTTGATCAACGGTCTGCCAGAAACGTTCACCCACGATCATCAGGCTGACATCATTGCGTTGTTTGGCCAGCTCCGAGAAAGCTTCGATGCAGTAATGCAACCCCTTGTATTTCCGAATGAATCCGAAGAAGAGGAAGACGTGTTGCCGCAAGTTGTGTTCTTTTTTCCAAGCCGTTCTATTGAAGTTCGGGTCGGGTTTGAAGAGGGTGTAGATGGGGTGGTAGAGTTTGAGGATCGCACTAGGTCTATGGTCCGAGGTCTTTGGTCCTTGGTCTGATGCCTCCTTGGACCTACGACCTTGGACCATAGACCGCGCATCAGCGCTTCCATCCAACGTCACCTCGAACTCCTTCTCCGGCATCAAGGCCTTCAACTCATCCGCCGTCTTGTATGCATGCACAATGAAGCTGTGCCCATGCCGAAGCGCCATTCGCGTAAGCCGCGCATCCAACGAACTTTGCTCCTTTGCTGCTACGAAGTGCAGGTCGAAGAGGATCTCGGCGGTTGTGTGCTTGCGCAGGAACTTTGCGATCGTGTTCAGCGGAATGCCCTGGGTGGGGTTGTACCACTGTATGATCACTTTGTCCGGCTGTAGCGCCGCAATGGCCTTGGCGGTCGCGCTCCAGGTACGCGGATCATTCCAGTTGGTGAGGTACTTGACTGGGATTTCGTAGCCCTCCAGAAAGTCGTTGCGACTGGCCTTGTCCACGAACTCGCGCGGGATGATCGCCGGGTATTGCTGGGTCCAACTTACGATGCTGACCTGCGCGCCCTCATCCTTCAATGCACGCGCCAATGCGGTGTTGTACTGCGCAATGCCGCCTTTGAACTTGGGGCCCGGGCCGAAGCAGATGATATGGCCTAGGCGTTGGTTCATTCGTCATTCAGACCGATAGCCAATACGCGAGGTGGCAGGTTGTCATTGCTCAGAATGAACCGATAATGGTTCACTACGTCCGGGGATTCTGTGATCGCCCATACCTGAACGATAGGGAGTGAGCCTGAATAGTTGAGCGTGTCAAGCTTGAACCCTTCAATATTTGGTAATCCTTGGCCACCATGAACAGAGTCTATTTGGGCATAAGAATGCAGAAAACTCTGTTGGTCCTCCGGTGATACAAATGCAGAGTCAATTAGGCTAACCAATGCACTGTATTCTTTGGAACTCACGTGATGCAAATAATTGTGGACTACGTTCAGGTATGGGTCGATCGACTTGAGGTAGTCCATATGAAAATTGAACTTGGCTTCATCTCCATTGGAAACGAGAATGATCTGAACCTGGTCGAGGTCTTTCTGCTGTTCATCGTTCAGTTTCTCGAAGATGAATTTGGCGCAGCCTGAGGCGACTTTGACCTTAGGCTTCCACAACTCGGATTTCTGAGGATTACAGTACAGTGTTGCGATGAGCGTTCGTTGTGTTTCCGATCGTGTATCCAACATCGTTGAGTATGTGATCTTGACATCATCAGTTTGAAAAGCAGTGGCAACTTGAACAGCGAGTTGGTCGTATTGAGAAATACCGCATCCCGTGATACCGAAAAACATCAAGGCAAAGAAATGCTTCATTCGAGTTATCTATTTGATTGCGTTATCGTCGCGTCGTTGCGTCGTCGCGGTTCATATTTTTTTCAACGCCGCCTCATACACCCTGCGCATCCCTTCTTCAATACTGATCTTCGCTTTCCAGCCGAGGTTTTCTTCTACCCAGGTCATGTCGCAATACCGGCTGTGCACGCCAACGGGTTTGTCGAGCA
>JAGNUG010000064.1 GCA_017987115.1 Flavobacteriales bacterium | reverse complement strand
CATCCACTGCGATCGGTGGATCGTTCACACAGATCACTTCAACAGTTACCATCCCGGTATCACAAAGTCCTGTGGTATCGCAGATCGTGTATGTGATCACATCCGTTCCGCAGTAATTCGGATCCGGTGAATACGTCAGCGTTCCGTCGCTATTGATCACGACCGTTCCATTGCCAGCGGTAGCAACGGTGACGGAGAATGGATCACCGTTCGGATCGGAATCGTTGCCGACCACATCGATGATAACACTTGTATCCTCGAAGGTTGATACGCTATCATCCACAGCGACAGGTGGGCAGTTAACGGTGACCAGAATGATAGCGGTATCACATGCTCCATTATCATCGCAGATGGTGTAACTGATAGTGTCCGTGCCGCAGAATGTCGGGCTCGGAGTATAGGTCAGTGTTCCATCACCGTTGATCACAACGGTTCCGTTACCGGCCGTGGCAACAGTTGTTGTGAACGGATCACCTTCCGGATCACTGTCGTTGCCTTCATTGTCGATCACAACGGAACCACCACCATTCACCGACGCGGTATCATCAACAGCGAAAGGCGGAAGGTTATCCGTTACATTGATGATCACGACGATCGTATCACCTGCGTTGAGGTTATCACATACGGTGATCACGAGCGTATCGCCACCTACGTAACCCGGGTCGGGCGTGTAGGTGAAGCACGTATCGCCATCCGCGAAGTTCGTCGCTGTTCCGTTGGTCGGGTTAACGATCACAGCGGTAACATCAACAGCATCACCTTCTGGATCGAACGCGTTCAAACAGATAATGATCGATGTGTTCAACATGGTATTCGCATACACCGTATCCACCACATTTCCGCCTATCTCAACGTACGGCGGATCGTTGACCGGCGTAACCGTGATGTACACAACAGCGGTATCGCAGATCGCAGGCAATGGTATACCCGTATCGCAGATCACATAGATGAGGGAATCCGATCCATTGAAATTCGGACCTGGCACGTACGTTATTGTTCCGTCTCCGTTCACCGTGGCAGTGCCGTCCTGCGGTCCGCCGATCACGGTTACTGAAGTTGGGTCAAGCGGTGATCCATCAATGGCGTCATTGTCATTGTTGATCACATCCACGATGATCGCCGTGTCCTCATTTGTGGAAACGATGTCATCCGTTGCTAGTGGTGGATCATTCACCGGTGTTATATCAATGATGATCGTGATCACATCGCATGCTCCTAAGCCATCACACACTTGGATCGTAACGGTATCAGGTCCATTATAATTGGCGTTCGGAATGTACGTGAAGCACGTATCGTTGTCATTCAGGCCAGTGAGCGTCCCGTTCAATGGTCCGAACGTTGCGCCCGTCACATCAACCGCATCACCATCCGGATCGATCGCGTTCAGGCAGATAATGATCGGTTGATCCTCTGGCGTCGTAATGGCCAGTGTATCGATCGGCGTTCCGTTCTCATCCACGATGACCGGTGGTTGATTCGAAAGCACGGTGATCACAACGACTACGGTATCACATCCATTGAACTGGTCGCATATCACTACCGTTACCGTATCCGTTCCAACGAATCCGGGATCAGGTGTGTAGGTCACGCAGGTATCTCCATCATTCACACCGGACATGCTACCATTTGTCGGGCCGTTCAATGTTGACGAAGCGTCAAGCGCATCACCTTCAACATCCGTAACGTTGAAGCAGATCAAGATCGGCACATCGACAAGTGTTGATACATTCAACGTATCGATCGGTATACCTCCATTGTCCGTGATCACCGGTGCATCGTTGATCGGTGTTACAGTGATGAACACAACAGCGGTATCGCAGATCGCAGGCAATGGTATACCCGTATCGCAGATCACGTATATGATGGAGTCCGACCCGTTGAAGTTCAGTCCTGGAACATAGGTTATTGTTCCATCGCCATTCACTGTGGCCGTACCGTTCTGTGGCCCACCGATCACTGTTACCGAAGCGGTATCAACCGGAGATCCATCGGCATCATCGTTATCGTTGTTGATCACGTCCACGGTAATTGCAGTGTCCTCGTTCGTGGATACAACGTCATCCGTAGCTAGTGGCGGATCATTCACCGGTGTGACATCAATGACCACAGTGATCACATCACACGCTCCGAGACCATCGCAGACCTGGATCGTCACCGTATCGGGTCCATTGTAATTGGCGTTCGGAATGTACGTGAAGCATGTATCGTTGTCATTCAGGCCCGTGAGCGTCCCGTTCAATGGTCCGAACGTTGCGCCCGTAACATCCACTGCATCGCCATCCGGATCGATCGCGTTAAGACAGATAATGATCGGTTGATCCTCCGGTGTCGTAACAGCGAGGCTATCGATCGGGGTGCCGTTCTCATCCACGATCACTGGTGGCTGGTTCGGAATGACAGTTATCACGACGACGACCGTATCACACCCATTGTATTGGTCGCACACCACAACAGTAACCGTATCCGTACCAAAGAATCCGGGATCCGGTGTGTAGGTCACGCAGGTATCTCCATCATTTACACCGGACATGCTACCGTTCGCAGGACCGTTCAACGTTGCCGTCGCATCAAGCGTATCACCTTCAGCATCTATTGCGGTCAAGCAGATCAGGAGTGGCACATCGGTCAATGTTGATACGTTCAGCGTATCGATCGGCGTACCTCCATTGTCCGTGATCACAGGAGGGGTATTCGGTAGTACGGTGATCACAACATTCACCGTATCACATGCACCTTGATCATCGCAGAACACGATATCAACGGTATCCATTCCAATGAATCCTGGGTCAGGCGTGTAGGTGAAACAGGTATCGTTATTGCTTAGTCCGGAGATAAGTCCGTTGTTCGGCCCATTCAAGTAATTGGTAACATCCACAGGGTCACCATCACTATCGAATGCCAACAGACAGACCGTGATCGGCACGTTCAGTGACGTCACAACATAGAGTGTATCCACCGTGCCACCCAATGGATCATTCACTACAGGAGCATCGTTGACCGGAAGAACGGTAATGAAGACATACGCGGTATCGCAGATCGTCGGCAATGGGAACCCGAGATCACAGACCACATACTGCAACGAATCCGGACCATTGTAGTTCGACGTTGGATCATACGTGATCGTTCCGTCAACGTTCACACTGGCAGTTCCATTGAAAGGACCGCTCACGATCGTTACGGTAGTTGGATCGATACCACCGTTAAGGTCCGCAGGATCGGAGTCATTGGCCAGAACATCCATGATCAACGCGGTATCCTCGTCCGTGATGAAATTATCATCCACAGCTACAGGTGGGTCGTTCACTGGGATCACATCCACAAATACAATAGCGGGGGAACAATAGCCTGAATCGTTGCAAACGATATAGGTAAAGTCATCGATACCGTTGAAGTCCGGATCCGGGGTGTACGTGATGGTCCCATCCGGATTCACCACAGCAGTGCCATCGGTCGGTGGATCCAAGATCGCAACAGAGCCAATGACCAGAATTCCTGTAGGAGTAACATCATTCACAAGCACGTCGATCACCACTTGGTCATCTTCATTCACCACACCTTGATCATTAAAAGCAAGTGGGGAGAGGTCATCCACGGTAATAACGAACCAAGCAGTATCACAGATCACCGGTAACGGATAGCCCAGGTCACACACAACGTATTGGAGCGAATCCAAGCCTATGTAATCCAGATCCGGTTCATAGGATATGCTTCCATTGTTCAGTGCATTTGCAGTGCCATTGAACGGCCCTGTGATGATCGTGATGGAGGTCAGGTCAATGCCACCATTTGGATCCAGGCTGTCCGTATCGTTCGCCACAACATGTGTAAATACGATCCCGTTCTGTGTGGTGTTATCAAAATCATCATTCACGATCGGCGGATCGTTCACGGGATCCACGTTGAAGGTGATCACCGCCTGATCACATGCGCCAGCGGGATCGCAGAGCACGTAGGTCAATTGGGCGGTACCGTAGTAATTGTCCTTCGGATCGAACGTAACGATCCCGGTCGCTGGGTCATAGGTCCATACTCCAGTTGCATTGGTAATGGTCAACTGAATGCCGGGTGTTCCAAGGTTAAGATCAACAGTAAATTGTCCGGGGCCATTTGTTGGACCAGTAGGGTCACCATCCAGATCGGTATCATTGGCAAGAATGTCAACGGAACCGTTCATGCCATCTTCAAGAAGCGTTCCTCCGAAATCGCTTTGGGCATCCGGCAGGTCGTTCACGGAACTAACAGTGAAAGTGATAGTGGCTTGATCACATCCGCCGTCCGTATCGCACAGCACATAGGGGGTAGTAGCTGTTCCGAAGTAATTATTGGCAGGATTGAATGTGACCACACCCGTAGTGGTATTGTAGCTCCAGAAGCCTTGTATTGTCTGCAATACCAGCTGA
Source organism: Flavobacteriales bacterium (assembly GCA_017987115.1). Classification (GTDB taxonomy): domain Bacteria; phylum Bacteroidota; class Bacteroidia; order Flavobacteriales_F; family PHOS-HE28; genus PHOS-HE28. Next base: position 15,208 of record JAGNUG010000064.1, on the reverse strand, counting down.
TAGCCAGGGTTCGCAGGATCAAGGTCCACAATGTATTGACCGGGCCCATTGGTCGGAGCGGAAACCGTACCATCAGGATCGGTGTCGTTGGAAAGAATGTTCACGGTTCCATTGGCACCATCCTCTACCAACGGTGTAAGTACGATATCATCCACGGCATCCGGTGGATCGTTCAGCGATGTAACGATGAACGTAATATTCGCGACATCGCATAGCCCGGTGGGATCACATAACCGATACGCGATGGTTGCTGTACCGTAATAGTTATTCGCTGGATTGAATGTCAAGATGCCTGTAGCCGTTGCATACGTCCATGTCCCTAACGTATTGGTTAACGTTGTTTGGATACCCGGTGCAACAGGGTCCAGGTCAACTTTGAACTGGTTCAAGCCATTCGTCGGTGGCGTCGGGTTTCCTTCTGGATCCGTATCATTTGCAATGATGTTCACCGTTCCGTTCGCGCCGTCCTCAATAAGCACACCACCGTTGTCGTCCACCGCATCAGGCGCGTCCGGAACGGCTGTCACAACGAATGAAATATTCGCAATATCACATAACCCACTTGGATCACACAATTGATATTGGATCGTAGCTGTACCATTGTAGTTGTTCGCCGGGTCGAATGTGACTACACCTGTTGCCGGATCATAGGTCCAAACGCCTGCCGCGGTCGTATTCGTGGTCTGCACGCCGCCGAGTCCCGTATTGATATCCACCGTGAATTGACCAACACCATTGGTAGGCGCAGTGGGGTTGCCTTCCGGATCGGTGTCGTTGGCAATAATGTTAACGGTTCCATTAGGACCATCTTCGACCAGCGTAGCGCCAATGTCGCTGATAGCATCAGGTGGATCACTTATTTCCAGGATAATGATCGTTGCCGTAGCCGTTGCGCACAGCGGTCCGAGATCACATACTTGATAGGTGAACGAGACCGTACCACTTGCGTTCACATTCGGAATGTAGGTAAGATTCCCATTCGGGCTAAAAATGATCGTTCCGTTGGCGGCGGCCGTACCACCATTTACTAATGACCAAGTAAGCTGTGCGTTCGTGTTATCGATATCGCCGTCGTTACTCGCCACGTTGACACTAGGCACACCATCTTCATTGATATCGAATGCATCATCCACCGCGGTGGGCGGATCGTTCACGGGGGTTACGTTGAACGTGATGAAGGCTGAGTTGCAGGATCCTCCCGGATCGCACAACTGATAGATATGTGAAACAGCACCAAAGAAATTATTGGCGGGATCGAATGTGATCACGCCCGTGGCAGGATCGTAGGACCAAACTCCGGTAGCATCGGTATCCGTGATCTGAATTCCCAACGTACCAACGTTAAGGTCAACTGTGAATTGGCCCGGTCCGTTGGTCGGTGCAGAAGGGTTCCCATCCGGATCGATATCATTCGCAAGGATATTGACACTGCCGTTAGCGCCATCCTCCGGGATGTTACCCCCGGCATCATCGATAGCGTCGGGTACTCCGCTTGCATTACAAATTGCAGGATGTACCAGATCACTATATGCACTTACATCCGCTTGCCCAGCGCCCGCTACGATCGGCACGCCGTTGCCATTCACGCTGCCGGTCAGTTGCCCGTTCGCATCAATATCCGTCAATACGAAACCGCCATTACCTTCAAGCGCATCCGGACAGCCATCCGCATCGGAATCGTTATCCGACCGATCGGCAAGCGCATCACCACCTGAGAACCGATCAACACAAAGTGTCTCAATGATGTACCCCGGACTTCCGACTGCGGCGCTATACAGGTCCATACGGATCTTAGAGACCGGGAACGGAAATACGAATCGTACGGTGACCTGCGGCTCAAAAGAATCCACGCTGGTATTAAAGGAGCTGGATACATCACAGCTATGTGTTGCATCCGTAGCTACGGTCAACGAAGCACCGAGTACGGTAACATAGGAAGTAACATCAGGGACCAGTGCACCACTAGCATCGAAAACATCCAGGTACACCCGTTCCAACCGGTCCATATCCACCAAGTAGAATTCCAGGTTCACCGCAGCAGGAGCGAAGGCGATCTCCGCAGTACCTAAGCCTTCGGGATACACGTAGGTATACCCTCCTTCCGTAGCAGTACCCAACGTGGTCGTTAGCTCCGTGTAGGTGATGTCCACGATACCGTCATCCACGGTCACTGAAGGGTTCGGATCTTGTGCAACAGGAATCGTTGTAAGACAATTCATCTCGGCAGTATCCAAGATCCCGTCATTGTCGTCATCCAGATCATTTTCATCCAGTACACCGTCGTTATCGTTATCACCGATCACGAGCAGTGGTGGTTGTATCGCCAATGCCTGCAACTCCCAGCGGCAATATTCCGAAGCGTCATTAAAACGAACAACGATCCCGAAAGACGAAAAGCTCGCAATGAACACAGAAAGGACCGTGAAATAATAGCGCAATGAACAGCTCAGACGTAGCTTACTCATGTGTCAAATAGAGTTTGAAGAAAGCAATATGGGTCCAGGAACCAATCATTTTGTCGGTGTAGAAGTATTACTATTTCTACCGGCCGGAACATGACTCACCCCTAAGCAAAGAATGATACACGGCGGTCGGCAGCACGAATTGAGAATTATTCAAGCCGATGGTGAGAGGTCCAGAACCTCTTGCAAACCTACCCGCATTGGCAAGCAGTACCACCGGGGGAAGTAGCAAATACCAACAACGGGATGTGTTAAGCGACGCTATTGTAGAGTTCATGGATCTACGATGCACCCTGAAATTACAGGCACAACATCACACCAACTCTAGAGGTCCTATTCAGATCACACCTAGCTCCTTCCCCACTTTCGCAAAAGCAGCAAGGGCTTTATCGATATGCTCATCGGTATGCGCTGCGCTCAGCTGAACGCGGATGCGGGCGGTATCCTTTGGAACAACGGGGTAAAAGAACCCGATCACATAGATACCTTCATCCAACAGCTTATCGGCCATCACTTGGCTGAGCTTGGCATCCCCTAGCATAACGGGTACAATGGCCGCTCCGGCTCCGCGTGTCTTGAATCCGAGCGCTTCGATCCCGCTCCGGAACCGATCAACGTTCTTTTCCAGGCGATCGCGCAATTCCGTGGAGGCTGTAAGGATATCGATCACTTTAATGGAAGCACCTACAATGGACGGGGCCAATGAATTACTGAACAGGTACGGGCGTGAACGTTGGCGCAACAGCTCCACGATCTCCTTGCGAGCGCTTGTGTAACCACCCATGGCACCGCCGAGCGCTTTGCCCAATGTTCCGGTAATGATATCCACACGTCCGGTAACACCACAATGCTCAACACTTCCTCTTCCCGTTTTCCCGATAAAGCCTGCAGCATGGCATTCATCCACCATCACCAGCGCCTCATACTTATCCGCCAGATCACAGACACCTTTCAGGTCGGCGATGATGCCATCCATACTGAACACACCGTCCGTAACGATGATGATATTGCGTGCACCATCTGCACGGGCCATCTTCAATTGAACCTCAAGGTCGGCCATATCGTTATTCGCATACCGGTATCGCATGGCCTTGCACAAGCGCACACCGTCGATGATGCTGGCATGGTTCAGGGAATCACTGATGATCGCATCCTCTTCTGAGAACAGCGGTTCGAAGACCCCTCCATTCGCGTCGAAACATGCCGCATAGAGAATGGTATCATCGAGCGAATGGAACTTTGACAACTTCTCTTCCAGCTCCTTGTGGATGTCCTGTGTACCGCAAATGAACCGAACACTGCTCAGGCCATAGCCATGATCATCCAGCGTGGCATGAGCTGCTTGCACTACCTCCGGGTGTGAGGAGAGGCCCAAGTAATTGTTGGCACAGAAATTCAGGACCTTCTGGGAACCCACCGTGATCTCCGCATTCTGCTTGCTACGGATAATGCGTTCCTTCTTGAATAGCCCTGCTTCTTGGATGGCCGCTATCTCGTTGACCAATTGGTCTTTAATTGTTCCGTACATGGGTGCTGGTTGGGACGCGAAAGTAGCCATGCGGAAGTTGCCGGGCGAATGTCCACTTCCGATCAGCGTAACCCCTTCTTGTGGAGTACCGTAAAAGCCCAAGATCAAAAAAATGGAACTCCATCCATACGAAGTGATCATTCAACACGTCAAAAGCTATATTCGTACCACTTTCCCACATTCCCATGCGTGCATTCGTTAGCCGTTACCCCGTGCTTGTTTTCGTGTTGCTCACCTTATCCTACCAATTTGTTGTGGTCGGTGTGGTCTGGGCCAAACTAGCGCCAGGCGCTCATATCAGCAACGACGAGGTTGCTCACATGATCTTTAGGCTCCGGGCATTCGGGCCGCTGTTATTCGCAGTGATGATCACATTCTATTTGGAAGGCAAGACCGGTATGCGTAAGCTATTCGGCGCATTCTTCCATTGGAAAGTGCCAGCGATCTGGTACGGGCTGGCCTTTGTCTGGAAGCCCTTGTTCACGTACATCGGCATCGCCGCAATCGCCATTCTGGGAATTCGTGCATGGCCGGGGTTCGTGGTGGAGAATTTTTTCGGAGGTAACTTCGAGAACCTGGGCCACCTCATGAAGAACATGCCGTTCATTATCGGGATCGCGATCGTGGAGGAGACCGCTTGGATGAAATTCTCCGTGACCCGGTTACAGGACCGCTATAAAGCGTTGCCCGCTTGTTTATTGGCAGGAACAGCTTGGGGTCTGTGGTACTTACCGATGTTGTTGATCGGTGAAGGCGTACCCGATGGTTACCCATGGCACATGTTCATGTTGAGCATGATCGCATTGACCATCCTACTGAGCTGGGCCTATAACATGACGCGCAGCGGTACCATCTTGTTGATCATGCAGATCATCAGCAACTGCGGCTTCTTCATGCTACCCGTACTTCCCGGATTATGGAACGGTGACCCGACCTACATTAACGGTTTTGTGACCGTGAACATGCTGAGCGCCGTTGCGATCGTACTGATCTTCGGATGGCGCGAGATGGGCCGGAGAACACGTGCTAAGTGGAGCGACCTCGACGCGGAGGTCGATCCAGAGGAGGACACTGAGAAAGATTACGTGGTCACTGCGGCTTGAGCTTGGTTCTTTGCTGATCCTGAAGATCAGCAGCGTGCATTTTCCTCCTAGGCCATTGGATCTTCATCTCTGTAAATTTCAGTAAGCAATAAGCTTCTTTCGTGTTGCAACCATATAGGTAAGCGCTTCGCGTACTACGCCATGTGAATTGTCGCATCGCCCATAGAGGTCGCATCCCGCGCTGTTTTCATGAATGCATATCCCGTGAATCTATTTTCACGTTAACGATCAGCGCATTACAAGCTGGACGAATAGAACAGGTCCCTACTTTTTCTTTGCGTTGAGTAATGTAAGCGCCGATGAGTGCGCATGTATTGTTCGCAACCTGCGTTGATTAATTCAAGTGCGAATGATCCAGCTGCCATCCATTGCTCGTATGTGGTTCTGTAGTCGATCGGAACGTGACTATCGGAGGCCTCCGTTAACTGACCGATCCACTGACCAAACGAACACGAACATTAAAAACTCGATCCCCATGAAACACATAGTGCTAACAGCTGCTCTACTAGCAGCATTCGCAAGTCCAGTACTTGCACAGAAAACGAAGATGGTAGGTGGTGCAGAAATGTATCCTACCAAGAACATCATTGAAAATGCAGTGAACAGCAAGGACCACACAACATTGGTGGCCGCCGTTAAAGCTGCTGATCTAGTGGAAACACTTTCCAGCGAAGGACCGTTCACCGTATTCGCACCGACCAACGCAGCATTTGATGCCCTACCTGCAGGAACCGTAGAAGGTCTTCTGAAGCCAGAAGCCAAGAAGCAATTGCAAGCCGTATTGACCTACCATGTATTGGCAGGTAAGTTCGATAGCAAGGCGGTTGCGGAAGCCATTAAGAAAGGTGGTGGAAAAGCAAGCATGAAAACAGTAGCCGGCGGCGAACTCATGTTCAGCATGAAAGGCAGTGACCTGATGGTGATGGACGCAAGCGGTAACAGCGCAAAGGTGACGATCGCCGATGTGTACCAGAGCAACGGTGTGATCCATGTGATCGACGCCGTATTGCTTCCAAAGATGTGATCATCTGAATAATTGGGGCCACCCCTAAAGATCCTGGTGGATCGAGAGCCTCTCTACCGAAGCCGCAACAACGCGGTGCAGGTGGAGGGGCTTCTTGATGTTCGATCCGTTCCTACCCTACCGCTTGCTTCAGCATGTATGATCAGGAGACGCACATGGCCGCATTCCAGCTTCACTTGAAGCAATTCCACGGAAGCGAGAAACAAGATGCGACCAATTCTTTTTCCCTTATTCCATTCAAGCGTGAACAAACGTCCCCATTGTTTGTTTAGCAAATGTTCATAAACCCTAAACAGAACCCAAATGAAACACGTAGTGCTAACAGCTGCTCTTATTGCAGCATTCGCGAGCCCAGTGCTTGCACAAAAAGGAAAAATGGTAGGTGGTGCAGAAATGTATCCGACCAAGAACATCATTGAAAATGCAGTGAACAGCAAGGACCACACAACGCTTGTGGCCGCCGTTAAAGCTGCTGATCTAGTGGAAACACTTTCCAGCGAAGGACCGTTCACAGTATTCGCACCGACCAACGCAGCATTCGATGCACTGCCTGCTGGAACCGTAGAAGGTCTTCTGAAGCCAGAAGCGAAGAAGCAATTGCAAGCCGTATTGACCTACCATGTATTGGCAGGTAAGTTCGATAGCAAAGCGGTTGCGGAAGCCATTAAGAAAGGTGGTGGAAAGACAAGCATGAAAACAGTAGCCGGTGGCGAACTGATGTTCAGCATGAAAGGAAATGACCTGATGGTGATGGACGCAAGCGGTAACAGCGCAAAGGTGACGATCGCCGATGTGTACCAGAGCAACGGTGTGATCCACGTGATCGACGCCGTGTTGCTTCCAAAGATGTGATCATCTGAATAATTGGGGCCACCCCTAAAGATCCTGGTGGATCGAGAGCCTCTCTACCGAACCCGCAACAACGCGGTGTAGGTGGAGGGGCTTCTTGATGTTCGATCAGTTCCTTTTATGTCACGGACTTCAGAGTGAGATGGGGAATTGTTGAATTGATCATTTCGGGTTTCTTTCTGGAAGCGTTAAATTGAGCAGTGTGTGAAAACCGCCACTTGCTCATCCTGAGCCACCACTTGCTCTGGGGTGCATACGCTCCTTGTGGGATCTGGAGACATTTGTCCTGTCAACAACGACGACCAACCCCTCCGAACAAAATGAACATCGTAAAACGCACCCTCGTCTCCGCCGCCATCTTCGCTGCCGCTGTCGCCTTCTGTAGCTCCATCCACGCCAATACCCTCAATGGAGTGCCCGAGGGCGTGAACGGAACAGAGGCCGTGGTTCGCATCGATCGCGTGAATAGCTCCTTCTTGGTCAGCAGCGACCCGGCCAACGTGTTGCAACGGGTGGTGAGCACGGGTACCGATGGGCAGTATAGGGCAAAGGTGCTCGCAACGGACGGCAGCTTGATGATGGAAGGCAGTTACGCGGATGTGCAGTGCACCGTGCAGAACGGCCCCTTCACCTACTACTACAACAACGGCCAAGTGAGCGCGAAAGGTGCTTACGCCATGGGGATCAAGACCGGGATCTGGCTACGTTACGATGCCCAAGGCAAGGCCATGGCAGAGCGCGTATACACCGGATTGAACTGGGAGCAGACGCAGATCCAACTCGGGTTGGCGAGCAAGGCCGCTCCAAAACAGTAAGCACGAAAAGGAATCAGGAAGGGTGAAGGAGCCGTCTCGGAAGAGGCGGCTCTTTTGCGTTTGGGTGGAACGAACATTTGAAGGAACAGGGTATGGGCTGGGTCATGTTCAACTTATTCAATGTCTTTAATGCGTATTTGGATCTGCGCGGAGACGGAGGTTGAGGCGGGTTTTGTGTTCGGCTGATTCGCTGAGAGAAGTCGACGTATTGCTTCATTGCTTTCTGATTGAATTATTGAACAGAAACGCCCGGCAAGGTGCTGAGCGTTTCTGTTCGAGGTGTGGGAACCCGATCGACAATCGGGCATTATATGCTCCGGCGGTTCATCACTTGCTTGAACAATCGTTCCAGCAGCGCCCAGAGCAATCGTGCCAACACTGAGCACCCACCGAGGGCAGCAGTGCTTCGCCGAAGGCATCGCAGTAAAGCTTTTCAGTGCGCCGGAAGGCCTTCTCCAGTTGCCGCTCATCCTCTTCCCCCCGCATCCCCAAGTACGGAAAGTGGTGCACGAAGTGTCCAATTGCTTCCTGACAGTCATTCTGGTAGGCACGTGTGTCCATAATGTGCTGGTGCCAGAACTCATCAACATCTTTTGTTGGAACCATGCCTTTTCCGTGCAGCTTGCAGAGGTGCAAATAGCGCTTATACGCTACCTCGTGCTCGTCGCATTGGTCCGCTGACCAACCCTTGCCTTCTTCGGCGTCTTGCAGTTTTCGCTTCACCATCCCCAGGTCGATCGCTGCGATCGCAGGATCGATCCTGCGTTCTTGGATGAGGAAGGCGACGCGAGCCCTTGTTATGGGTTCGGGTAGTGTTACAGCGTAGATTTCTTTTAGATGCGTGTTCATGTTCAATTGTTTTGTGGGCTAGGCCCTATTCATTCGTGTTGATCGTTTGTACTCTGTCGGCTTCGCTCGATCCCGCCCGATGCGCGCTATGGCAAAGGGAAGCTTGCGGGGCAGCTTGGGGTCATCTTCTCATTCTCCGTGGTTTCGTGTTGTTGATCAAGCGATCCAAACACGCTCCAAGTAGCGTTCGCCTTCGTCGCCGATCGCGCGCCGACCATGTAGTACACGATGATTGTCGACAACGAGGACATCCCCGGGCTGTAGCTTCAGCATGTGGGTGGGACTTTGATTGACCGCCTCACGAAAGGCTAGAAAGGCCGGATCTTCTCGGTCTGTATCCGCCACAAGCCAGAATGAGTAGTAGAATCGGAGTCGGTCGCCCTCGCGGATCATCAACGGCCAACTACCCGGGTCGCTGTCAAAGACTTTGTGCTCATGCAAGTGGATCGCACATAAGCGTTTTTGGTGTTCTGCTGAAAGACGGTCAATGGCCGTGGATGCATCCAGCAACAGACTCTCTCCACCGACAACGCTCTGCCGGTGGCAGTACCAAGCGATGAAACGTGCTGCATGGTGGTCGGTATGCAGGTCCAGTGCATTCGGTGATGTCACCATGCCTCGACCCTCAGGCTTCACGCGGACCTCGGTCCGATGGATCACATCACCAAGCCCGGAAGCGAGTTTCTCGAACCCATCTTGGTCCGTTCCTTTTAAGTGTGCCCATCCTCGCTCAGCAAGCTCGTTCGATAGGTCAACTTGACCCAGAGTGGATCCGCCCCAATCATAGATCCCGCCTCGCTGTTCGAACTTCTTAGCGTCGTAACATACCTGCTGTATCGCTATCCGTGTACCCACCTCAAGAATGGGCTTGCTGTATCGGTGTACTCCTTCCGCGTCATCGAAGAACCTACCCGCCGGATCAACCATCACATAGCTGCCGCGCACTTGGGCGTTGGTCTCGGGAACAATGCGCGTGATCTCGGCCAAGGAATCATGCCGCTGCAAGAATGCCTCGAACTGTGCTTCGCTTACCACCAGATCATCGATTTGTGAATCGTTCTGGCCGATGATGGGAAGCGCTTGCAGCACCTTCCATCGTTCTGGCTTCGCATGGCGAATATGCTGGCTGAGGTCCTCCTTCCAGTTGAAGCGATTCACCACCGTGTTCAACTTCAGGCGATAGCCGTGGGCCTTCACGCGGTCGATCAAGGCGAGATAGGCTTCGGCAGTGAAAGGCGTACGGCCGCTGATCGCACGACCGATGGCAACATTGGTGGCTTCCTTCAAGCTATCGATGCTAATGGCGATCCAATCCAAGTGGTCCTTGTTCGCGAGCAAGAAGGCCTCCTTCAGACCCGTCCCGTTGGTGACGATCATGGTCGTCATGCCTGCTTCCTTGGCGGTACGGATCAGGTCCGTGAGCCATGGACAAAGCGTGGGTTCACCACCGGCGAAGGTGATCTTATCGAAGCCGTGCGCAGCAAGATGGCGCACCACTTCGATGGCTTGTTCCTTAGGCAGATGGCCCTTTGGCAGGAGGGTTTTCTTCACGTCCTGGAACGTGGCGAAGCAGAATTTGCAGCGCATGTTGCAGGGCTGCCAGAGATGGAAATTAACGGATGGGATCATGGTTCCTTGTTCGTTGATGAACCGAAACTCCCCCAACCCGAAAGTGTAGCCTAATATCGGAGCATAAAAAGCCGCTTAAAGGAATGAAAGCGGCAAATGGAGCAATGAAAGCGGTGTTCCAGTGGCCTACTCCAAGCGCTTACGTATAGCCGGCAAGTAGTTCTCGGAGACCGGGAGCTCCTTGTCCACGAGTGCGCCGTTCCCGTCCATCACTTTCACCCGGATGGCCTTACCTACCAAGGCATTGAAACGTTCCGCATTCACTCGGAATGACTTGTGGATGGTAAGAAATTGTTCAGCCTGGAAACCCCGGCCCTCCATCCCTTTGAAGCTGAAATCCACCAATATGCCCGGCTTCCTGTCCGTGAAGTGGATCTCCTTGTTGTTCGAGTCCGAGCCACTATCTTTCTCAGCGCACAGGCATACGATGCTTTTTACAAGAAACAGTTTGCTACTCTCACCCTGTAACGTAAGACGGATCTCGGCTGGCTTCGCCAGTGCCCTTGCGATCGCAATGAACTTGGGCAGGATGCCATTGAGCTTGTCCAACGTGATCGGCTTGGTAAGGAATTCCACCGGGGCTTCTTTCAAGGCAACATTCACGTCCGAAAGGCCTCCAGCATTTTTATCCAATTTCCCCGAAACGAACAAGGTGGGCAGCCGCAGTTTCGCAGCTACATCAAGACCGCTCATGGCATCGTCTTGTAGGTCGATATCAAGCAGAAGTCCATCGGGGGATTTTTCCGCAACCTTCTTCAGGAATTCGTCCGAACGGGTAGCCATTACAACCACTTCCACGAGACCAGTGCGTTCAAGTTCATACTTCAGGTCCTTCAGCAACTCCTTGCTGTCCTCCAGAATAGCCACCTTGAATTTGCTCATGGGTTCAATTGAAGTGTAAGTATCGCGTGATACTCGCTATGATCACTGCTGGAGGTAATGGTGTAGCGACCGGCCATCAACAAGGCCAATCGCTTCTCCATATTCTGAAGGCCTAGGCCACCCACCTTGTCATTGGGCTTTTGCCGGATCCGATTGCTCACATGGAGCTGAAAATGGGTGTTGTCCAACTTCACCCGGATACGCATGAATTCCGGATGGTTCACATCGCCGTGTTTGAACGCGTTCTCAATGAAGTAGGCACTAATCAAATGCGGAATACAAGGCTGGGTATAGAACGCGCTATGCTTGCCGAGTTCAGATGTATCCAGTTTGATCGGCTCCAATTCCGTCAAGAAAAGTTCGTTCAGGTCTACGTAAGTCCGGATGAACGTTATCTCCTCATCAATTGTCACCAAGTTCGTTCGACCACGGTACAGGATGTATTCGAGTGTGCTGGATAAGGCGTCCATGCCACGGCTCAGTTTGTTGGAGATGGCCTTGAGGCTTGCAAGGATGTTATTGAGTGTGTGTGGTTGTAGTTGGAACTTCAGGTGCTCGGTCCCCAACAACACGTTTTCGCGCTCCAACTCTTTAAGGCGCTTTTCCATGTCCGCCAGCGCGTTCTGTAAACGCTGTCGTTCGGCCTTAGCCTTTCGGAATTTCTTAATGATCAACCAAATGGGAAGACCAACAATGAGCAGTAGAACAAGAAGTCCGAAGAGATCATTCATGGGCAATTCCTTTACGACCTGGAATTTTCAGTATCCACAATGTTAGGGCACCTGCATATAGAGGGGATGGTACTGTTCCGATAGTTGTGAGTTGCAGGATGTCAGCTATCAAGTCACGCGCTTGAATGCTCACCGATGTAGTCGGGTAGCGTCCATCTGCCAACCTAGAGCTGAAGACCTACGAATGGTCGATACGTGATGTTCACTCCCTCACGAACCGCTGCGTAGCCACACCGACCTCATCGCGCACAACAACCGCATAGATGCCAGCGGCGAGACCGGATAGGTCCACGACCACATCGGTGTTACCGGTGGTGTTGTGTGTACGTACAGTGCGCCCTTGAACATCGCGCAGTTCCAGTGTTCCGTGGGGTGCGATGTTGTTCCAATGCAGGGTGATGGTGGTGTTGGCGGGATTGGGATAGAGGCTCCAGCTCTGTGGCTCAAGTTCTGCTCCGATGCCTGTCGGTAGGCCATCGAAGCGGAAAATGGTGCCATCGCCATTGATGCCACCTAAGCTGGCCGCACTGTACAAGGTGCCGTCCACCAGCAACACTTGGTCCATGGGCGACTTGCCCTCTTCCTCCGTGAGGCCGTATAGCGTGGTGAAATCGGTGCCGTCCGGTTTCACACGAAAGAGTGTGCCTGTTACCGGACTGTCGGGGTTCGATAAGGATCCGCTGCCATAGAGCCACGTACCATCGTAGATGAATGAGCATTGCACATCAACACCAGTGCTGAAAGGGTCGAATTCCAGGACTTTAGTAAAGCCCGTACCATCCATACCGATGCGGTAGATCAACCCACCGAAGAGCGACCCACCCACACGTGCAATGCCATAGAGCTGGTCACCGATAGCGTATAACGCATCATCGGGAAAACGGCCATCTGCCAGATCGCCGAACGCATGCAGTAATGTATGGCCGGAACCATCTTTGTGCATCTTGAATACCGTGCCCCACGCTTCCGGCCCTCCGATGGATGTGGAACCGTACAGCGTATCGCCCACCAGCAACAGTTCTGCACGGGGTTCCCTACCATTCGTTCCGTTGAATTGGAACAGCAGTTGATGTCCGCTGCCATCGGGCATAATGCGGAATACCGTACCGAAGGTGAGCTGACCGCCTGCGGAAGTAGTTCCGTAGAGCCATGTGCCATCACTGATCACCCCTGCGGTGGGGTTGGCGCCATTGGTATCGGTGAGGTCCAGCAACTTCTCGAAACCTGTACCGTCCAAGTGCATGCGAAAAATGGTACCCATGCCGATAGTACCGCCTCCTTTGGTGGTGCCGTAGAGGTAGTCGTCCTCTATGAATAGCCTGCTTTCCGGATAGCATCCGCTGGTGGCGAACTCGAAAGAGTGCAGGATGGCGGGATCGCTACCATCAAGCTTTACCCGCACGATGGTACCGCAGTTGGTGGTACCACCGGCCGAGCCGGCGCCGTATAGCCATGTGCCATCGGAGACCAACGCGCCTTTGGGGATGCGTCCGCTGGTGGGGTCATTGAAATCGAATAGCTTGGTGAACTGGGCCTGCGCGGGAGCGACGGTGACCATTAGAGCAGCGAAAACAGAATAAGCGTGTACGGTACGGAGCATGGAGAGGTCGAATTAAAGCGTGAAATTGAAGAACGTTCTGGCAACGCTCCTTGTCGACCCGCAGAAGCCAAAGTTCATGCCAGACGCCATCACCCGTTGGCATTGGCCTCGACGAAAAGCGGTCCGAACAGGACCCATGCGTGCTCATTCAAGAATATCCGGGAGGCTATCCAGCCCCTTCCGCCAGTTGCTCAGTAACGTCCGCCACTTGCTCATGCCCGCTTCGGTACCGCTTCATGGAGGGCCAATTTTGACCCGTCGAAAGCAACAAGCACCCCACGAACATGAACCTCCGCACCTTCTTCGCAACACTGATCAGCCTTATCACCCTTACCTCCTTTGCAACGGGTCCAGCGCAGATCGTATTTCATGGTCGCATCTTCGTGGCCGGTGTGGATAGAGCGGGTAGCACCTTGACCATTACCATCGAAGGACAGGAGCCCGAACTGATCATGGCAGCGGTGGATGGAACCTACCGCGTAAGTGTTGCCGAAGGAAGCACCGCCGTGCTCTGCTTCGCACACAACGGCCACATCAGCAAGACAGTTGTGCTGGATACACAGAATGCCTTCGCCTCTGCCACCACCACCAGCCGCAACAAGAAGATCGCCTTCGACGTGATCCTTCAGGAGGATCTTACCCCGGAGGTAAATGCGCAACAAACTGTTGTCGGCAGTATCCGCTTTGTACGCGGCAGTGGATTGATGAAGGTAGGCTACGAGCAGAGCACCATCCAGCCGGTACTGGCCATGTTGGGAAAATAAGCTGTGCACGCATTGCCGCTTGCTCTGTTCATTCGGGAAAAACACTACCGTTCATACCTCCTCACCCTGCTGCCCAGAACGGGGAACGAAGCACACCGCATCGTGGTGCAGAAGCGTTCCCCTAGGAGGAAAGGTCTTGTGACCTGCATGGATAACCGAGTACGCTCAATGCCGTTGGTCTCTTCCAAACTATTCCACAAGAGGATCGAATGGCGGCATACCGGCCCTGGTGGAGACATCTTTCAATAGGCGGTGCGCACATTCAGACCCGCATTCTACCTCTTCATCACTTCACCAACCGGCTTGGGCAACATTAATTGGTCGCCGTGTTCAACCCAGAACATGCAATAGGATTTCTACTGCGGCCCAAAATCACTGCGGTATCAACCGTTACACTGGTTTTCCTTTCGGCATTGTAGCTATGGCTACCATTTCTCAACGAAAACCTTGATACCATTGCGCTTTTGACCCTCGCTACGAAACCTACTGCATGATCTGGGTTCAACGGAACTACCTTCACCAAGCGAACAACGCGTAGTAATGTCCAACACGCTTCCTGGATCTGATCCGAAGGGATCACAACGGAATTGCTGATCGTTCACCCATCGGAAAAATAGACATCATGAAAAAGACGATCCATTTCACAGCGATCCTTCTACTGCTATCAACATCGCTGGTCGCACAACCCATTGAGCCGAACTGGAACTATATCCGACCCACCAACACGGGCCTCGGTGGTGATTATTTCCGGACCATTGAAGTGGACCAATGCGGTGATAAATGGACAGGCGGATATCTTCCTTTTTACAGTGAAGGAAGTGTTGTTCGGTTCGATGATCCCGTCTTCACGGCGTGGAGCAATTTTGAAGGATACATCCCGAACGCACAGGTCTATGGCATTGCGTTCGACCAGAGCAATGGCATGTGGGTAGCGTGCAATGCGAACGTGAACTTCAACGAACATGGCGGCGT
>JAGNUG010000173.1 GCA_017987115.1 Flavobacteriales bacterium | reverse complement strand
GTGACGTTTTGTCATCGATATCGTTACCGTAAAGACAGAATCCCATTTCCAACCGAAGTGTATCGCGCGCTGCCAATCCCGTAGGTTTCAATCCGAACGGTTTTCCTGCTTCCGTGATCGCGTTCCATGCCTTTTCCACATTCGTATTCGGCACATACACTTCATAACCACCCGAACCCGTGTACCCTGTGGTAGCAAGAAGTACGAGTCCAACGCCTTTCATTTCGGCATACATCGCCGTGTAATAAGGCATAGCGCCAATATCCTCGGTAAAGAACCCTTTCAGCGTATCAGTCGCCTTTGGCCCTTGCACAGCCAAAAGTGACATATGGTCACTAATGTTCTCCAACTTGGCATCGAAGGTGTTGTGCGCATTGATCCAGTCCCAATCCTTTTGGAGATTGGAAGCATTCACAACGAGAACGTAGTGTTCATCGTCCTGATGCTTCATGTGGTAAACGAGCAGGTCGTCCACAATACCTCCGGTATCATTCGGCAAACAACTGTACTGCACCTTGCCTACAGTAAGCTTGCTCGCATCGTTGCTGGTCACTTTCTGGATCAGATCAAGCGCTTGAGGGCCACGCACAATGAATTCACCCATGTGGCTTACATCGAACATGCCTACTGCTTGGCGCACTGTGGTGTGCTCCTCGTTCACACCAGTGTATTGCACAGGCATCAAATAGCCGGCAAAGGGCACCATTTTAGCACCGAGCTGTTCATGAATATGTGAAAGTGCTGTGCGTTTCAATTCGGTATCAGTATGCATAGTGTGTGCTTTCTATTGATTTTCTGCATCGTTCCTTGAAATTTGGACCTGGTCCGATCAAGAAATGGACGGATTATTTTCGATCAAAGTACGGAAGAGTTCGAGGTAACGATCACGCCAAGCAATAACGGAGTACTTCTGCTCTACCGTGGTGCGCGCCGCCCGACCCAACCGCCCGCGAAGATCGCTACTCTGGATCAGTTGTCCCAGCTTTTCGAGCCATTCACCTTCAGAACTGGCCAAATAACCATTCTCGCCTTCACGGATCAAGGAAATATTGACACCTACTCTGCTCAATACCACGGCTTTGCCCATACCCATGTATTGCAGGCCTTTGAACCCACATTTCCCACGGCTCCATTCATTATCCGGTATCGGCATTATGCCAATGTCGATCGGTGCAAGGTCTTCAGGCTCCGTTGCGCTTTTCCAGAGCACATTTTCAACTGGTAGACCCGGTGCTTCAAAGGCTCTATCGCTGATCACACGAAATACGATCTGGTCCGGGTGCTTCGCAGTCAACGTTTGCAACATTGGGATCACTTGGATCAGGTGAGCCATGCTCGTGTGCGATCCGGTCCATCCGATCACGATCTTTCCATCGGTGCGCGGAACAGATCTTATGGGAACGTAGCTTTCGGTATCAACAACCGTAGGGATCACCTCAACACTAGGATTCAGCGGTCGCGCAAAATCAGCCAAGTAATCGTTCCCTGCAATTACATGCGTAGCCAACGGAATGATCTTCGCGATCTTTCCTGGATCCTTGAGCCACGCCAGGTTTCGGTTTCCGTCACTTACGTCCAAATGCCAGATCGCATCATCAAATTCGTAGATCATAGGAACGCCGGTCCGAGCGAGCATTCTTTCGAAACGCGTACTCCCTGTCATGAACGCTTCCCGTTGGACAAAGATCAGATCATAATCCTTCGCTTCACGCACATGTATAGCCCTGCGCTTAAGGCATTTCAAAAAGATCGCACCTTTCGCCGGAATGTTTCCGGATGCATAGAACTTTTTATCATCAGCCTCATCCAAGAGCCAAGCCGTACGGTGCGAAAATCCATGCTGCTCCCAATACGAAGTGAATTGCTCGAACCGGTAACGCTGACTAGGTGAACGGTCCGGTCGATGGGCGGCTATGAAAAGGATCTTGGGCATTTGGGATCACTGCAAAGAAAGTGCGTAGGAGCATAGCCATCGCGTCGGTTATCTTTCGCTCCGATCCAATGATAAGGCAAGGACTCTTTCCCCGCTGGGGTGTTGTACTGGTAGATCTGGTGTTATGCCTTATTGCGCTTGGCGTGGCATATGCACTACGTTTCAATTTCAGCATACCTCAGCTTGAATTGGATCTCCTGTGGCCGGTACTTCCGGTTTTTCTGTTGGTACGGTTGGTTTCTTTCTTGATCGCCGGTATTCAACGTGTGATGGTGAGACACACCAATACACAGGATGCGAGAAGGATATTCCTGACCGTTCTGGGTGGCTCATTGACCTTCCTCCTATTCGGAGCAATTCGTTACTTCCTTGTGGATGAAAAGTACCTTCTACCGATAAGCATCATAGCGATCGATTTCATGGCCAGCGCCATGCTCTTGATCTCCACACGGATCGTTTTCAAGCTCCTTCATCTAAGATCGATCGGCGCAGGAAAGGAAGCCAAGAACGTAGTGATCTACGGCGCAGGCGAAGCCGGTTTGATCACTAAACGGACACTTGAACGCGCAGGTACATTGCGCTATGAAGTAGTTGCTTTTGTTGATGATGACACCCGAAAGGCTGGTAAACTTCTTGAAGGAGCACCCGTTCTTGAGAGCAACAAATTGACACGATTTCTGACTGACAAGGCCGTAGACGAAGTGATCATAGCTATTGGCCGACCGGACCTCGAGAATCGTCGAAAAGTGGTTGATGCAGCGATGGCCGCCAAGGTGAAGGTCCTGACCATACCACCTGTGAACGATTGGATCAATGGTCAACTGAGCGCTGGGCAGATACAGGAAGTCCGGATAGAGGACCTTCTTGGAAGGCCTGTGATCCACTTGGACGAAGTCGATGTGATCGCTCGCTTTAAAGGCAAGCGGGTCCTGGTCACTGGCGCTGCAGGAAGCATCGGGAGCGAGCTAGTGCGACAATTGGCGAAATTGGATGTTGCTTCGTTGGCATTGGTCGATATCGCTGAGTCCGGGCTGTACGATGTTGAAATGGAATTGCTTCGTTCAGGCAATATTCCACGAACCCAAGTCATCATAGCCGATGTACGGGATGAACTTCGAATGCACCATGTTTTCTCAAGTGTTCGTCCACAAGTGGTATTCCATGCCGCAGCGTACAAGCACGTTCCATTGATGGAGGCGCAACCTGCAGAAGCAGTGCGAACGAATATATTGGGCACACACAATATGGCTAAGCAGGCATGTTTGCATGATGTAGAACAATTCGTTCTGATCAGCACGGACAAAGCCGTGAACCCGACAAGTGTCATGGGCGCCAGCAAACGCATCGCCGAAATGGTGATCGATAGCATGGCCAGCAGACCGAACGCGCCGCAATTCATTACTACACGATTCGGTAACGTACTGGGTAGCAGTGGATCCGTTATTCCATTGTTTCGGAAACAGCTCGCAGGCGGTGGTCCATTAACGGTCACAGATCCGGAAGTGACGCGCTTTTTCATGACCATTCCAGAAGCATGCCGCCTAGTGCTCGAAGCAGCTACGATGGGCAAAGGCCGCGAGATCTATGTATTCGATATGGGAGAACCGATGCGTATCGCGGATCTTGCGGAGAAAATGATCCGGTTAAGCGGCTTGGAACCTGGAAAGGACATAGAGATCGCATACACGGGGTTACGACCAGGTGAAAAGTTGTACGAAGAACTTTTGGCCACGACTGAGAACACATTGCCTACGCATCATCCACGCATTTTGATCGGAAAAGTACGCCCTGCTGATGCGGAACAAATACGCTTGGCGGTTGTGCAATTAACGTCGTTGACGGATGAAGGGAACAATGCAAGGATCGTAGCATACATGAAAGCCTTGGTGCCCGAGTATAGAAGCCATAACTCCGTGTTCAGTAACTTGGACGCCCCTAGCACAAAACCGTGACCGTATTGAAGCCACGAGTGCAAAGCATATCAGAATGACACGGGATAAGAACCTCGAAATTGGACGTTTGCAGCAGGAGATCGGCAACTACATCGGCATGGGTGCTGATAGTTTGATCTTCAATTACGAAGAGCAATCAAAAAAAGTAAAGCTCTTCTTGATCACCTTGAGCCGCACGCATAACCAGAGTTTTCTCTTTCAAGCAACTGAAGGTAACGACAAGGTCGACGCACTTCAGCAGATGTTGGAATATGTAAAGACCTATAAGGAACGCACAAGCAGCTACACGATCCAGTGGAGCGGTAGAGGGAATAACGGCTTGGAGACGTCGTACTTCAGAGCCAAGAACATCCTCGATGCGTTGGACAAGCTCTTCTATGACCGCGACCCGAATAGCATTACTGTGTTCAGTGTAATGTTGAATCCTATTTCATAAAAGGAGAGTTGTTGTTGGTTCTTGGTTTAGACAGTCAGGGACAGGCAACAACCGTTAACAGGCTTCCACAATACCAGTGTTTCGTCAAATAAGCACAGTGACCTTTCGTTCCGCAAAAGATGAAAACCCCTATCCAGATCCGATTCAGCGATGTAGACATGGCCCGCCATGTTCACAACGCGGTTTATCTACAGTGGTTCGAATTAGCACGGATGACTATACTTCGTGAGGTGGCACCTCCTGTGAACGACTGGCGTACTGAAGGATTGATCCTTGCCCGCAATGAAGTGGACTACCGGATGCCCGTGCACTTGCACGACAAAATTGTTACAGAAGCCTGGGTAAGCAAACTAGGGGATAAAAGTTTCGACCTTCAATATGCTGTACATCGTACCGATGGTGCCGACCAGGGCATATGTGCAACAGGCAGAAGTGTCATGGTGTGCTTCAATTATCTGGAGAACAGTACAATTGCAATACCAACCGCATGGCGTACCGTGCTTGAAAAGCTATTGCGAAAATGAAAAAACTTGGGTTGTTTGTTCTGTTGATCTCACTCGTTGCCTGCACACCCGCGGACCTACAAAGCATATTGAACGCACCGACATCTGTATTAAGCAATGACGAAGTGATCTCCGGATTGAAAGAAGCGTTACGTATCGGTACTGAACGGAGCGTTGAAAAAGCAACAGGAAGCGATGGATTTCTGAGCAACCCATTGATCCGAATTCCTTTCCCCCAGGAAGCCATAAAGGTGAAGAACACACTGCTGGATATCGGCTTGAACAAACCGGTCGACGATTTCGAGCTTGCACTTAACAAAGCAGCTGTAGAGGCTAGCAAGGAAGCAGTTCCCGTTTTCGTGGACGCGATCACCAGCAT
>JAGNUG010000063.1 GCA_017987115.1 Flavobacteriales bacterium | reverse complement strand
CCCTTGAACTTGGGGTCCGCACTCACGCTTGGAATACGCAGGAGGTCGAGTAATTCATCGAGAAAACGTTCTTCGTTCGCTTTAATGTAGGAGTCGATGGCTTGCACGGCACTGGGGATTTTGATGTAGCACAAAGATAAGAGCACACGATTTTGGAGCGGGAGTCGAACTCCGGGCAACCTTTTTAGTGGGTCCAAGGTCACATAGTTCAATCGGAAATCGTATTTTTCCTCACTCTAGTAGACCCTCGCACTATGTATAAGTCGCTCACGTCCGTCGCAATAACCATTTTATTCGCTATTCAGGTCAATGGCCAATTAGTAATAGATGATACGCCTACACCAACACAGTTGGTACAGGATGTACTTTTAGGAGGTGGGGTCACCGCCAGCAATATCACCTATACCGGAGATGCTGCAGCTCGAGCTTCGTTCACAGCGACTGGGAGTAACTTAGGCCTGGATGCGGGTGTGATCTTGAGCACCGGGACGGCAACGGACGCAGCTGGAACAGGAATTGATTTTGCCTCAGGTGGTAGTGGAGCAGCAGGTGATCAGGACCTTGAGGACCTCTCTGGTCAGACGATCAGTGATGCAGCGATCCTGGAATTTGATTTTATCCCAACTGGAGACACATTGCGTTTCAGGTATGTATTCGGGTCCGAAGAATATCCGGAATATGTGTGTGACATATTCAATGATGCGTTCGGATTCTTTTTGAGCGGCCCCGGGATCAATGGTCCGTTCTCGAATAATGCGGAGAATATCGCTCTGATACCCAGTACGACCGTTCCGATCACGATCAATACCGTGAACTCAGGCACACCAGGAAGTTTCAATGATGCCACGATCTGTGATACCGCGGACCCGAATTGGGTGAACAACAGCATTTACTACGTTGATAATGCTTCAGGTACAACTGTGGTCTACGATGGTTTTACTACGGTCCTGACAGCTTTTTCGCTTGTGGAATGCGGCCAGTTATATCATATCAAGTTGGCTATCGGAGATGGTGGAGACAGCAGTTTTGATTCGGCCGTATTCTTGGAAGCGGGCAGTTTCACCAGTGTCGGTGAAGTCACCGCAACGCTTACGGGTGGCACCGGATTGAACGGAACTGATCTCGTGGAAGGTTGTGGACCATGGGATTTCGTGTTCACACGCGTCGGTGAGTTGGATCAGGATGTGACCATCGACCTTGCTGTATCAGGCACATCCACTGCCGGTGTGGATTACACGCCGGTGTTTCCAACGCAGATCAATTTCCCCCCGAACGTGGATCAAGTGACGATCTCCGTTGATGCACCCTTGGACGTAGATGGTGACGAAACGTTGATCATGGATGTAGAGCAGCTCTTACAGTGCGCTAATGTGGTCGTACAAAGTCAGTTCACATTCAATATCGTTAGCCATCCGGTCCTTGACGTACAATTGACGGATGTCAACAGCGTTTGCAACCAGCAGAATACACTTACACCAACGGTTACTGGGGGCACAGGAGTTTACACGTATCTATGGAATACTGGAGAAGTTACGGCATCCATCAACGTTACTCCCGGTGTTACCACCACGTATGATGTGACCGTTTCCGATGGTTGCGGTGTGGATCCGGTTTCCGAGACCGTTACGGTAACACTGCCTATTTATGACCCTTTGGATATTGATGTAAGTCCTGCAACGGAGATCGTTTGCCTTGAAGATGGGGACATCAGTGTGCTTAGTGCGACAGGCGGTGATGGTGATTTTACTTACCAATGGACTGCCAATGGCGCCGTTGTTGGAGCTACCGCTACAATTCAAGTACCAGGTGGCCCTCCTCAATGGTACTTCGTAACGGTATCAGAGGGTTGCGGAACTTCCGTAATGGATAGTGTACTGGTGAGTGCTGTTGTAAATGAGCCGATCGTGATCACGACTTCTCCTGACCTTACCGTGCTTTGCGCGGGAGACACTGCCTTGCTTCAAGTGCTCGACATTACCGGAGGTGGAGGGGTCTATACGCTTGCTTGGGAAGACGCAAATGGTGTTCAGCTATCCACAGCTTATGACTTGACGGTCGGCGTCCCTGCTGATCAAACGTATACCATCACGGTAACGGATCAATGCGAAACGGAAGGCACTGCAGCGATCTCCACGAGCATACCTCAATATGTACCATTACAACTTACCATGCCTGCGGACATGCGTCTTTGTGCAGGAGATAGTGTTGAGCTGGTACCAACGATCAGTGGCGCTTCGGGCTATTACTACATCACTTGGGCCGACCTGGATATTACCGACCCGGTTTTCACCGTCGTGCCGAATGAGCATACGGTGTATACCATGACCGTTAGGGATGAATGTGGAGAGGAGCTCACGGACAACGTCACCATAGAAGTGGAACATGTGCAGATCGATATCGTAACGACGAACCATGGCCAGGATGATTGGCATGTTGAAGCAGCAACGGTTCCATATGCCCAAACATGGGTCTGGGATATGGGTGATGGAGCGCGGTACAGAGGTTATGAGGCCTTCCATAGTTACATGGATCTGGAAGAGCATATGGTTACTTTGGAGATCACGACCCCGAATGGTTGCGCTGCCGTTGATTCAGTTCTGATCCGTCCACCTGGGCACATTTATTTCGCCAATGCATTCACTCCCGATGGTGATGGTATCAATGACATCTGGGGACCAAAAGGGCATTACATGGATCAATTCGAATTGACGATATTTGACCGGTGGGGTTCTCAGGTATTCAGTACAAAAGAGATGGACGTCAATTGGGATGGTACCATTAATGGAGGAGGAAAAGCCCCTACCGGTGTCTATGTATATAAATACAGAGCAGAAGGCCACCTGTTCCCTAGCACGGAAGGCTACGGGCATGTAACTTTGTTAGGCGGTAGTCAGAACTAAAACATACAATAGTGAGCAACATACGGATCGGGATCTTTGCAGTACTAGCACTCAGTGGAAGTACGGCATTCGGGCAATTGTCGGTAGAAACGAATGTAACGCCGACTTCGCTCGTGCAGGATGTTCTAGTTGGTAATTGTGTTGCTGTGAGCAACATCACCTATAACGGATCATCAACACCAGCGGCATCCAGCGTTGAGCGCGGTTCGTTCACAGCGATCGGGACAAACCTTGGTATAACGAATGGTGTCATTCTCGCTACTGGTAATGCCGGTAATGCCGGAGGACCCTCCACCAATTTCGAGTCGTCCAGCACTGGGACCGGAACT
This sequence comes from Flavobacteriales bacterium, assembly GCA_017987115.1. GTDB lineage: Bacteria > Bacteroidota > Bacteroidia > Flavobacteriales_F > PHOS-HE28 > PHOS-HE28. The sequence continues at coordinate 16,538 of JAGNUG010000063.1, read as the reverse complement.
GATGCCGACTTGGCAGCGTTGTCCGGTGTAACGATCGCTGATGTCTCCATACTGGAGTTCGATTTCGTTCCGAACGGAGATTCGATCTCGTTCCGGTTCGTGTTTGCGTCAGAGGAATATCCAGAATACGTATGCGGAACGGTGAACGATGCGTTCGGATTCTTTCTGAGCGGTCCTGGAATTACCGGGCCCTATACAAATAATGCCATCAATATTGCCGTGGTTCCGGGTACGACCGTTCCGATCACGATCAACACGGTGAATGCTGGGGTGTCAGGAACGAATGGCACTGCTGCAAATTGCACGTTGGCTGACCCGAATTGGCAGAGCAACAATATCTATTACGTGGATAATACCACAGGGGCCGATGTGGTCTATGATGCCTTTACAACAGTGCTGACAGCGAGTGCTTCAGTGCTCTGTGCACAAACCTACCATATCAAACTTGCGATCGGAGATGGAGGAGACTCCGTGTTTGATTCAGCTGTATTCCTTGAAGGCGGTAGCTTCAGCAGTGTACCTTTCGTTCCAACACTATCTGCAGGTCCTTCCATTGTCGGTAACACGATCTATGAAAGCTGCCTGCCGTTGCAGATCGATTTTTTGCGGACATCCTGTGATCTGACCATTACTGAGACCGTGAACTTGAGCTATGGTGGTACCGCAGTGAACGGCACGGACATTACACCGGCTTTGCCAGCACAGATCGTTTTCGCACCAGGTGATTCCATTATTTCCATTCCGTTCAATGCTCCTGTGGATCCAGATGGAGTTGAAGACCTCATTCTCACCCTACAGACAATTGATTGCAATGGTGATTCCGCATCGAACGTGTTTACTTTTCAGTTGGATGAATTGCCTCCACTTCAGTTGAATGGTGCGAATGCGAATATTGCCTGTGGTGATAGCACGTTGTTCACCCCACAGGTAAGTGGTGGTTTCGGGCAGTACACCTATGCTTGGAGCACTGGGGAAACGACACCTACAATTATGGTTGCGCCAACTTCCAATACAACGATCCAACTTACGGTAACGGATCTCTGCGCAGCAACGATCAGTAATACCTATCAAGTCAATCTTACACCGGCCCCACCCTTGAATATGAACATCTTGGGTCAGAGTGATCTGGTTGAAGGCTGTGAAATTGGAACAGTGAACATTATTCGTCCAGCTGGCTCGCAAGGTGCTTTAACAATACAGATCGCCGGAACCGGAACCGCGACCATTAATGACGATTACACCTTGCCAAACACTTGGGTAATTCCGGATGGGGTGTTGAACAATCAAATGACCGTTCCGGTGAATGATGATGCGCTGGTAGAAGGGAATGAGACCATTGTGGTTACAGGTTCGTATACCAACGCCTGTGCTCAGACGGTTTCTGCTTCAGTTACCTTCACAATTCTGGACGTTGATCCGCTGATTGTGAGTACGAATGATATCCAGGCCGAATGCAGTGGCGATTCTGCTGTTATCGCAGCGAATGCGAGCGGAGGATCCGGACCATACACTTATGCATGGTCCAATAATGATGTAGGTCCTTCCATTTACGTTCCATTGTTGGTCGATGGGACGTATACGGTGAGTGTTACTGACGCATGTGGACGAACAGGATCGGATGCAGCTTTTGTAACGATCGATTGCCTCGTGATCATTCCGAATGTATTCTCACCGAACAACGATGGTTACAACGATCGTTGGGAGATCGATGGATTGGGATCTCGGAATACAGTAAAGGTTTACAACCGCTGGGGCAATATTGTTCTTGATGCCAAGAACTATAGGAATAACTGGGCAGCTTCTGATGTGCCTGACGGAACGTATTTCTATGAAGTATTAATGGACAATAAGCCGGATCCATACACCGGATACTTGACCATACTTCGGAAATACTAGAGTTGCGTTAAGATCAATGAAGAACCCGTCATTTCGGCGGGTTTTTCTATGCCCATAAGTTCCAGGATCGTAGGTGCCACATCAGCTAGCACACCGTGCTTCAATTCCTTGATCCGTTGATCCAGAACGAAGACAGGAACCGGGTTGGTACTGTGCGCGGTATTGGGCGATCCATCCGCGTTCAGCGCTTTGTCAGCATTGCCGTGATCCGCAATGATCACAAAGGAATATCCACGCCCCTGTCCGGCCTTCACCACCCGCTCAGCACAACGGTCCGTGGTTTCAACGGCTTTCACAATGGCACTGAAAACGCCTGTGTGACCGACCATATCCGGATTAGCAAAGTTCAGTGCTACGAAATCCACTTCCCCTTTTTCCAGCTGGCCGCAAATAGCCGTGGTGATCTCTTCCGCGGACATTTCAGGCTGTAGGTCGTAGGTGGCAACTTTCGGGCTTGGTATCATGATCCGGTCCTCCCCAATGAATGGTTGTTCTCTACCTCCACTGAAGAAGAACGTGACGTGTGGGTATTTTTCCGTTTCTGCGATCCTGATCTGTTTTTTTCCCGCTCTCTCGATCACTTCTCCCAAGGTCATCTGCAGATCATCCTTCCGGAACAATACCTGAACGTTCTTGAATGTCCGGTCGTACTCCGTCATGGTAACATAGTGCAGGGACATAGGAGCCATGCCATGTTCCGGAAATTCCTGTTGCGTTAGCGCCTGCGTGATCTCGCGGCATCGATCCGTCCTGAAGTTGAAACAGATAACGGCGTCATCTGCATTTATCGTCGCCAGTGGTTCTCCATCATCACCCACTACAACATGGGGCAGAATGAATTCATCGGTCTTTCCTTCCGCATAGCTATCTGAGAATGCCGTAAGAGGATCATGGACGGGCACGCCTTTACCATGAACCAATAGTTGATATGCCTCCGCAATACGCTCCCAACGCTTGTCGCGATCCATGGCGTAATAGCGACCGATAACGCTCGCCACCTTGGTGCCGGTTCCTTCAACGGAGTTCAGGAATTGTTCCATGTAGCGTTTTCCGCTTCGTGGGTCCGCATCACGTCCATCCGTGAACGCATGTATGAAAACCTCTCGCACGCCAGCTTCATGCGCCATAAGGCAAAGAGCCTCGGCGTGTGTGCGCATGGAATGCACACCACCATCACTTAGAAGGCCGATCAAATGCAGGCGCTTTCCCGGTTCTGCTGCAAGGGCAAAAGTCTCGGTCAGTACAGGTGATCTCTTCAATGTACCATCGGCGATCGCTTTATTGACACGCATAAGGTCCTGGTAGACGATGCGGCCAGCGCCAATGTTCAGGTGTCCTACTTCGCTATTCCCCATTTGGCCCTCGGGTAGTCCAACGTGCATGCCATCGGTCAAAAGCGTCGAATGGGCTGCAGTTGCATTCAAGCCATCTATGAATGGAGTATGGGCTTGCGCGATCGCATCGGTATTATCGCCAGCACCAAGTCCCCATCCGTCCAATACGATCAATACTACTTTCTGGTCTACCATCAACGATTCGGAAATGAGGCTGTAAAGATAGCCCCCCGAGGTTCGCGCTTTCGAACGTGAACAGTACCCCCAAGTTGACCGGTAAGCCGTTGTACAATGTATAGTCCTAGTCCGGTTCCTTTGCTGCTTCGAGTCTCTTCATTGCCACTTCGGTAGAATTTGGTGAATACGAGATCACGTTCCGCCTCTGATATTCCGGGACCTTCATCGGCTACAGTGAGTCGCCAACCTTCCTGGCCTCGGATCACTTCCAACGTAATTGTTGTTCCCTGAGGAGCATACTTGGCAGCATTCTCGATCAAGTTATCCGCAATGCTTCGGATGGCCTGTGCATCCGACCTGATGATATGTTCCGGTGGCCCATGCAGGATCATTTCATGCCCTGGGGCAAATTGTACTCGTGCACGTTCAATGACGGAACGCAATAGCTTCATGACATCCAACGGGACGTGCTCCAAGGTCAAAATACCTTCGTCTGCGCGTGTAGCCAATAGAACCTTATCGGTGAGCAACGATAAGCGATCCGCTTCAAGTATCGCTTGGGAGCGCAATAGGTTACGTTGTTCAGCATTCAGCTCAGTGCGAGCCAAGGTCTGTAATTGCAGTTTGATAGCAGCGATCGGTGTGCGCAGTTCATGCGTCACGGCCATCAGGAAATTCCGTTGAGTGCGAGCCAACGCAAGGTCGCGTTTAATTGCACTGAACGTTAGTGCAAGTACAGCGAATAGGATCAATAGGAAAACGAGTCCTTCACCCAATACCATCCGTAATCCTCGGTATGTATCCATATGGTCACCAGGATTACCACCCAGTGCTTTCACAACAGCGGCCAAATGTGCTACTTCACTGTCCTTTCGAAGTAAAAGCACCCCCCACCACGTGAATTGCAATACGATATAGACTGCCAATGCTCCGAAAAGCAACATGGTCCGGCGGTGCGAGCGGTCCGTCATGGTGTACAAAAGTAGATCCTCCGACAGCGGCGCGCTGTGAAATACATATTGAAACTTGTGCGCGAGATCTTGGTCGAATTAGGCTTGAGACCTCCTCATGGTCAGAACAGAACAAGGGTCCATATACGAAACCTTATCCCTAACTATTCGTGAATACCCAGTAGTGGGTAATTGAGTGTATCTGTGGCTATGTCCACCGTATATTGCTCACTTGGAATGGACCCTGAAGCAGCGAAAGCTTATATACTTGCTAGGCTCAAGAACGAATTGGACCCCAGTCGGACGTACCATAGTTTGGAGCACACCTTGGATGTTTACGCCAGCGTTATTGGCATTGCCGAACAAGAAGGCGTAGAAGGACAGGATCTGGTCCTGTTGAAGATCGCAGCACTCTATCATGATGCTGGATTCATTGTGGCGGATCATGACCATGAGGAACGCAGTTGCGAGATCGCGTTGAAGGAATTACCTCGATTCGGGTTCAGTACAGTTCAGATCGAACGGATCTGTGACATGATACGTTCGACAAAGATCCCCCAGACACCCAAGTGTGAGTTGTGCGGAATTCTCTGCGATGCCGATATGGATTATTTAGGACGTTCGGATTTCAAGAGCATAGGAGATCTGTTGTTCCTTGAGTTGGTCGATCAAGGCACGTTAAGGACCAGAAAGGAGTGGAATGAAATGCAAGTGCGTTTCCTGCAAGACCATCACTATTTCACGGCTACCAATAAGGCGTTACGCGAACCGAAAAAGCAGGAACATCTGAAAGCGTTGCGTGTGTGGTTGATGAATGCGAATTAGTACAACCGTTACTTCATCGAACGCAAAAGCCCCCCACAAAAATGCGGAGGGCTGTTACTTTCAGTGGTGCCTCCCGGATTTGAACCGGGGACACATGGATTTTCAATCCATTGCTCTACCAACTGAGCTAAGGCACCATTACCTTGTGCGCGGTGCAAAAACACCGTTTCTGCGAACAAGGGCCGCAAATATATGGAAGTAGTCGATCCGTGATGATGAGAAGTTTGGATCTTGTAATGGATGTTGGGAATTCCCGCACCAAATTGGCGCTATTTGCAGAAAACAAAGTTCTGCGAATGAACTATGCCAAGAATGGTGATGCAGATGCTGTTCAGGCTTTTCTGGGTGGTGATCGACCTGATGGAATAGTTCTGGGCTCGACCGCAGCAGAAAATGTACCATTCACGGAACAATTAGCCAAGATCGCACCGGTCCTGATCGTCAATGGAAATACGCCAACACCATTGAAAAGTAATTACGACACACCATTGACACTGGGCGCAGATAGGCTCGCAAACGCTGTTGCCTGTTTGTCACGATTTCAGGGGAGACCTGTCCTGGCCATAGATCTTGGGACCTGCGTCACCTATGATGTAGTGGAGAAAGATGGATCCTACTTGGGTGGCGCAATAAGTCCAGGAATGCAAATGCGAGCAACGGCTATGAATGCATACAGCGCGCGGCTACCATTGGTTGATCCGGGTCCGCAACCCGCGCGTCTTGGTATGTCTACCGGGTCTTCTTTGGAAGCAGGAATACATTATGGTATTTTGGGTGAATTGAAGGAATTCATTGAGTCCTATGGGCAAGAACGACCCGGAATTGCCGTTACCCTGACCGGCGGTGATGCACCAAGGTTCGTCAGCGCCTTGAAAAGTGGCATCTTTGCGCTCCCTTTTCTTACCCTTGAAGGACTATATGCGATCCTTATTCATAACCGCACTCTGCACGATAGCTCAGCTCACGCTGGTCACTAGCGAAGTGGATGCCCAAGGGCAGCAGGGTAGCGGTTCGCCCTATTCGGCCTACGGGTTCGGTGATCTATTCAACAATACACAGATCACCCAAAGTTTGATGGGTGTGTCCGGTGTCGGTACTGCTGACCTGTTCAGTGTAGCTTCTGTGAATCCTGCATCGTATGTGGGCATTGCGCGCCCCGTGTTCGAAGCCGGTGGAGTTGGTCGGTTCATCACGTATGAGCTTGATGGTGTGAAGGGCAAAGGGCAACGAACTGATCTGATGGGTCTTTCCATAGGTGTTCCTTTTGCGAAGAACAAATGGGGTTTCGCGCTCGGAGTTGCACCATTCAGTAATGTGGGTTACCGGATAAACAATTACGATACGTTGAGCACGACAGGAGGTAGGGTCAGATACGAATACAGCGGAAGTGGTGGATTGAACAAGGCATTCTTGGGCCTTTCTCGTGTGCTTTGGCAAACGAATGACAGTTTGGAACGTGGTAAGAAGCTGTCCTTCGGCGCGAATATCAATTACCTCTTCGGTACTGTCGAAGAAGCGCGCAAGGCTTACTATCCGACGAACGGTAACTTTTACAATACACAGGTTACCTCGTCCTTGGTTGTACGTGCACCAACAGTGAACTTAGGTTTCCAGTTGACCGGTGACCTGGTCCAAAAAGAACGGGTAGCCATTTCCTTGGCGGAACGGCGATTGAAGCTTCTTGCCAAGGATGTACAGCGCGAGCAGGAGTGGATCAATGATGGAAAGGATCCGGAGAAATACAAGCACATCAGCATCGATAACCGCCAAGCAGAAGCCCTACGTTATCGCATAGGAATTGCGTCTGAGCTACCTGCGAGCCTTGCCGCAAAGCACTCCGGGTTGGGCAATACATTCGTTTCAGGCACTGGTGGGGATTTTACCGTTGATACCACTTTTTTCAGCCAAGGCACGCGTGGAACGATCGGTATTCCCGCTTCTTACAGCGCCGGGTTCAGCGTCTATAACAACCGCTGGAAAGGTGTGGTAGAGTACCGTTTGCGTGATTGGAGCACCATGGATGTTGATGTTGATGGCTATACATCTCAAGGAGTGTTGGGTACGCAGTCCATTTATGCCATAGGTGGAAGTGTGCAACCCACATTGAATCCGAATGCTCCCTTTTGGTTGCGTAACACATACCGACTTGGGCTACGCTATACGGATGATTACTTAGTGGTGGATGGTGCGCAATTGCAGGAAATGTCAGTGACGGGAGGCGTTTCGATACCGTTGGGTAAATTCAGTTGGAGCCGGATCAATATCGGAGCAGAATACGGCCTACGGAATGATGCTGCCAATGCGCTTCTTCAAGAGCGGTTCACCAATATCCAAGTGGGTATTTCAATTATTCCGGAAGCATGGGACCAATGGTTCAAAAAGCGCCGGATCGATTGACGTTCATTAGTGCCGTTGGCCTTCTCGGCTTGCTGGCCATAACGGGCTGTAAGAACGACCTGGATAATGTTGCTGCGGTGGAATTACCGTTGTCTTCACCGGACCGGGTAACCTTCGATGCTGAGTATTTCTTTACTGACAGCGGGCAAGTTCGTAATCGGTTACGCTCTGGGAAGATCGAGGAATTCGCTGTTGAGCCGAAGCATACCGAACTCAGCGATGGTCTTGAATTGGTTTTTTTCGATAGCGTTGGTAACCCTGGAAGCACACTTACGGCCCGACGCGGAACGATACTGCCCGAGGAACAACGCATGGAGGTCTTTGAACAAGTGGTATTCGTAAATGCCAAGGGTGAGCGCTTGGAGACCGAACAGCTCAGTTGGCATCAGGACAGCGCCATGGTGCGCACCGATAAGGCGGTGAGGGTGCAGCGCGGGTTGAATGTTGTTCATGGACATGGGCTAGAAGCCGTGGAAGACTTTAGCCGGTACTCGATCAAAAAAGTGACCGGTACCCTACATTTGGGCGAGGGTGATACCTTGTCGACCGATGCGCAAGATCAATAGGTTCATGGAACATTTCTGGTTGGCTGTTGCCATAGGTACGGCCTTGGCTGCGGTATGGGTGATCATTGCTGATGGGTTCGATGCTGGAAAGCAATGGTTAGTATTTCCGGGGATCGCATTGGCCATGTTCGTTTTTCGCAGAATGACCCGCAAGAAGCTAGAGGCGTTGGATGATAAGGCCCGTTGAAGAGCATAGGTGGACGGTTGTTCACCTATCGATCCTGTGCTGTGCACCAATAAGTATGGAATTTGAGCCTACTGTTTCTGTCCGATCTGCAAAATATCCACTACTAATACCACAGAACGATCCACTCAACTGACCTCATTCTGATCATTGTGTCGATCGCAATATCCGCTCTATGTTCGGGTTTGGAGGTTGCCTTGGTTGGTAGCAGTAAGTTGTACTTGGAGCTTGAGCGTAAGCGCGGCGCGATCTGGGCCCGTGTGCTGGGCGACATGCTTCAGCGCCCATCGCGGGTCGTAGGCACGTTGCTCGTTGGCAATGCCGTGGCATTTGTGCTCTATGGCGTGGTGTTTACGAGCGTTATGGGACAAATGCTGCCTATTGTCAGCCAAGCAGCAGCGTTCGAACTCATTATCCGTGTGGTGATAGGCACGGTCGTAGTGCTCATTCTTGGAGAGTTCTTGCCCAAATTGTTATTCCGGATGGACCCGGATAGGGCACTCAGTCTATTTGCTATCCCGTTGAGGGTGATCTATACAGTGTTCTGGCTACCCATGATGGTCGTAACGTCAATGGGCGAAACGGTATTGAAGATCTTCGGTGTGCGCGGAAGTTCTGGTCAGGAAGCCTTTGGACGCGTGGATCTGGATGAATTCCTGAATGATATCAGTAACGTCCCTAAAGACGATGAATCCTTGGATGCGGAGGTTGAATATTTTCGCAATACGCTGGAATTGAGTAAGATAAAGGTGCGTGACCTGATGGTTCCACGTGCGGAGATCGAAGCCATACAAGTGGATGAGCGTGTTCAGACCCTCCAAAGCCGCTTCATTGAGAACGGAATGAGCAAGATGTTGGTGTACAAGGAGAGCATCGATAAGATCCTGGGTTATGTGCACGGCTATGAATTGTTCCGGCGCCCGAAGAGCATACAGGCAATTGTGCGCCCAGTGAATTTCATACCCGGGACCATGCCGGCTGATGAGGTGCTTCAGTTGTTCATTAAGCAACGCTCACACGTAGCTGTAGTGGTTGATGAATATGGTGGAACGGCGGGTATCATCACCATGGAGGATGTGGTGGAGACGATCGTAGGCGATATTGATGACGAACATGATACGGACACTGAAGAAGTGGAAGAACGGCTGGGGCCCAACGAATTCCTGCTGAGCGCGCGCGTAGAGGTCGATCACTTGGTAGAAACGTATAAATTGGCATTACCTCAGCGCGACGATTACGACACACTTGCAGGGTACATCCTTCACAGCACTGGTGATCTGCCTGAACAAGGCCAAGTGATCGACCTACCTCCTTTTCGCCTGACCATTGCCCAAGTGGTCCATAGCCGTATAGACCTAGTACGGCTGGAGGTGCTGGACCCTGAGACCGGTTTCCTAAGTGACTGATAACGAAGACCGTCCTTGGCGTTCATCAAACTTGATCAGAACGGCGCATCCGGGATAAATTCCTGACCCTGGAAAGCTCTTTGGACGAGAGTGCTAGGGCGTACACGGTCTACATCAGCCGGTCCCTGTCCATAAACAGCTGAAAGTGGGTCTACTCTCCTATATTTGCACCCCTATTCAAAAAAGGCAAATGGCTATAATTGGTAAGATCCGCGAGCGTAGCGGTCTATTGTTGGTTCTTGTTGGTGGTGCGTTGGTGTTGTTCGTTGTTGGTGAATTCATCGGTGGTGGTGGCCGCGGTGGCCAGGATCAAGCGCTTGGTGTTGTTGGCGGCGAGGAGATCCCGCGAATTGCATTCGAGAATCGCGTATCAGATGAAGTTGAAAGCTACCGCAACGATTTCGGACAAACCGTTAATGCACAAATGACAGAGCAAGTGCGCAATAGCGTTTGGCAGGAAATGGTGAAGGAAAAAGTGATGCTTCCTCAAGTTGAAGCTGCTGGATTTTCGCTTACCAAAAGTGAATATGACGATATCCGTTTTGGGAATAACATCCTTCCGGATTTTCAGAACCAGCCGAATTTCCAAGGTGAAGATGGTCAGTTGGACCCAGAGAAGCTGAAGACCTATTTCAACAATGTTCAGCTCAATGCTCCTGTATACCACGAGATCCAATCACGCCGTATTCGCGAGAACCGGCTGTATTCAAAGTACACCACATTGGTAAAGAAGAGCATCTTCGTTAACAGTGCACAAGCAAAGGACGAATACGAAGCAAAGCTCACGAAAGCGACATTCAATTTCGTAGCGAAGCGCTATGACAGTGAGCCTGATAGCCTTTACGCAGTTACCGAACAGGAACTGAGCCGCTATTATGGGCAGCACAAGAACGATGTGAAGTATGAACAGAAGCCATCACGAAAATTCGAGTACGTAACGTTCTCGGTCGTCGCTACCGAAGCAGATCGCCAAGAGATCCGGTCGGAAATGAATGAACTGCGCACTGAATTCAAGAATGCAGAGAACGATTCGAACTTCGTTGTTGGTAACAGCGATGGCCGGGCCTATAACGTAGTTGCCTATACGGAAGGAACCGCAGATGCGCTTAACGATTCACTCATCGTGAATGCGCCAATAGGTGATGTGGTTGGCCCATATGTGGATGGAGATATGATGAAGTTGGTGAAAGTGAAAGAGCTGGCGGATATCCCCGAAGCACGTGTTCGGCACATTCTGTTAAGTACACAACAAGGAAAGACCGAAGAGGAGCAGAAGCAGCGCGCTGATAGCTTGCTAAAGGTCGTTCGCAATGATCGCAGCAAATTCGAGGCGTTGGTCACCAAGTTCAGTGATGATCCAGGAAGTACAAGCACCGGTGGTGTTTACGAATGGTTCGGCAAAGAGAAAATGGTGCCCGAGTTCACTGCGGCAAGCTTCGATGAGAAAGTTGGTGCGATCACCATCGCTAAGACCACTTATGGATTTCACATTGTCGAGGTCTTGGACAAACGCGATCGCAAAGAGCGCAGAATAGTAGCTGTGGAACGTGAGTTGAAGGCCTCTCCGGCTACGTTCAAGGATATTTACAAGAAGGCCAACGAATTCAGTTTGCGCAATAAGACCGCAGAAGCATTCAAAGCGGCTGCGGATACCACCGGATTGGTCATCACACCGGTTGAGGAATTACGTCCGGATATGCGCACGGTACCAGGGATCCAACAGTCCAACTCCATTATCAGCTGGGCTAACCGCGCTAAAGTGGGCGATGTTAGCGAACCGATGGACGCGGGTGATAACTATGTAGTTGGGATCTTGACGGGTATTCGCGCAGAAGGCGTTCCTCAGTTGGAAGATGTGCGTGAAGTATTCACCGCAGCCGTAATAAAAGAAAAGAAGGCCCAGGCGTTGAAAGCGAAAATGACCGGTGCGACTGATCTGAATGCCATGGCATCCACATTGGGAGTAACCGTGCAGAATGCAACGGATGTATTGCTGAACAGCAACAATCTTCCTGGTGGATTCACGGAGACCAAAGTAATAGGTCAGATCTTTGCTTTGCAGCCTGGACAGACCAGCGTGCCGTTGGAGGGAGACAATGCGGTGTATGTTGTGAGCATGACCAAGGTTGATCCTGCTGGAGAAACCGGTGATCTTGCTGCCGACCGTGAAGGGCTTCTTCAAAAGGTAAGTGGTCGTGCAGAGAATGGTGTGTTCAACGCCTTGCGCGAAGCGATCGGTGTGAAGGACGAGCGCAGCAAGTTCTATTGATCCTGATCTTTTAACTAGTGATGAACGCCGAGCTTTTTGCTCGGCGTTCATTTTGTTATAGCAATTGACTTACGGAGTGGAATTCTGTTCTGCTTCTTACCGCATTGGCTCGGCCATTTTAGATAAATGGATCAAGTTCAATTGAACGTTGAAGAAATAGCTTGTCCGGATCGGTCTTGCATCAGGAATTGATCGATGGTCGATGCCATTGAAAGATGTACAGAATTTATAACACACAATTTATGTACGCGCTTGGGAGGCATTGTTGACCGCGTAAGATCATCACCTCAAATTGCTCAACCGCTCGGCATCCAGCCGCACGAGAATGCCAAGTAGGATAGTGAATGCGATCATGCTGCTACCTCCGTAACTGAAGAAGGGTAGGGGAATACCGATCACAGGTGCAAGGCCAATGGTCATGCCCACATTGATCATAATGTGCAGGAAGAAAATACTGGCCACGCAATACGCGTAGATCCGCGTGAACCGCGATCGCTGCCGGTCGCTGATCTGGATGATGCGCAGGATCAGCACGGTGAACAATATCACTACGAATGAAGTGCCGAGAAAGCCCCATTCCTCACCCACGGTGCAAAAAATGAAGTCCGTGCTTTGCATGGGAACATATTTGAACTTCGTGAGCGTCCCTTCCAAGTATCCTTTTCCTGCAAAACCCCCGCTACCGATCGCGGTCTGACTTTGTTTCACGTTGTATCCCAATCCTTGCGGATCTTCCATTTGCCCGATCATCACCAGAATGCGGTCTTTTTGGTGGCTCGCAAGAACATGTTCGAACGCATAATCCACACCTCCGATGAATACGAAAGAAGCCAGCGCACCGATCGCGATGTAGCTGTACATCCGTTTGGCCTCACGTTTCATGATGAGCCTACGCACCATCAGCCATGCAATGATCGCGAACACGGCGATCACGATCATCAGAAAATACTGTCCGGTCAATACGCGGTCGGTGAAGGGCAGGTCGAAGGTCGATTCCTTGAGGATCAACGCGAGTACGGACATGATCGCCGCAAGAATGCCGAGGAGGAGTACGTTGCCGGAAAGCCCTTCGCGATAGAGCACAAGAATGAACGCACCGGAGACCAGCGCAGTTCCGGTATCCGGCTGTAACATGATCAATGCAACAGGTGAAAGAATGATGATCGCACTGATCAGTCGGGAGCGTGTATCCACTAAAGCCTTTAGTCCGCTTAGGTAACGCGAAAGTGCAAGCGCTGTTGCGAATTTCGCGAACTCCGCAGGTTGTATTCCGAACGAACCGACACCGAACCATGCGCGCGCACCGTTCACTTCTTTCCCGAAGATGAGTACGGCCAATAGCAGCACCAATACGCCACCATATATTCCGAATGCCATATCGCGGATCAATTCTCCGCGTACCATGAGTATTGCGGCGCCAAGGGTAAGGCTGATCCCCATCCACACGGCTTGTTTGCCATACTCTTTTGATTGATCGAAGATGCTGGCGTGTTCCGGATCATACGCTGCTGCGTAGATATTGGCCCATCCCATGCACATCAACAAGAGGTACATGATCAGGATCGGTCGATCGAAATTCGCCGCTACGTTCTCCCGCCCGCGCATCATTTGCGTTTGGGTTTTTTCACGTAGGTCGCTTCTTTGGCGATAAGATCGGCCTCGATCATTTCCTTGACCACTTTTGGTCTGCTGATCGAATCGGTCAGGTATTGTTCGATGAGCAAGCTAGCGATCGGTGCGGCCCAAGTGCCTCCGAAACCGGAGTTCTCCACATACACAGCGATCGCGATCTTCGGATCTTCCATGGGCGCGAATGCAACGAACACAGCATGGTCCTGACCGTGCGGATTCTCCGCAGTACCTGTCTTGCCACAAACGGTAATGCCATCGATGCGTGCGCGCCGTGCAGTACCGCCGGCTTCATTCACAACACGGCGCATGCCTTCATGAATATGATCGAACCACTTCGGGTCGATCTCAACTTGATGGCGGACACGATAGGTCGTTAGCACACTATCCGGATCGCCAATGGCGCGCACAACATGTGGATCGTAATACCACCCTTTATTTGCGAAGATGGCTGCTAGGTTGGCCATTTGTAACGGTGCAACAAGTACTTCTCCTTGTCCAATGCTGACTGAATAAATGGTGCTGAACGCCCAACGCGCCTCGCCATACTTGCGATCGTAATAGGCTGGTCCGGGAATATTACCACCCTTTACGGATGGTAGATCGATCGCGGGTCGGGAACCCAGACCGAAGGAGCGCATCCGTTTCTCCCATTCGGCAAGACCGAGTGCTGCGTCCTTGAACCGGTTCTTTGGATCTTCATCACGTTCAACAATGCGTTTGAAAACCTGATGGAAATACGGGTTGCAGGACATTTGTATCGCTTGGCGGATATCACCGGCATTGGGGTGATTGTGACAACCGACCAATGATTTATTACATGGGAATCCTGTTTCCGGCGTGATCACGCCTTCATCCAAAGCGATCAATGCCTGTGCGATCTTGAATATGGATCCTGGTGGATATTGTGCCTGCAATGCTCTATCAAAAAGTGGTTTGATCGGGTCTCGTTGCAATACACCGTAATTGGTGTTGCGCACGCGCCCAACGAGTAATTCAGGATCATACGAAGGGCTGCTGACCAAGCAAAGCACTTCACCGGTCTTCGGGTCCAGTGCTACAATGCTGCCTTTCTTGTTCACCATGAGCTGTTCGCCCAGTAGTTGCATATCCAGGTCTATTCCGGTATAGAGGTCCGAACCTTCAACAGCGAGCGTGTCATACGCGCCACCTTTGAATGAGCCTTTCATGTTATTGTGCACATCCATCAGCACATAGCTCACACCTCGTTTTCCGCGTAACGATGTTTCGTAATACGATTCGAGACCACCTACACCGATAACATCACCGCTTTTATAGTACGGGTCCTCCTCAACCTTACGGGCATTCACTTCGCTCAAATAGCCGAGCAGATGAGCTGCGGCATGTGGTGGATAGGTGCGCAGCGTTCTGCTCTGCCCATAAAATCCAGGATACTTGTGCAAGTGAACGCTGATCGTAGCGAATTGGTCTGCCGGGATCTGCTTCTCCATAACACTGGGCTTGTATTTGGAGTATTTCGTGGCTTCGGCCAAACGGAGACGGAGGTCATCCACCGGAACGCCGATCATTGCACAGAACGCCAGCGTATCGAATGGTTTTACCTCCTTCGGTACCACCATCAGGTCGTAGACTGGTGTGTTTGCCACAAGTAGCTTTTCGTTCCGATCGAAGATCAATCCGCGCGAGGGGAACACGGTCATTTTGCGTTCCGCCATGTTCGCTGCGGCAGCCTGCCATTTCCCATCGACCACCTGGATCCAGAACAAACGCAGAATAAAGACGCAGCTGATGAACAGCACACCTGCGATCAGTACATATTTGCGCGATTCGGTGTTCATCCTCGTTCACGGTCCTTGACCGAAGTAAGGAATTGCGCCAATAGGACCAATGCAAGCGTGGTCAATGCACTAAGCAATGCCCGAAGGAAAGTCCCGAAGAACAGATCGAAACTATGGAGTTCGATCAAGAACAGCCACAGATGATGCCCGAGCACCAGTACGCTACTATACGTGAGGAACCAGGTCAATCCCATACGCGAAGCGGTGGCACGCATACCGTGTTCGTATCCTTCACGTGGTGCGATCAGTTTCAAGAGGGTGATCCGCAGATACATCATTACGATGCACGCACTGGTATGCATGCCGGGCGTACTATTGAAAAAGTCCATCGCAAGTCCCGTAATGGCACCGATCAGCAAACCCGCCCAGCCAGGTAGTTCCAACGGGAGCATCAAAAGGAATAGTACATAGAGGTACGGCACGACATAACTATTGGCCAGATCCAGCTGGTCCAGCACCAGCACCTGCAAAAGGATCAGCAGGATAAAGCGAATGATATTTGCCAGGATGGTCGTGATCATGGCGTGCTATTGATCAATTGCAATGAGTCACGCTCCAGGCGCTGAAGGTCGTCGACCACATAAACATAGCCGCTCCGTGTCATATCCTCCGTGAGCTGGATGGTGATCTTGTGATAATTAATGCCCGGTACATCAACTACGGAAAGCACTGTTCCCACTGGGATCCCCGCCGGATAGATGCGGTCACCTCCACGGGTCTCAACGGTGTCACCGACCTGTACACGTGCGTGTTTGGCGATGTCGATCACGGAACTGGTACGTGGGTCATTCGTATCCCAATAAAGCAATCCGAAATGTCCGGTATTGCGCAATTGCACACTGGTCTTGATCTCGGGGCTTAACACGCTGATCACGGATGCGAAGTGCGGACTTACATCATTCAATACACCAACGATCCCGTTCGGCCCAATAACGCCCATATCATCGTGCAGACCATCCTTGCTCCCTTTGTCCAACGTCAACGTATTGCTTGGCTTGTGCCATGTACTGTTCACCACCTTGGCAGGTACATAGCGATATTGCTGGCGATAGATGGTGTCGTTGATCCGAACGAAAAGGTTTTCT
>JAGNUG010000062.1 GCA_017987115.1 Flavobacteriales bacterium | reverse complement strand
CCTTTACCATTGCGCAACAGCCAACGCTCAATATACCCTTGTTTACCGGTTTCCTTATCTATTTTCAAAAGTTTGGTCTTCTCTGGATCAAAGACCTTTTCGATATCCTGCTTAAGGTGAGGGATCCAATTGGGGTCGTTCTTGTAGATGCGCCAAGGAAGTTTCATCCAAGCATTCAATGCACGACTGTTACAGGGTTTGATCAGTTCAATCTGCATTCTTTATTCTTGCTTAATGTTACGTTGATCCATTTCTAAGTGTTCGTCGCTCTGCTGTGTTCCGATGGATCAATGCACTTTGGTGGAATGGGTCGGCGAAGTTCTGGATACTCGGCGATCTTTGCACTGTAAAATGTTGAACCTGCATCAAAAACCGAAACGTATCATTCTCGTTGGATTCATGTGTTCCGGTAAATCAACCGTTGGGCGTGCGTTAGCAAAGGTTATGGAACTTCCGTTCATTGATATTGATCGCGTTGTTGAAGAACGCGTGGGGCCACTTGTACCGTTCATTCAGGAAAAAGGTGAACAGGCCTTTCGCGAATTGGAGAATGAGGTATTGCATGAACTCTTGAAAGGCCCGAATGCAGTGATCGCAACGGGTGGTGGCACTCCTTGTTCAAACAATAACATGTCAGCTATGAAAGCAAATGGTATTACCGTTTGGTTGGATGTGCCAATGGAGTACTTAATGCCGTTGATCGAACAGAAAGGCAGTGATAGACCATTGTTGTTTGGATTGAAAGGAGCGGAATTGCGTGATCGCGTGATGGAATTATTCGCGCCAAGAGAACCGATCTATGCCCAAGCGGACCTGATCGTCCAAGGTGGCGCAGAACCTTCAGTCGTTGTTGATCGGATCGAGCTAGCCTTGAAAAATTGGTAGCAGACGGTGATACACTACGGATCGTTATGATCCAGTATCACTTTCACTTCAAATACACCACATCTTTCTTACCCAACTCCACACTTATATGCTCTTGCCGTGTAGTGCTTAAGGTGAGACCAACTATATCTGCACGGATAGGGTAGGTGCGGTGCAATCTATCAACGAGGACGACAGTAGTTAGTTTCTTCAGCGGCACTTTGATCAGGAACGATGCCGCGTGCATCAATGTTCTTCCGGACATCAATACATCGTCGATAAGAATTACAACTCGGTCCTTCAGGTGCGAATGGTCCACCGAAAGTTGAATAGGTTTTTCCAATGGTACATCCTTGTCCAATTTCAATTCGACGAATTCAGCTTTCAATGGGGAGATCTCACTGAGTAACTTTCCAATACGTGTTGCAACAGTTGTTCCACGTGGCGAAACACCTACCAGAACAATGGTCTTCTCTTCGTGGTTCTGCTCGTACAGTTGGTGTGCAATGCGTTGAAGTTTGCGCTGAACATGGTCGTGGTCCAAGATGATGGTCGGATCCGTCATGGCCATTCTAATCCTCGAGACTGAATCGAAAGACCAACGTTTTGGACTTGCTTGTCTGCATTTTCCACCTGTTCTCCTTCATCATTTCCTCCTTGGCAATTCCAATGATCGTATCCAAGAATGAATATCCGGTTGAGGTGTTTGCGGGGTCCGTGACGCTGATCAACTTGCCCAACTTTCTGCCGCCCAATTTCGCAAGAGCATCTGCCTGCAACTTGGCTTTATCAAAAAGATCGGTCATGAATACTTGTTCGTTCACAGGCAAAACGTCCATCTCCCATTCATGAACGGAGCCATCACCCTTCGAATTAGCTCTCAAATAAGCCACCAATCGTTTCAATTCCAATTCGTTCGGTACCGTGATACGTAAGCCGGTGGATCCGTTATCCTCTTCGTCGTAGGATGAAATGTTGTAACCGTCGGCATACGGAGCATCCGCTACTACAAAGCCTTCCTTGACCAGTTCCTTTGTTAGTTTTTCACTAAGCTTCTTGTTCTCCTCGGCAACCTTTTTCTGCAATTTCTCCCAATCCGTATCCTCTTCATAAACAGCATCGGTACCCATTTCCGTGCTCGAAGGCGTATAGTCGTACGTGATCTGCTTGATCTTCACTGGTATGGTATCGGTAACGCTGAGCTCGATGTAGGTTTCGGTCAACGTTTGGGCATTGGTTGTGCTGATGAACAGAACAAGGGCGATGAATAGATAGCGCATGGGTTGATGGGTTAAGCCGCAAATATCGGTGATCCCATGGGTTAATTAGTGCTTAGATCAGTTACGTGGTCCAAACGGATCTCTTCTCCAGTATGTAATTTGAGCAGTTCGACTTTCTCCTTTATGAACAGGTCGATGATCCGTCCTTCAACTTTTTCGCCATTCCTCAACGTGATCGTACACATCTTTTTAAGTGTTGCTGCAGCTTCGAACGTGTCGTAGACGTTGCAATCGATCGGGACATAGGTCTCTGTCTTCTTCACTGCCGATAGCCAGAGCTCGCGACCTGCTCTCGGAGCGATCGAATTATAGCACGGTTCCATCGAAACATCCAGGAAATAGGTGGCGAAGATCGGTTCGTAGATCGACCTGTTACCTCCGAACGGCGGACGATCCGTGTTCAACGCATCATCGAACAGGACACCGACCAATTTCCCGCCAGGTTTCAATAGATCACGCATTTTCCGCACATATTCAATTCGTAGTTCAGGATCCAAGGCACAGAAGAAGGTCTGCTCCATAATGCGGTCGTATGCTCCGTCGTGTTCGAAGAGATCGCCCACCAATAAATGGTCTTCCGGGAAATCGGGGCAGCGCTGCAATAGATCGGCATAGGGTGCATCCGTTAGGTCGATAACGAAAACGTTCTTGAATCCAAGGCGATGTGCATATTCCGCCTCGTACGCTCTTCCTGCACCTGGGATCAGAATATGCAGGTCCTTATCGGTGAGTTGGTCCATGTATTCCTTCAGCGGTGTCGAAGGTCCGCCAATATCCCAGCCAGTATCGGATGTGGTGTAGCGTGTTTCCCAAAAGTTGCGATCGAGTTGCATGTGGCGAAGTTCGGTACGGATGAGACTTTCGGATGCTTGTTCAATGCAACTGCAATGTCGAAGTGATACGGAATGCTTATTTTTGCCGCTCCCTTAGGCGCAAAAGTGCCTTATCCTGGGCCTTTTTGTGGCGTTCGCGTCCGGCCCGTTCAATTTCCCGCCTGTCATTTATGCACTGGATAGACGCCAGCATTTTCATTCTTTATATGATCGCGTTGCTTGCAATGGGCTTCTGGTTCATGCGCAAGAATGAAAGCGCTGAAGACTTTTTTGTTGGCGGACGTTCAATGGGTCCAGGACACATTGGCCTTTCGGTGGTGGCCACGGACGTAGGTGGTGGTTTTTCAATTGGCCTAGGAGGTCTTGGATTTGTCATGGGCCTCAGTGGTTCGTGGATGTTGTTCACCGGATTGATCGGTGCTTGGCTAGCTGCAGTGGTCCTGATCCCGAAAGTTTACAGCATGGGGCGTGACCATGACCTTCTCACCTTTCCACAACTGCTAGGTCGGTATTTCGATGGGCGTGTTGCGTTCATAGCGGGAATCATTTGTGTGGTTGGCTATTTGGGTTTTACCAGTTCGCAATTATTGGCTGGAGCTAAATTGGCCTCTGCTGCGGTGAATGGCCTTGATCTGCACACCGCACTTCTCGTTATGGGTGTAGTTACTGTGCTGTACACGGTACTCGGTGGTATGAAGGCAGTGGTCTATACGGATACGATCCAATGGATCATTCTGTTAATTGGTCTGGCGTTCGTTGGTTTGCCATTGGCGTATTTCGCCGTAGGCGGTTGGTCCGCGATCGTGGAGACCGTTGACCCGGCCATGCTCCGGTTGGATAACATTTCGGCGATCGAGTTGATCAACTGGGGCGTGACCATCGTCCCGATCTGGTTCGTTGGTATGACCTTGTATCAAAGGATCTATGCAAGTCGAAGTGAAAAGGATGCGCGTAAGGCATGGTTCATCGCGGGTTTGTTCGAGTGGCCGGTAATGGCGTTCCTCGGTGTAGCATTGGGCTTACTTGCGAATGTGGCAGCACAGCAAGGGCTGTTGGATGCGTTGATCCCAGCTGATACGGACGTCGATCCAGAAATGGGATTGCCACTTTTATTGCGTGCAATTCTTCCGGTCGGGTTGATGGGCATTATGCTATCCGTTTATTTCAGTGCTATCCTTTCAACGGCCGATAGTTGTCTGATGGCTGCATCAGGGAACTTGCTCACGGATATCGTGGAACGGTTTCGCCCTACACAGAGCATGAAGCATACGTTGCGTCTTTCGCAGATCTTCACGCTTGGTCTTGGTGCTATCGCCATTGCGATCGCAGCAGTTATGGAGAATGTGCTTTCACTGATGTTGCACTCATATGCATTCATGGTATCCGGGTTACTAGTACCATTGGTCGCTGCTATTTTCTTTGGGAAGCGCAACGCACAAGCTGCGCTTGCGGCAATGATCATCGGTGGCTGCACTACGGTGTCGCTGTCGCTCTTGGACGTTGCTCTACCTTTCGGCTTGGACGCCAATATTTTTGGGATCACAGCCGCTACACTTTCGTTCATTCTTGTGTCGCAATTGGTTCCGGCACGTGTTACAACTTGAATACAATGGAATACATCATCCGTGATCCGCAAACAGGACCACATACTACGATCACAAACGACCTTATCGCTTCGTTCTTGGAGAATCACCTTGATCAATTCGGTGATAAGAAGGCTGATATTCTAAAATGTCTTGCATACGCCTTTGATCCAAAACGCGGTGGCTTCACTGTCACTGCGGTGGAAGACGGAAAGATCCTTGGAGCCGTCATCGTCAATGAAACCGGCATGGACGGGTACATTCCAGAGAACATCCTGGTTTACATTGCCGTAGATCGCAACCAACGTGGTCGTGGTCTAGGTAAAGGACTGATGAACGCCGCAATTGGCAAGGCCAAAGGTTCTATCGCACTACACGTTGAACCTGATAACCCTGCGAAGAAATTGTACGAGTCATTAGGCTTTACGAACAAATACCTCGAAATGCGTTTGCACCGATGAGCATATCCAACGAACAACACGAACGACTTACTGCTTTCAGGCGTGAGTTGCATGCACATCCGGAAGTAAGTTTGAACGAAGTTGGAACGGCCAAGCGCGTAACGAAGTTCTTGCAAGATCTGAAGCCAGAAGAGCTGCTCACTGGTGTTGGTGTGAATGGCATCATGGCGTTATTCGATAGTGGGAAGCCAGGTCCTACACGTCTTTTCCGTTGCGAGTTGGATGCGTTGCCGATAACAGAGGTCAACACGTTCGCTTATAAGAGCACGGTCGATGGTGTGTCGCATAAATGCGGTCACGATGGGCACATGACAATTATCTGTGGCTTGGCGGAACAACTTGCGAATAAGCGGCCAGAAACAGGAAAAGCTTGGTTGCTGTTCCAACCTGCAGAAGAAAATGGAGAAGGTGCAAAAGCCATGTTGGCCGATCCACGGATGAGGGCCACCAACCCTGAAAGAGCTTATGCGCTGCATAATTTGCCCGGTGTGGAAGCCGGTGTGGTGCTATTGCGAGAGGGATCTTTCAACGCGTCTGTGAACAGTATCATCATCAACTTCACCGGAAGGACCTCCCATGCTGCAGAACCCGAGCATGGAATCGACCCAGCATGTGCAATGGGCGATCTTTTCCAGCGCAGTCTGGCTTTGAACAATAATGTTCCCAGCGATCCTGAAATGCGCGTGGTTTCTTCTGTGTATGCGGAATTGGGAAGCAAGGATCATGGGATCAGTGCAGGTAAAGCAGAAATACATCTCACAATTCGTTGTTGGACCGATGATGAATTGGAGAAACTCGCCAAGGAGATCGAGGCCATCGCATACGAACTGGGCAAACGTGATCAGTTGAAAGTTGATATTTCTTACACGCAACGTTTCCACGCTAACCAGAACGATCCTGCCATGGTGGATCATGTGCGCAATGCTGCGAAGAACTCAGGACTCAAAGCCGTTGATGCTCCTGACCCTTTCAAGTGGGGTGAGGATTTCGGCTTGTTCACAGCGGAGTATCCCGGGTGCATGGTAGGACTAGGTGCTGGTGTTGATATGCCAGCATTGCACAACCCGGATTATGATTTTCCCGACTCCATCATTCCACAAGGTGTAGCGTTATTCGAAGCACTGGCACGTACACCTTGATCATGTTCGAATCCTCTTTCATTAGCATAAGCAAGTCGGCCTACCTGAACAACCTTGAGTTCATCCGGAAGCAATTGAGGGGTGCTAGATTATGCAGTGTGGTGAAAGGAAATGCTTATGGTCATGGTCTTTTGCCATTCGTAACCTTGGCAGACGAAGTAGGCGTAGACTATTTTGCGGTATACAGTGCAGATGAAGCCTATACGCTCGTGAGTTCGATCTCAAATGATGCCGATCTCTTTATTATGGGCATGGTGGAAGGTGATGCGATCCCATGGGCCATAGAGAATCACATCGAATTCTGTGTGCATGACATGCATCGATTGGATGAAACCCTTCGCTACGCAAAGAGGCTTGGAGTGAAGGCCAAAGTGCACATTGAAGTGGAGACCGGCATGCACCGCACTGGTTTTGAACAAGAGGAACTTTCTGCTGTCATGGAACGGATCCGCTCGAATTCAGAGCATTTCGAAGTTGTTGGTCTTTTCACCCATTTCGCTGGTGCAGAGAGCTTGATCAATGATGTTCGTGTGCGCGGACAAGCGAAGAAGTTCAGCAGCGCGCACAAAGAATTCCAGAGCAATAGTATCGATCCCCAATATGCGCATCAAGCGTGTTCGGCAGTAATGATGAATTATCCTGACTCCATTGATGGTATGGCCCGTGTTGGCATCATGCAATATGGCTTCTGGCCCAATCAGGAAACATGGTTCAGGCACAGCGCGGCCTCGGGTGTCACGAAGGATCCATTGCGCAGATTGATATCATGGACGAGCAGAGTGATGGCCATCTCCCTGGTCGCTGCCGGTGAGTACGTTGGTTATGGGGTCACTTGCGAAGCCCAACGGGATCTGCGCGTTGCAGTGATCCCCGTGGGTTATTCGCATGGCTTCGATCGTGGCCTGAGCAATGCAGGCCGGGTCCTTATCAGAGGGCATCTCGCACCCGTTATCGGGATCGTGAACATGAACGCGATCTGTGTGGATGTTACGGATGTGCCTGGAGCTGAGCGCGGAGATGAAGTAGTGTTGATCGGCGAGCAGAACGGTCATCAGATCTCTGTCGCCTCCTTTAGTGAAATGAGTGAACAGCTCAACTACGAAATGCTCACACGACTGCCGCGCGATATTCCGCGCATCATTACTGAATGATAATTGTCAAATGGCCTACTTGAAACTATACCGCAAGAACCTACAAGCCAATTTTGATGTGTTACAAAATATGTTCGCCGATGCGGATATCGATTGGGGCGTAGTGACCAAGTTGCTCTGTGGTAATCGCCGCTATCTGAAAGAACTCGTGGATCTAGGCGTTACCGAGATGCATGATACCAGGATCAGCAATCTGAAAGCCATCAAGGCTATAGCGCCGCAAGTTCAAACAGTCTACATCAAACCGCCGGCTAAGCGCAGCTGGGAGAATGTGGTGAAGTATGCTGATGTGAGTTTCAATACGGAGCTTGCTACAATACGCGGTCTAAGCGGTGAGGCAGTTAAGCAGGACAGATTGCATAAAGTGATCATCATGGTGGAGATGGGTGATCTGCGTGAAGGTGTATTGGGTGAAGCGCTCGGCGATTTCTACGCCAAGGTCTTCAAGCTGCCCGGCATCGAGATCATCGGCATAGGGACAAATCTCAATTGCCTGAATGGCGTAATGCCCTCTGCTGATAAGCTGATCCAACTTAGTCTTTACAAGCAGTTGATCGAAGCGCGTTTCAATAAGAAGATCCCGTGGGTCAGTGGTGGTACTACGGTAGCACTTCCCTTGTTGTTGAACAAGGAATTGCCTAGCGGAGTGAATCACTTCCGTATCGGAGAGGCCCTCTTTTTCGGAGCTGACCTTTTTCATGGTGGCACTTTGCCGGGTATGAATGATGAGGTGTTCAAGCTCTATACTGAAGTGATCGAACTCTACGAAAAGCCTGTTGTTCCCACTGGCGAGCGTATGGCCAATCCTTCGGGTCGTACTGCAAAATTCAGTGCGGAGGATAGAGGTCGTAAGACCTACAGGGCTATAATCGATGTCGGTCTATTGGACGTGCAACCCGGTTTCTTGATCCCTGATGACGACCACGTGAAAGTGATAGAGGCCAGTTCCGATATGCTTGTCGTGGACCTTGGGGATAGCACTCAGAACTATAAGGTAGGTGATACCATGACGTTCGGTCTGAAATACATGGGCGCGTTAAGCGTAATGAACTCGCGGTATATCGATAAGGTGGTGGAGTAGGAATACACCGTGAATGGACGGGAATTAACGTGAATGAATACACACTTTCCGTTAGCGCTGTTCCTCTCTGAGCCATACGTGGCGCCATTCGAGCCTCGGTCGCTTAAAGTTCAGAATAAGTCCAACTTCCAGTTTGGTTATTCGCAGGTAATTCAACATTTGGCCAAGCTCATGTGCGGCAATTCGATCGATCGTCTTCGTTTCAACTACAACGGTTTCCATCACGATCAGATCTGGGATGTATTCGCCAACCTTGACGTTTCTGTATACAATGGGAAAACGACCCTGTTGCTCATAGGGTATGCTTCGGGCCTTTAGCTCAACGCATAAGGCATTCTCGTATGGTTTTTCTAATAAGCCGTGGCCCAATGTGTTCAAAACGGCCATCGCACTGCCAACTATCTCTTTTGTTCGAAGGTCTTCGTCCACCATAGCGCATTTTATTTCCGTTCATTAACGTCTATTCACGGTTTATCATCTTCTGTGATCTATCGCCTGACCAACCGCACCACATTCTCCACATGATATGTATGTGGGAACATATCGATCGGTTGTACGAAGTCGATGCGGTATTGATCCTTCATCAGGGCAAGATCTCGCGCTTGGGTTGCCGGATTGCAACTTACGTAGACGATAACGGGTGCATCCAACTCCAATAATTGGCGCACTACAGGTTCATCCATGCCTGCACGGGGTGGGTCGGTTATCACGACATCCGGTTTGCCATGTGCTGCAACGAACGCGGGGTCGAAGATCTTCTTCATATCACCAACCGTGAAACTGACATTCGTGATACCGTTGAAATCGGCGTTCAGCTTGGCGTCCGCAATGCTTTCTGGTACCAATTCAACACCGGCCACATGCTTTGCTGCACCGGCGACGTAGAGCGTAATGCTGCCAGCTCCGCAATAGAGATCATACACGTTCTCCTTGCCTGTTAATCCTGCGAGATCTCGTACGGTCTTGTACATGGAGATGGTCTGCTCCGGATTGGTCTGGAAGAATGTTTTAGGCCCGATCCTGAAGCGCAATGGCTTGCCACCCGGACCATCCGGCAGCTCTTCAACAATGTGATCGCGACCATGGAAGACATGCACATCCAAGTCGAAGATCGTGTCGTTCTTTTTGGTGTTCACGGTCCAAAGAATACTGGTCAATTGCGGGAACTCTTTCAGCAATGCAGCCAGGGTCTGTTCGCGCGCTTCAACGTCTTCATGACCAACTGCAAGCAACACCATGGTCTCACCGATCGTGGTCGTTCGGATCAATAAGGTGCGCAGAAATCCGACGTGTTCGCGTTGATCGTAGAATGTCAGGTCCCGCTGCTTGGCATATCCGCGAAAGAAATTTCGGATCGCATCGCTTGGAGCCGGTTGCAAGTAGCATTCACTCAGGTCGAGCACTCGATCGAACCGGCGCGGTATGTGGAAACCCAGCGCGTTCTTGTCCGTGATCTCTTCACTTTGATCGATCTCATCTGCAGTGAACCATCGGCTGTTGCAGAAGCTGTATTCCAATTTATTGCGATAGTACTGCTGGCTTTTCGAAGGCATGATCGGTGTTACTTCGGGTAGCTCAAGCCCACCGAGGCGTTCCAAGTTGTCGATCACTTGCTGCTGTTTATACTGCAACTGTTTGGGGTAGGAGAGGTCTTGCCATTTGCATCCGCCGCATGTTCCAAAGTGCTTGCAGAATGCAGGGATCCGATCTTTCGATGGGGTAACGATGCGCGTAGCGATCGCTTCTGCGTATTTGCTTTTTTTCTTGGTCACGCGCACATCCACGACATCACCGGGTACGGCTCCGCTAACGAACACCACCATTCCTTCGTGTTTGGCAATGGCTTTGCCTTCGGCACCTGCACTGGTGATCAGAAGGTTTTCCCAAATGATGGGTTCTTTGAATTTATGTTGTTTGCGCATCTACAGAGAAACATGAAATGGGCGGTAAATTTGGGGATATGGGTCTAGCTGCCCAATTCGAGAAATAAAGCTTGTTGGAAACCGCATGAACAATACTCTGGCTCAGGTCTGAAGATATTCAATCGATCCCAAGCTCCTTCAATAGGTCTTTTACACGATCACTGCTCAGTGACTCGTAGTCCGATTTATCGTAGATCGACAAGAGGTAGACCGTTTCCCGGACGGCGACTACGCAAGTTATCACACGAGCACCTCCACTTTTTCCTTTTCCTTTTGATCGAATTGCTAAGCGAATTTTGTAGCAGTTCCCCCCTAACCCAATGCCTTGATGTGGGTTAACTTCGAGCGTGTCGATCAAGTCTTCCAGATCGTCTGTAAAAGTGGCATAGCGTTTTGCTAAGCGCTTGGCTTCGCGCTTGAACGTATGCGATAGATCAACTACGTAACTCATCCAAGAAGGACCGGGCTGATTGCATTTTACGCTTGCCTTTAAGGTCGTCCTTTACTTCGTTCAGCGCCTCCCTCAAACCATCTTGAAACTCCTTCTCTTTCTTCGTTTTCTTATGAGGTTTGGCTTTAGAAGCTCTTTTGAACTTTACAAAATCAAAGTGCGCCAAAAGTTCTTCCACAAACTTTATTTGCGTGGGATCCGTGACTTCGATGATGAATTGATCTGCCATAATGAAACAAAGATAAGCGATCCTAGTGCGGTTCGGGTGCTGGTCGACGATGCAAACCACACAATTCCAGTACCTTTGCGGCCTTACTGGATCAAACCGTTGCCACGTACAAATGGAGATCACTACCAAAGCTCATACCCGGACGCAAAAAGCAATCGAACTCGAAGAGAAATATGGTGCACATAATTATCATCCGTTACCGGTAGTGCTTGAACGTGGCTTGGGTGTGCATGTGTGGGATGTTGAAGGCAAGCGGTACTTCGATTTTCTATCGGCTTATAGTGCAGTGAACCAAGGACATTGTCACCCGCGTTTGGTGGCGGCCATGCAGGATCAGGCAGGTAAGCTCACGTTGACCTCACGCGCTTTCTATAGCAGCGATCTTGGCGTCTACGAACAATTCGTTTGCGAGACATTCGGATACCAGAAAATGCTACCCATGAATACCGGTGCGGAAGCCGTGGAAACCGCGCTGAAGATGGCGCGTAAGTGGGGCTATTCGAAGAAGAAGATCGCGAAGGACAAGGCCAAGATCGTCATGTGCGAGGGCAATTTCCACGGACGTACGATCAGCATCATCAGTGCGAGCATGGACCCGGTTGCGCATGATCTTTTCGGGCCTTATACCCCTGGATTCGAATTGATCCCTTACAACGATATTCCAGCATTGGAGAAGGCATTGGAGGATCCTAATGTGTGTGCGTTCCTCGTCGAGCCGATCCAAGGAGAAGCGGGTGTTTTCGTCCCTGCCGATGATTACCTCGCGAAGGCTATCAAGCTCTGCAAGTCGAAGAACGTGTTGTTCATGGCCGATGAAGTACAGACCGGAATAGCGCGTACTGGAAAAATGTTGTGTAGCGACCACAGCGGCGAACGTCCGGATGTCGTGATCCTCGGTAAAGCGGTAAGTGGCGGCATGTATCCTGTAAGTGTTGTGCTGGCCGATGATGCCGTTATGGATGTCTTCACACCCGGCACGCACGGAAGTACGTTCGGTGGTAACCCCATGGCCGCGCGTATCGCAACGGAAGCACTGAGCATAGTAAAAGAAGATGCCTTGGCTGATCACGCGCAGCGTTTGGGCGAGATCTTCCGTGCCGAAATGAATAAGCTTGTGTCGGAATACCCGTACGTTAAATTGGTACGCGGAAAAGGGTTGCTGAATGCGGTAGTGATCGAATCTCGAAAAGCTGCGGATGATTCACCGAAGACCGCATGGGAGTTGTGCTTGTTGCTTCGCGATAACGGCTTGCTCGCCAAGCCAACACACGGGGACATCATTCGCTTTGCGCCACCGTTGGTGATCACCGAAGAGCAACTGATGGAGTGTTGTCGGATCATTGCGCTTAGCGTGAAGCAATTCGCATAGTTGATCAGACAATTGGACGATCAGAAGATCGGAAAATGTGTTGATTCACTTGATCACGGTGATCTTTTCGCGAATTTTTGTGCCATCTGAAAAGGTGACCTCAGCGTTATAGATCCCCTCGACGAGGTCGCTGATCTCGATGGTGTTGTTATTGACTATTTCAGTGTGCCTGCGACCATCCGTACCGACCAAAGTCACGCTATGGGGCTTACGGTTTCCGGCGTTTTTGATCGTTATTGATCCGCTGGTCGGATTCGGATAGAGCATTGGCTCTTGGTGTGAACTTGATGGATCACTGATCGATGTTACTGTGCACAATACGGCATTCAAACGCACCCAGATCTCATCATTGAGCAAGTAGGGCACTGGATATCCATCAGGTGCATTGCCCATGCGTACCAATACGATCCCTTCGCTGGGGATCACATTGATGAATTGCCCGTTCTTGCCTAGCGCATTGTACCCATCGGCGGGTTCATTGGGCATCAACATGCCTGGAAATTCGAATTGCGATGCAGGAAGTTGGTAACTCGATTGACCGTTCAGCCACCACAGATAACCATAGGAATTGTTGATCGTTTGTGACGACGTGGTCATCTCCGTGAAGTAGTTCATATCGGTCATGATCGGTGTGGTGTCCCAGGTGCCTTGGTTCAACATCAACAGTCCAAAACGTGCCATGCTACGCGGTTTGCTGAAGAATACGTTGTTGAACCCTACTTGAACATAAGCACCGGAGATGCCTGCAGGTTGGGTCAATCGGGAGAATACAAAACTGTTCAATGTTGATCCTGTGGCATTCTCCAGGACGCCATCCAGCCGTGTATAGGGCGCGTTGTGGTACGCCCAACGTGTTCCCGGATCGGCCAAGTAGTTCAGACATTCAGGGTCCGTGCAGTCCACATCGCCAGTGGTATCATCCAACCCGGTGGTCATGCTCAACTGATGCCGCACGGTGATCGCTTGTTCCTGTGCTGGTGTGCAACTTGTCCAACCGGCGCCTAAGTATGTGCTACTGGGTTGGTTAATATCAAGTGATCCGTCCTGTTGTGTCAAACCGACCAGAAAACTCGTCATCGTTTTCCCGGCAGATGCCCAATACCACAAACTGTCCTGTGTGAATGTATCGAAGTAATGTTCGATCGCGATACGCCCATCTTTCAATACGATGAAGGCCTTGGTGTTGTTGCTGTCCAAGAAATTCAACAACGGTGGGATCTGGTCTGCGCACCAGCCCAATGCCGATGGGTCAACAGTTTCCCAAGTAGTGCCTGTGACTGGCGGGAAGTACGGTTCTTGTGCCTTGCTGATCAGGAGAATGAGCGAGAAAGTGACGGTTAATAAATGACGCATGTTCATCAGTTTTCAAAGTTTGGACACGCTCGATTCCAGTTGGTTCGATCGAACGAACAAGTAACTGCAGAGCAGGATCACTCCAAGGTTGCTTATTCCTAATACACCATAATAGTTCATACGCCCGCTCAATGCCCCGAGGGCATCTTCCCAATTCCCGCCATATGCGAACAAGATGGGAACACATATCCATATCAACCACTTCGGATCGGGTCGTGGAACAAGGTGATGCACCAAATAGGCGATCAGCGGCAGAGCTAACAGGAAGTGTTCAGTATCGGTCAATGTAATGCTAGGGACCATCGCTACAAGTATCAAAAAGCCCATGGTGAAAAGTGTTTCCTGATCTTTCATCCTGCTTTTCATCCAAAGTATCCCTGCGCCAAAAAAGGTTGCGATGGCGAGAAGCAGAACGTAGGCCTCCAAATTCGATGGAGCCATGAAATACTTGAAAATTCCACGATGAAGGAACGAATAAACGGTGTTCACTGCACGCAGATCATCACCTTGTGTGTAGATCAATGCCGCGTTGTGTTCCGCCATTGCATTGAGCCATTCGCCATGCAGCGCAATGGTCTTTGTCAGCCCCAAGAACAGTGCAGGAACTATCACCCCCGCGATCAGCGTGATCAACGAAACAGTCAATGATCTGAATTTGCCGAATACCAGGAGCAACGGTAAAAGCACCACGAAATGAGGTTTTGCAAGGATCGCTAGACCAAGAAGTATTGCTCCGAAAGTTATCCTGCCATTGATCATTTTTTCTAATGCTAAGATCAGAACCCACAGCAAGAGCATGTTGATGTTCCCCAAATGCAATTCGCGATGCAGGTGTACCACGCAGACCAATGCCGTTAGGAACAAGGGCCAGTAATTCGGCGCTTTGCCTTGCATGAACCGTTCGCGGATCAACCGATCGATCCGTATGGAACCATCAATAAATGCGTAGGCGATCAGCGCATACTGTACGCTTGCAGCAAGGCCATAAGGGAGCAGCGAAAATGGTGCGTAGAATAATGCAAGTACAGGCGCGTATTTGAAGAACCCCGAATCCAGACCATGGGCTATGCCATAAAGCGGATCACCACTGAGCAGCGCAGCCCCTGCACCATAATACACGCGGAAGTCATTCAGCCAAAAGCGCCCGTTGATCTGTTCAATGATGAACAAGGCCAACAGTAACGCACCGAACACGATCGTGTACCTACCGGGAAAACGGTGCCAGGAGGGTAGGCGGGGCATTGGGGGTAAAGCTAGGGATGTTGTAAATTGTTCGTTGATAGTGGTCCGTTGTCCGACGTGATCAGCGATCAGTAATCAACGATCAGCAATTTTCGATCAGCTAATTAGCACATCAATTACATCAACTGATCAAAAGAAAACCTACTGCTTCGAACGATCAACCTCACGGATCAACTTCCCAGCTTCGTAATGCAGCTCGCGATAGACTTGGCCATCAGGTGAATAGTCGTAGTGGATGCCTGTCTCCAATCCGTTCTCCCAATGCTCTACGAATTTCTTGGTGCCATTTTCATAGTAGTAGGTCCATTCACCATGCTCTACGCCATTCTGGAATTGACCGATGTATTCGATCTGACCGTTCGGGTAGAAGACCTTCTCCATGACCTTCTCGGCATTCTCTCCTTTGCCGGACATGAAAACAACCACTTCGGGCTTACCGCTTGGAAAACTAGCAGCTACGTATTTCTTCGTGCCGCACGCCGTGAGCGTTACAACGGTCAGCAGCAAGATCAGTTCATTTCGGGTCATAGTGCTGCTAAATTAGGGGAAATGAGGCTAGGGTGCTGCTGTTCCTTGCGATCAATAGCGCTGTATTGAGGCGACTTCTGCTCCTAGCTAGAACCAAGCAAGGATCTTCAGGTTGAACCGCCTAGGTGTCAGGTAGTCCGGGATCGAATACTGCCGGCCTGTTACATCGGTAACCCACGTGTGGTCTATCGTGTTGTTTATGCCCAACAGATTGAAGACCTCCACACTGATCCAAAGGTCATCGATATGGCGAAGAAATCCTTGCTTTTCTTGTCCTTTAGCGCCAAGTAGTTGCTTCGAAAAGCCAATATCCACACGCTGGTAAAGGTCGGTCCTCAAGGTGTCGCTGAATCGGTTGTCATTCGGTGGGCCGAACGGCAACCGCGTACCGAAGACCATGCTGATGGCCACTTTGAACGTCGGCCAACGGGGCATTTCATCCTGGAAGAACAATGCGAAATTCACGCGTTGGTCCGTCGGACGAGGTATAAAACCGGGCTCAACACGCACGCTGTCCACAGCGGTCTGGTCAAATGTGAAACCGGGTTGAATGAGGTCGCCGGCTGCATTGTATCGGTTGTAATAGAAATCGTCCAAGACGTCCTCTCGCGTTTGAAGCAGACCAACACCGACCCAACTTTCCACCCCTTCAATGAATTCCCCGTTGAGCTTCAGATCGAGACCGGTCGCATAGGCTTTTGCATTGTTGGTCCCCAAGTAGCGGATCCTGACGTTACTGACCTCGTAAGGGATCAGGTCAGTGATGTATTTGTAGTATGCTTCAGCCGTGAATTTGAACGGACGGTTCCAGATCGGGAATCTGCGATCCATGCCCAACAGGAAGTGAATGCTTTTTTGTGCAAGGATGTCCGGATTCAACGTGCCGTCCATGCGCCGTACTTCCCGGTAGAATGGCATCTGGTAGTAGTATCCGGTCGCAGCCCAAAAACTATAATCCAGATCTACCGTATCGCCAGCGGCCTTGACCTTGGTCCATCCCGGATTATAGGTCAACCGTAAGCGCGGACTAGCTACGGTCTGTTGGTTGTAGCTCCAATGCTGTGCGCGTGCTCCGGCTATGAGCGTCCAGTATTTGTTGTATCCACGGTTCCAGCGCCAGGTGTTCTGTAAGTAGGCTGATGCACGTACACTTTCCAAGTTCAACTTGCTTTTCAGTGTGTTGCTTAGTGCCAAGGTTTCCTGATCGTTCAGTGGTATGCTGAATCCCGCGCTATCGACCAGGTTCCATTCGCTCAGCTTATCGTTGATGGCTTCCGCACGCGCGTCCAGTCCCCATTGAATATAGCTTTTCGGTCGTTTCAGATAGCCTTTGTGCGCAACGGTGTACACCTTAGCATCCAACTGGTTCCGAGCATGTTCCAGGAACGTACCAACACCGAGATCACGGACCACCTCGCCGAACTGATCGCTGTTCGGATCACGTTCAAGCTCACCTAAACGGTACTGACCAAGCACATCGAACCGCTCGGTCTCATAGGTCTGGAACGCGCTTGCAGTGAATTTCAACTTCAGGTCCTTGCTGGCTTTTATGTTCAGGTCCAAGGCGCCGAACAGGGTTTCGAAAGCCGTTTTTTCCTGGCCTTCAAAGAATACCGTAAACCGCAACGGCATGTTGAACGGTCCGAATTCAGTTTCACGGTCCTGCGGCACTACGTTGTATTTATTGCTGGAATAGATCCCAAGGAAACCCAGTTCCGTATTGGGCGTAAGGTCATAGGTCCAATAGGTTTGTAAGTCCGTGTAGCCCGTGCGGTATTCGCCTTTGGTGTCCAGACCGCTGATGATCAATTGATTCGTGCGGTAGCGGAATCCGGTGATCTGCCGTAACCGTTTGTTCGCCATGGCACTCTCCAGATGCACAGTTCCACCCAATAATCCTCCTGTTGCGCTGCCCTTGAATTCCGTAGGACGTTTGTACGTGATATCGAGCACACTGCTTAGTTTATCTCCGAAACGTGCTTCGAATCCACCTGCGCTGAATTGCAAACGCTCTATGAGATTCGGGTTCGGAAAGCTCAAGCCTTCTTGTTGACCAGCACGCACAAGGAAAGGGCGGTACACCTCAATGTCGTTGACGTAGACAAGGTTCTCATCGAAGTTGCCACCGCGCACACTGTAGCCACTGCTCAGTTCATTGCGCATAACCACGCCGGTCTGGCCGCTCAGCAACGATTCCACACCGTTTTGGATCGTTGGTGCAAAACTGGTGATCCGCGGGTCCAATTGCTCCAGTCCTGTGCCTCCTCCACGTCGTTCACCTTCCACTTTAGCGGGGTTCAGCGTAAAGAACGGCATGCTCATATCCACCGTTCTTACTTCGCCATCACGCAAGGAATAACTGCGTTCCACCTTGGTCAGACCCGTGTAGGTCCAGGAAACAACAACACGTTCCTTCGCTGGTAGTTGAATGGAATAGTTGCCTTGCTCATCGGCTGTTACGCTGCGGCCAATGGTTTCAATGGATACAACAGCCGGGACCGGATCGCCCAATTCATTGCGCACTACGCCAGCTAGCGTGCCGATCTGGGCAATGATCGTTTCAGTAGCAAGTAAGAAAAGTAAAGCGAATAGGGAACGCATAGTTCGATGCTGTACGTGCTGCACAGCTTGGGGGCCGGAGTTAGAGGTCGGCCAAGATAACGCGGCTAATTCGATCGAAGTATGTACAAGGAAAGATGCATTAGGTCAATGCTCCTGCAATTTCATCCGGCAAACTCTGCGGACCGCCGCTATGCTCCAATACCAGCACCTTATTTGCCGCACACCAGGTCTTCAATTGCGCACGTGGTGCATCTTCAACGCCACCACCAATGACCAGCATTTTCGCATGGCCTTGTTCCAATTCCGCCATCAATTCGCTCAGCTTGATAAAGCCCTTTGCTGTTATGCCCGTGGCTTTCAATTGAAGGTCCACAATGGACATCATCGCCGGGTTGCGACCAAAAAACAAAACGGGTGCGTGCTCCATGGCGCGAAACTACGGGTTGTAGGTCGTCGGTCAATGGCGTTCAAACAAGCAGTCTGTGGCCTGCGGCTTGCGGCTTGTGGCTTGTGGCTCTCTGCTCCTCACGCTTTCAACCCTTCGTTATTCAGTATTCGATGTTCGATATTCGCCTGGTCACTTCCTCAACAGCTTGAACGCATGCGTCCATTGGTTCCGTATGAATCCGGGCAAGCACCACAACATGCACAGCGGCTCTATGGCCCTTGCAGCCTCTACGCCGCCCATGTCCTCGGCATCCCAACCGAAATCGGCCAGCAGGGCGGTCACGGTTTTCTTTGCAGCTTCATTGTTCCCACAGATGAACATGGTCGGGCGGCCTTCCGTGAAATTCGGATCCACCATATAAGCATTGCCCACACTGTTGAATGCCTTTACGAAGTATGCTCCGGTGCTCACTAGTTGCAATTTCTCCATCAGGCTTTGGTCCAACGTGGTAAAATACTTCAACACTCCATTTTCAGGTGGCGCATCAGCAATGGGATTGGTGGTGTCGATCACCACTTTTCCTACTAGATCATTACTGTCGCATAACCGGATCACCATTTCCGCTGCCGTGCCCTTAGCCGCCAACACAACAATATCCGCGAAGGCAGCGACTTCCTTATGGCTCCCCACACCGATCTCCGGAAATTTCTCCACCAGCTCCGCCAGCTTATCCGGGTTCCGTGTACCGATCATCACTTCATGGCCGTGCTCCAAGAATCCTTTCGCCAGAACCTGACCAACCATCCCCGAACCCAAAATACCGATCTTACGGAGTGGTGCTGTAGTTACCTTACCTGTTGCCATGTGTTTTTGTGCTAAAATGTTCCACGCAAATATCGGGATGAAATGATCCGTTCCAATGCACCCAATGGTGTTGCTTGACTTTTCGCCTTCTCCCCTACAAGGGACATCTTGCTGTTCGGCTTCCTACTGTCTCGTAGATCTTTCATCTCGAAACTTGTTTCTTGAGTATTGCCTCTTGAATCTTGAATCTTGAGTCTTGAATTTTGAGACCTGCCTCTTAAGTTTTGTATCTTGAGACTTGCGACTTGAATCTTGAATCTTGAGTCTTGAGTCTTGAATCATGAATCTTGAATCTTGCGACTTGAATCTTGAATCTTGAATCTTGAGTCTTGAGTCTTGAATTTTGAGACCTGCCTCTTAAGTCTTGTATCTTGAGACTTGCGACTTGAATCTTGAATCTTGCGACTTGAATCTTGAATCTTGCGACTTGAATCTTGAGACTTGCCTCTTGAGTCTTGAATCTTGAGACCTGCCTCTTAAGTCTTGTATCTTGAGACTTGCGACTTGAATCTTGAATCCTGCCCACTGCCTACTGCGTACTGCCAACCGCCAACCGCCAACCGCCA
>JAGNUG010000172.1 GCA_017987115.1 Flavobacteriales bacterium | reverse complement strand
CACTGATCACTGTAACCTCGCCGGGGATCACATTATACCTGTCGGTGCCAAGGTTCTCGATACGCGAATAGGTTTCGCGTTCGGGCAGGCCATGAACGCCATAGTCGATGGTGTAGGAATAATGGCCACCAAGGTCATTGCGCATACGTTGCGTTACACGATCGGCCTCATCGTAGGTGTAGGTTATAGAAGCGGTATCACGCCCGCTACCGGGATGGCCGAATGCATTGTTGCTATATACCGTGTGCCCTTTCTCATCGAAGCGATAGTAATAGGAACTGCCTTTGGGACGCATGGGTTCATTATCGCGTTTCACCATTTGCTTGCCTAGGATCGTGGTGATCCTGTTGCTCTTGATGAATGTCGGGTTGAACTGAATGGTATGCGTATCGTCATCGACCGGCAGAACGATCAAGGCTTGTGCGTTCATAGCAGTAACGCCGCACACACAAAGGATAAAAAGGATCGACTGTTTCACTGTATCTGTTTCAAAGCGTTATCAACTGTTTCCACCGGTAGTTTGCACGACTTATCGAAGCACACATAGATCATGGTTACATCCACCGTCTTCCCTTCCAATAACGGAATTGTACTGGCCGTAGTGCTACCCATGAACTGCCTGTTCGGCAAATAGTGTTCCATGAATTGTGCACGCATGCTCACGGCTTTGGGTCCAGTGATGGCGATCTCCGGATAAGCGAACACATGAGCCAAGAGTAGTTGTGCCCAGTTGCTATGTCCGCTTGGGTAAGCAGCCATGCGTTGTGTCATGGTATGCAGCAAGGTATTACTGATCGTGCTATACACTTCACTATCGAATAATTGACCCAATTGGAACAGGCCTTTGGCCATGCTGCTGTTGGAAGCGGGTATCACATTATCGTGTAACTCACTTGGGCGTGCGATCAGCGCGGGGTCCAGGTCACTGGTGAAATGGAAGGTGCCGGTCTTGGCATCATGGAAGTGTGCGATGGAATAGTCGGCAAGTGATCGCGCTTCGTTCAACCACCGTTCATCGAAGGTGATGCCGTACAAGGCGTTCAACGCTTCGATCATGAAAGAATAGTCTTCCAAGTAACCATTGATGCTCGCTTTGCCATCCTTGTACAAATGCCAAAGACCGCCATCGGGCCGTTTGCATTTTTTCAGGAAGATGTCCATGGTTCCCGTGGCGCGATCCAGGTATGCTTTCGTTCCAAGCATTTCATACGCATCGCAATAACCTTTGATCATCATCGCGTTCCATGAGGTCAGCGATTTATCATCCAGTCCCGGGCGTATCCGTTTGCTCCGTACTTCAAGCAGGGTCGCGTTGATCTTGGTAACACGTTCTTTCAGTTCACTTACCGGGATCCCGAATTTCTCTGCGAATTCCGCATCACCTTTTTGCCGCAATAGAATGTAGCGGCCTTGCTCCCAACGACCTGCGGCATCCACGTTGTAGTAGGCAGCGGCCAGATCGTATTCGGCACCGAGCACCGTTTGCAGTTCATCTTTTTCCCAGACGTAGAAAAGGCCTTCCTCGCCTTCACTATCAGCATCCAACGCACTATGGAATGTGCCTTCCGCAGAGGTCATTTCGCGCGCTATGAATTCCAAGGTGTGCTCTACTGTCTCTTTGTAGAGCGGCTTTTTGAACGCCTGATACGCTTGACTATAAAGTGATACGAGCTGTGCATTGTCGTATAGCATTTTCTCGAAATGCGGCGCTTTCCAGATCGCATCGGTACTGTAGCGCGCAAAGCCTCCGCCGACTTGATCGTTGATGCCACCATAGGCCATTTTATCCAACGTCAGCTCTACATATTCTAGGAGTTCTTTGTCTTTTGACAGTGTACCATAACGCAGCAGGAATTCATAGTTGTTCGGGATCGGGAATTTAGGTGCTTTGTCCGGTCCGCCGTTCTCCAGATCGAAGGTAGGCGACCACGCATCAACCATTTCCTGAAGCACCTTTCGATCAAATTCACCCTTGACCTCAACCGGCTCCACAACGCTCTGTGCGGCAACCCCATTTTTAAGGCGTTCGGCATATTCAATTACCTGGTCCGGTTCCTTGGTCCACTTATCATTCAGTTCCACCAGGATCTTGGTCCATTGATCGGCAGGGAAATACGTACCACCAAAGACAGGTCTTCCATCTGCCAGTGCAAAACAATTCAAAGGCCATCCCCCACGTCCTGTCATGAGTTGCACGGCACTCATGTACACTTGATCCACATCCGGCCTTTCCTCGCGATCCACCTTTATGCAAACGAATCGTTCGTTCATTACTTGAGCAACGCTGTCGTTCTCGAAACTCTCGCGTTCCATGACGTGGCACCAGTGGCAACTGCTGTATCCAATGCTGATGAGCATCAATTTGTTTTCTTCACGAGCTTTGGCAAAAGCCTCCTCACCCCATGGGTACCAATCCACCGGATTGTGCGCATGTTGCAACAGATATGGACTGCTTTCGTTGGCAAGGCGGTTGGTATGTGCGTGCATGGTATCTTGGATCGCCGTATCTGAAGGAGTGCCCCGCTGTGCGCAAGCTGCTAGTGAGAACAGGCTAGCAACAGCACTCGCCTTCAAGAAGAGTGAACGTAACATGGGTAAGCAAAGGAACAACATGCTTAGCAGGGCATCCAAGCCTTCATCAGCCACGCATCAACACAGCAACGTGCATGGCGTTCGGGAACAGACCTGGCCGGGAACCGTTATGGGGCTTGGCTTGTTCGTTGGAATGTTCAGTTTATTCACTGTGGCCCCATGGACGTTGATCGATCCGTCCTTACTGTTCCGGGTATTTCTGGTGTGTTGTTTTGCCGGCAACCTGCTACCTTATTTGCGCTCAGGTTTGTGGCTGGGCATGGAACAGCTGGAATGGTTCCTATTCAATTTATTGGCGGTTGGGCCCATTGGTACAAGCGTATTGTTGTGGGCCAATTTCTTTATTCATGGAACACCGACCTATACCACACATGAAGTGGGGATCGTAGATACAAGCGGAACGCTTATCACCTACAATTTCAAGGATAATTACCTCGAAGGTTTTCCCTTTGCGCGCAGCACGTACAAGGATCTTGTCGGTCCGGTGGGTAGAAAGATCAAAATAACAGAAGCACATGGCCTATTCGGTTATCCGGTAGTATTGAGAAAGGAAGTTGTGTTGTGAATTTCCTAATTGCTCGCCTTGATCGATTCCTAATTGCTGATTCCCGGCAACTTCGGATTCAGCTATCACTTTGGCTTCAGGAGGTCGTGACCTCGGCATTGTTAAAAGCTAGGGTGATTGCATATTCATTTATATCGCTGACTCCCGAAGCCGATCCTGAATAGAATTATGAATTCTGGGAATCAGGAATCCGCGATCAGGAATACGGCGGTAGGGAGCTAATTTCCTCTCAGGTCGATCATTTCCGTCTCCTCGAACGGGAACTTTTTACGAAAGAAAGGGCCTAAACCACCGGTCACAGTGCCTTTCAGTTTCAGTTCTCCTTTTCCCGAGATAGCGGTGGAGATAAGTGCAGCGAGTACGTTGCTACCGCCACCATCGAAACTTGCGTGAAGGGGAATAGTATAGACCTCCGAGCTGCGCGCTGCAAGCACTACACGGCGGTCCAGATGTGCTTTGCCGAGATAGAGGTTGTTCAAGAATACATCCACGTCCGGGTCCTTCACTTTGATCGAATAGGAATTTGGATTGTCCAGCGCAACAGTGGCGGTGACTTCCATCCCGGCTTTATCGAATTTGCCTACCTTAATTTCATGTACTCCCTTGAATACCACCTCTTTGTAGCTGCAATTGCTAAGCAATAGAACAAGGAGTAACAAGCACGAACTGCTGGCAAGCCAGCGCGACTTGGATCGGCCACACATCAAATACATCGATAAATGCTTCGGTCTAGGAAGCACTTGAAGCGAAATGATGGAAGAACCGAGGAATGGATCGGATACCTTGGAAGTAATTGAACACACCGTACTTCTCGTTGGGACTGTGGATGTTATCGCTATCCAACCCGAAGCCGAAGAGTACGGTCTTCAAACCTAATTCCTCTTCGAAGAGCGCCACGATCGGGATACTGCCACCGCCGCGTGTTGGGATCGGCTTTTTACCGAATGTCTCTTCCATGGCCTTGCTTGCGGCCAAGTATGCTGGGCTATCGATGGGCGTAACGGCAGCTTCACCGCCGTGGTGTGGTGTTACAACCACTTTCACACCGGGTGGTGCGATCTTCGTGAAGTGGTCCTGGAACAATTTGGTGATGGCCTCGCTTTTCTGATTCGGGACCAAGCGCATGCTGATCTTGGCAAATGCCTTGCTTGGCAGAACCGTTTTGGCACCTTCACCGATGTAACCGCCCCAAATACCGTTCACGTCCAATGTAGGTCGTATACTACTGCGTTCTTCCGAAGAATAGCCCTTTTCACCACGGACATCATCGATATCAAGGTCTTTCACGTACGCTTTCTCATCGAAAGGCGCCTCTGCCAAAGCAGCACGCTCAGCAGCACTCAATTCCGCTACAGCTTCATAGAATCCTGGAATGGCGATTTTCCGGTCCTCGTCATGAAGGCTGGAGATCATATCGCACAGCGCATTGATCGGATTGCTGACCGCACCGCCATATACGCCGCTATGCAGATCACGGTTAGGGCCAGTGACCGCCACTTCCACATAGCTAAGTCCGCGCAGACCTGTATTGATACTGGGCACATCATTCGCGATCATGGCCGTATCGCTGATCAGGACCACATCGGCCTTTAGGCGCTCTTTGTTCTCTTTTACGAAAATGCTGAGATTGGTGCTGCCCACTTCTTCTTCACCTTCGATCATCACCTTCACGTTGCACGGTAGACCGCCATTTTTCATCATGGTCTCGATCGCTTTCACGTGCATATAGAATTGACCTTTATCATCTGCACTTCCACGTGCGTAGATCATTTTGTCTTTGATCACCGGTTCGAACGGGCCGCTCGTCCAAAGATCCAGCGGGTCAGCAGGTTGCACGTCATAATGGCCGTAGACCAGTACCGTTGGTTTTGCAGGGTCCACAATCTTCTCGCCATAAACGATCGGATGGCCTACCGTGGGGCAGACCTCTACATTATCCAATCCTGCCTCCACCATGCGTTTTTTTACTTCCTCAGCGCACCGGGCCACATCCCCCTTGAACTTGGGGTCCGCACTCACGCTTGGAATACGCAGGAGGTCGAGTAATTCATCGAGAAAACGTTCTTCGTTCGCTTTAATGTAGGAGTCGATGGCTTGCACGGCACTGGGGATTTTGATGGAGCACAAAGATAAGAGCACACGATTTTGGAGCGGGAGTCGAACTCCGGGCAACCTTTTTAGTGGGT